>DDEV01000008.1 GCA_002336855.1 Leucobacter sp. UBA1945 | reverse complement strand
TTGCTCGAGCGGGCGATCACCCCGTGCGCGTTGGCGTAGTTCTTAAGTTTGAACCAGGGCGTACCCATCGGGATTCGGTGTTCCTTTTTCGCTTCGGAGCTCATCGCGACTACGCAGCCGTCGTTGTTGGAGAGCACCACGACTGGTTTCCCTGCGAGGGTCGGGTCAAAGACGCGTTCACAGCTCGCGAAGAAGCTCTCGCAGTCGACGAGCGCCACCATGCGTTCAATCTGCGGTGACATGTCGCACGCTCCATGTTGCTACGCCCCAAACCTTGAGTTCGGAAAGTTCCGGGATCTCCAGGCTGGGGAATGCGGGGTTCTCGGGTTCCAAATACACCACGCTGTTGCTTCCGAGACGCAGCCGCTTGAGCGTGTACTCGTTGTCGACGATCGCGACGATGATTTGTCCGTCTTCTGGTCGACGTGCGCGATCGACAATGACTTCATCGCCACTAAATACTCCTGCGCGCTCCATCGAGTGGCCGTATGCCCGGATGATGTACCGGGCGGGGTGGCGGAGGCCGAGCAGCTGCTGCAGTTCCGCTTCGTCGCTCAGCGTCTTCCGCGAGATGGTGCCTGGGAGCAGTGAGTGAAGACCGAGCATTACGACGCCTTGCACAAGGAAGTCGGCACCATCGGCGAGATGCAGGGTCTCGAGTTCGGGGTGTGCCGGCAGAAGAGATACACCTATGCCGAATCGTCGCCGTAGCCGACGGACGACGAGGTCGCCGTCGACGGTTGCGGCAACGATCTGCCCGTCCTTCGGGGTAGCAGCGCGGTCTACAACGAGGTAGTCGCCGTTGAATATCCCGATGCTCTCAAGGTCACTTCCGTCTTGCTGCAGGAGGTCGGTGGTCGGGCTTCGCAGGCCGAGATGTTCCACCAGGTCGATTTCTCGTGTTTCGTAGTCTTGAGACGGCGAGGGGAAGCCGCAGGCGACAAGCGCCTCGAGTACCGCGATCGGCACAAGTGGTGCACCTCGCACCAACGAAACCCTCCGCAGCATGCTGTCTCACCCTCCCAACGATTCGAATATATGTTCGAATGAGAATCATACGCCTGCGGTCTGACAGTGCATGTTCTTTCCTGAATTGCGCCAGATGCAGGATCCATACCGCGCACTCGACCGGAGTGGCCGGAGTGGCAAGGGAGAGTGCTCATGAGGAAGTAGGGGTCGACCGGCAGTGCCTGCATCTGTTGCAGGATTCACCCATCAGGCGGGCGCGACCCCATGATCCCTAGGTCGCCATGGTGACCTTTTCGTCCGCCACCTTTCCCCACGCCATGACGGCGGAGACAGCTCCGAGCACTCCGGTGGCGACCAGAATCATCGCAACCGCCGGCAACCCGATCACAGCGCCGAGGACGCCTGCGAGGGGGTAGGTGATGAGAAAGCAAGCGTGTGAGAGGGAGAACTGGGCTGCGAAGACCGCGGGTCGGTTCTGCTCGGTGCTGTTGCGGCGCAGCAGGCGTGCGGACGGGGTGAGGATCGTAGACGTCGCCGCGCCGAGCAGCACCCACAAGACGAGCAACATGATCCACTGCGCGGATCCCTGCAGCCAGGCGATGGTTCCGGCGACTGCGGTAAGGAGGATCGGGAGGGTGATGCCGCCGGTGAGCATGACAGGACGATCGGGCAACTTGTCGAGGAGTTTCGGCATGCCGAGCGCAACCAGCATCGATCCGCCACCATAGGCCGCGAGGAGGAGGGCGACGTCGGGTTGCGGGCGGTCGAGGTCGCCTTGGACGAGGACGACGGTGTTCACGATCACCATCGCCGTGGTGGTCGCTACGACGAGGTTCAATCCCATCAGGCCGCGCAGTTCGGGGCTGGCCCAGAACGCTCGCGCACCGCGGGTGAGTCGGTCAAAGAAGTGGGCCGGGGGCGGCACCTCGATGTGCGGGAACCGAGATGCGATCACGAGGATCGCGGAGGCGAGGAACCCGATCACGGTCCCGACGAAGAGGTTGTGGAAGCTGACCACCGTGAGCAGCGCCGCGGCGAGCATCGGGCTCACGAGCGATTCCAGGTCGTAGGCCAGCCGGGACAGTGACAGCGCCCGGGTGTATTCGCGCTCGTCGGGCAGGACCGAGGGAATCACGGCCTGGAACGTGGGTGTGAACGTGGCCGACGCGGACTGGAGCAGAAAGATCAGGAAGTAGATCTGCCATGCCTCGGTGACGAACGGGAGGGAGACGGCGACGCCGGCGCGGACGAGGTCGGCACCGATGAGCACCGACTTGCGGGGAAGACGGGCAACGAGGGCGGTCGTAACCGGGGATACCGCGACGTAGGCGACCATCTTGATCGTCATCGCCACACCCATCACGATGCCCGCGTCGCCTCCGGCGATCTCAAACGCGAGCAGGCCGAGCGCTACCGTGAGCAGCCCCGTCCCGAGTAGAGCGATGATCTGCGCGCTGAACAGCTTCGCGTAGGTCGGATTGCGGAGAACGGCAAGCATCAAGGGCCTTACTGATTGCGGAAGTATGTGGAATTAGTGCTGGGGTGCGGCGTGATGGGGCGGCATCTGCCCATTCGCTACGGCGTGCTCGGCCTGCTTGATCGCCTCGATCACGAGCTTGAGCGCGTGCTCGTCGGTAAGGCGATAGAGCACGCTTGTGCCCTCATGGCGGGTCGTGACCATACGCGCCATTCGCATCCGGGCAAGGTGCTGCGACACGCCAGACGGCTTCTTTTCGACAAGCTCAGCGAGCGCGTTCACCGGAAGTTCTTCGGCCCGGCTGAGGGCCAGAACTATCTTGATACGGGTGGGATCGGAAAGGATTCCGAGCACTTCAGCTGCAAGGTCGACGAACTCGGACGCGGTGTCCATGCCGCATATCTTCGTATCTGCATCCATACGCAGATACTAACACTAGGGCGTCATGGTAGCACTGATTGCGTCACCATTCCGGTCCACCGAATATCGGAACTTACCCATAACGAAGCCCCCGGCCGAGAAAGGGAAACGGGTGGCCGGGGGCTTCGAGTCTGGGGCCCTGCGCATGGTTTCAGTGCGGGGTGGGCGGTTCCGCTATCGAGTCGCGACTACCGCACAGTCGGATTCGTTGTCTCCGATGAAGAGGTTCTCGATGGTGACCTCGAAGTCTTGGTAGAGGTGGTTGTCGGCGAGCTCGTTCTTGAGGGTCTGAACGAACCATGTCGTGGCGCTTCCGGCGTGAGGCAGGAACGGGCCGTAATGGGTGGCGCGTTCCTCGCCTGTGTTGAGGGTTGTGCGTGCTACGACAATGACGGCGGTACCTTTGCGGCTGGGCATGAGTTCTCCTTAGGGACTGTTAGTAGGTCATTCCGGGTGTAGGCGGTGCCGGGGTCAGTGATGGTGCGCTCGGCGTGTAGGCCACGCGGGGGGCGAGCTCGGTTTCGATCCAATTACGGGCGGCTGCAATGACCGGGCTCGTATCACTCAGGGGGCCTTCGCTTGAGTCGCGCACGCGGTGCCTTGGTGCGGGGCCGGCTGTTGAGATGTCGGTGGCGGTGTAGCTCCAGGAGTGGGCGACGTCGTCCCAGCGTTCGGCGTCGTCGTGGTCGTCGCCGTGGCTGATGAAGGTGACTGCGAATGTCTGGTGGCTTATCTCGGGGGGCGAGCTGTGTGAGGTCAGGATGAGGTGGCCTCCGGCGAAGGCAGCGGGCTCGCCGTCAGACACGAAAAAGAGGTCGTGCTCTGCCGCGATCGCTTCGAGTTGCTCGATCAGCTCTCCCATTGCGGTCATCCGGGCGCGGCGATCGGCCGCGTGATCGATAACGAGGGGCAGTTCGCCCGGGTTGTCGATGACGAGCATGTACCCGTCACCGACTTTAGTAACGCGGGCGGTGAGCTGCACATCGCCTTCGTCGAGGAAGTCTACGAGGCCGGTCGACGCGCGATCGCCATCGTTGCGGGGGCGAACCTGGGCTTCAAGAATGTCCTGGGTTTCACCGCCCATGCTGTTGTAGCTTTCAGGGAGTTCTGGGCTGTGGGTCATGGTGTTCCTTACTGGTTAGGCAGCTGTCGCTGCGGGGTGCTGAGGCGAGGTGAAGAACTGGTTTGCTTCGAGCTCGAAGTGCTCGTTGAGGCGCTGCTGGAGGTCTGCAGCACGCTCGGCGGGGTGCGCGGCCGCGAGGTAGAGCAGGTCGCATTCGTGTTCGAGGTCAAGGATCTGCGGGGCAAGAACGGTGCGCTCGCTCGCTGCGCCGAGGTGAAAGAAAGCGACGAGAGGTGCGGGAAGGTCTTGGAGGCCGATCTCGCCCATTAGCAGCATGTCTGCGAGGATCTCGAGCTGTGCGGTGACGGCCGCAGGGAAGAGGATCTGTTGCGTAGACATGTCAGACCGCCAGAAGCTCTGCAACGGCGCTGATCTTGTCTGGGCGGAACCCGGACCAATGGTTTTCGTCATCAACAACGACCACCGGGACCTGCCTGTACCCGAGCTCTTCGATGTACTCGATGACTTCAGGATGCTCGCTAACGTCGACCAGATCGAACTCGAGCCCTTTGCTCTCCAGCGCCCGGTAGGTTGCGTTGCACTGGACACAGCCCGGCTTGGTGTAAACGGTGATTGCCATGATTTCCTCCTGGTACTTCGATGTGTTCTCTCGCGCTCTCAAAACCTCACGTTTTTTTGCCGTGAAGGCACCTTGGTGCCGCGCGGGTATCGGCGCGGAGCGCAAGCGAGAGGTGTCACACCTGGACGGCCGACCGTAGGGAGAGACGGCCGAGAGTGATGCCGGCCCACGAGCCGCGTAGCGGGTGGTGGGTGAGTTTGCGTGAGCGCCGATGCCCGTATGCTGCCTTCGGCTTCACGGCAAAGAAATGGGCTTCGCCCTGTGTTGGGTGGGCGCTTGCGCCCATTCCTCACGCCGGCCTCCGTCGCCGGCGCCTGGCCGCGGATGCGGACAGTGCAGCGTGTGCGCTGCCGTTGGGGTGCGCGAGGGGGTTCCCCTCGCCCCGCCGCTGGGTGCGGCGGGGCTGGTGTTCCTTAGCTGGGGAGGTGGAGCACCTCGGCAAGGTTGCTGGGTGTGGTGTTGTTGTGTGCCCGCCACTCGTCGAGGGTGGGCACCGCATCGGTGCTGGCGAGTGGGCTGCCGCCAATTTCGTTGAGGTCGCGCAGCTCGGGGGTTTGTTGTTGGGCGAAGCATGCCCACCCGTCAGGGGCTATGGCACAGACGTCTTTGACGCTGCAACCGTCTTCTGCGAGCAGAACGGTGAGGACGCGGGCAAGCGATCCGATCTCTGAGCGCCACGGTTCGCTGGTGAGCGGCGCATCGGTGGTGAGTATAAGTGCGACCGAATTGGTGTGACGGGCGAGTTCTCTGACCGCTTGGTACCAGAGCTTGAGCTCGGGTGTGGGCGCGATGTGCTCGGGGAGGTCGACGCGCGCGGTGCGCTCTGACTTGTCGCCTTTTAACGACATGATGAAGCAGCTGTTCGTGGCGTTGAAGCCTACGGCTTGTGGGAGGGCTGCGAGGAAGTCTGCGCTGTTTTTTGCTCGGAGCACGGTTGGGGTGGTCATTGGTCTGCCTTTCGTTTGCTGCTTGGGATGATCCAGTTGATGTACATGGCGGCGAGCCACAGAAGTGGTGCGGCGATCGCTGCGAACCAGGTGGGGAGTTCTTCGGGCATGGGGTGCCTTTCGGGAGGGGTGGCCGCTCGGCGGCCACCCCTGTCGACTATCCGAATACGGTCTGCCCATAGAGCAGGTGCTGGAGGATCTGGTCTGCGTCCTCGGCGCAGAAGTTGTCCGGGTCGGGGCAGCAGAGCCGTCTTGGTTGTGACGCGACTCGTTCGTAGGTGTCGCTGATGCGTGTCGCGTCGACGGTGGTTGTGTTGCCGTCGAGGTAGCACTGGCACTCGGCGCTTGGCTCGGGGCATTCGACGCGACAGTGCGAGATGGCCATGTCGCCGTTGTCGCTGAGGACGATCTGCCAAACCCAGGGGGCATACGGGATCGCGAACGAGCCTTCGATAGCTTCAGCAATCCGTGTCGCGTCATGTCGCGTGATTGATTCGGTGATGGTGGTCATTGGTTTCCCTTTCTCTGAAAACCCCTCCACGTTTCTTTGCCGTGAAGGCACGTAGTGCCTTTCGGAGGCGACAGCGGCGGAGCCTGCGCACAGCGGAGGACCTGCGTGGCGTCAGACACGCGAGGGCGACGCGTCAAGCGACAGCCGCGTGCGGGTGTCGCGACTGGGTGGGTGGAGTCGGTGTCGTCCGTAGACTGCCGAAGGCTTCACGGCAAAGGAACGAGCCGACAGGCTCGGGAATGTCGCGCCCGGAGGGCGTCAGAATGTCGCTGGCGCTTGTCGCCAGTGACAAACATGTCGCTACGCAGGATGTCGCGACTAGGGGTGATGGGTTAACCTTCTGAACCCGATTGCAGTCAGGTCAGGCTTGTCTCGCCTGTGGCTTCGTGTCGCCGTCTCGCTGACTGCTGCCGCGCCTCATGAAGGCCGCAGGTGGCATTGCGAAAAAATAAAGCCACGACCGATATGGCCGTGGCTTATTCTCCCCAATCCGATGAACTAATGAGTTAAGTTCTCGGTTTCTATTCTTTTGCTGCTTGAAGTTGCTCGCGTGATGGATCGCAGCTGATCCATTCCGTGAAGGATGTAGCTTGTGGTTGTGTCAGAGCTGGCGTGACCAAGCAATTGCTGGATCCCATAGAGGTCGCGCGTTTCAGCAAATCCCTTGGTGGCGAATCGGTGACGGAGCTTGTGGAGTGTCCACCTCCCTGGCAGAGCTCGCGAGGCGAGACGACCGACATAGGATACGGAAAGGTGCCCGTCAACTTCTCCCGGGAGCATATAGCCTTCGGGAAGATCCAACAGCAGGTAGGCCATGTCGTCTTCAAGCGGGACGAGCCTAACTTTGCCACCCTTCCCGTGCACAACAAGCGTCCACCCAATTAGGTCCCGGATTAAGTCATCAGGCACTCGCACAACCGCAATTTCCGCCCGCCTGAGCCCGTAGTCAGCACCCAGCCTGAGGATGAAGCGTGTGCGTTCATCAGCGTTTGCCAATGCGCTGACGTAGACCTCCTCCGGTGCGGGGTCAGCAACGCCCTTGCCTTGTTTGATCATGGGTAGGCAGTCTGCGACGTCGTCAAGCAATGACTGTTCCGAGGCCCATCGCCAGAACACCCGAAAAGTGTTGTACCTGCCTCGTCTCGTTTCCGGAGCCCAGTCCTGTTCAGAACACCATTCGACTAGGGACTCGCGGGTAACTTCATCTGGCGGAACGCCAATAGTACGGGCGAGGAAGTGGAGATGTTCGCGTCGCGTACGCATTGTTTCTCGCCGTTGACCATGCACGCGCAGGTGTTTCAAGAAGCGCTCAATGAGGGTGTCCCATTGAGCTGAGATTGGTTTTACGTTCGAGTGTTTGATTTTCACCAGGGAAGTGTGCCCGAAGGCTTCCTAGCCCGCTATTCGGACACGTCGATTCGCGTCCAAAACGATACACTGGCGAGCAAGATCATTGAAATGACGCCAAGGGTTTGTTCGCCCGAACCAAAGGTCGGGGGTTCGAATCCCTCCGGGGGCACTGATCACTGGGGGTCCTCATCGCTTCGGCGGTGGGGACCTCTTGTCGTTTGTCGGTGACGACCTTCACGCAGTGGCGATCACCATGATCGGCTCGGTCGTCGGAGTGCCCGTGGGTGATCCCCCTTTGCTCTCTACCGTGATTGCTACGGCGTCGCCGGGCTTGAACCCCGGTGCGAGCATTGCCACAGATCCCTTTCGGGTGACCGGCACGACACCGAGCGAGATCGGCCGGTCGCCCCGCACGATCCAGAGTTCATAATCTCGGTCTTCTGGCGCGCTTTGCATCCCTTCGGCAACGAACACCGCTTGCTTCGCGTCCGTCGACCAGTGCACTGCGGCAGAGGTGCCATCTGCGAGATCGGCGCTTGCGACCTCAGCGTCACCCTCCGCATCGATCTGTTGCAGCGCTGCGATGACCGGGTTTACCGGGCTCGAGAGGTTGTTCCAGGGAAACACCAGCGCGCCGGTGAGCAGCACCGCGACCGAGGCGGCGAGTGCGAACCAACCCGCGAAGCGGCGTCGCGGTGTGACCGGGGCCGGCTCTCGATCGGCGGTCTCGGTGACGGCTTCAGCTTCGGCAGTCCGGTTCGCTTCGTCCGTCGCCTCGAACTGCGGCGAACGCGAAACGAGGTCGAGGATCGACGCGCGCGCAGATGCGGGTGGCTCGATTTCGTCGCTCGCCTCGGCCAGCGCAGCCGCAGTGTCTTGGTCTTCTCGAACAATCCGGTGCCACTCGGGATGTTGCGCGAGGGCACTCGAAAAGACCTGCTCCTCGTCTGCGGAGAGCGCGTGGAGCGCGCGCGCTGCGGAGAGCTCGCGAAACTCTTGCTCGTTCATCGCGCCGCCTCCAATTCTCTTCTGAGCCTGCTCAGGCCGTCCCGTATTCGTGTCTTGATGGTGCCGAGTGGTGTGTCGAGAAGCGCGGCGATCTCGCTCTGACTGTATCCGCCGAAGTAGGCGAGCACGATCGCACGGCGCTGTAATTCCGGAAGTTCGTTGAGGGCGCTGATAGCGCTTCCCGCATCGATGAGCAGTGCAACTTCGTCGTCGACGGCCGGCCTCGACTCGGCGAGATCCCGCGCGCCGGCGACCAGGTCGCGGCGGCGAGATGCTTGCGATGCCCGCACCCGATCGACGGCCCGCCGGTGCGCGATGGTCAACAACCAGCTGCGCGCACGGCCCCGATCCGTGTCGAACGAAGTGGCGGTCTGCCAGGCTTCGAGAAACACCTCCTGCAGCACCTCCTCGCTCTGCGACCGGTCAACCACGACGCGCAGAATGAGGCCGAAGACACGAGCCGACATCATGTCGTATAGCTCGGCGAAGGCGCGCTGATCACCCTGGGCTGCTCGCAGCAGCGCATCGTCCGCGGGATCAGCAGCGTCGCCGCCCCCGAGAATCTCGATTCCATCGATGACCATCTCCTCTAGCATGCCCCATTCACCTCATCTGCGTGCGCGTCTTCGCCAGCGAGTTCTTCTCGAATCACCCGAATGTGAAGGAGTACAGCTGCACGCCTGCCGGCAGACGAAGCTCGAGACTCCCGTCGCCTGGGCTCTCAGACTTGAGCAGCTGGATCGACCTCGGAGTGCCGTCGATCTCGAGCGTTTGCGACGATCCCCCATCACGGCGCAACTCGACCGAACCGGTGCCCGCGAACACCGCACGCACCTCGCTCGCGCGATACGAGAGGCGCACCGATGCGCCGGCATCCCCCTGAGGTGTGACGTACTGTGTTTCCACCGTCCAAGACCCCTCGAGTGCGAACGTATCCTGGGGCTGCTTCTCGGGGTAGTTGAACTCGCGCGACCCCGCGCGGTACTCGCCAGGCCCGGCGAAATTTCGATCCTTCGAAGACCCGAGGAAGGTTTCGGGCGTAGTGCTTCCAACCTCTGGTGTCGTGTCGGCAGTGTCGGTTGCTCTCGGCAGATCGACACGCGGATCAGCGTCTCGCAAGAGCTCTCGAATGAGCTGCTCGGTGACGGCGTAGTTGCCCTCGCCGAACGAAATGTGTCGCACTGTGCCCTCGGCGTCAATGAGATAGTGAGCCGGCCAGTAGCGGTTGCGATAGTTCGTCCACGTCGCAAGCTTGTTGTCGAGGGCGACCGGATACGTGATGCCGAAATCGTCGGCTCCCGCCGCTACGTTTGCCAGTTCTTTCTCGAACGCATACTCGGGCGAGTGCACGCCGATAACTTGAAGCCCGGCATCTCGATAGGCCCGATCCCACGCCACCACATGAGGAATCGAACGCTGGCAATTGATGCACGAGTAAGCCCAGAAGTCGATGAGCACGACCTTGCCCCGAAGTTGCGCGAGATCGATTGCCTCGCCCCCGGGTGTGTTCAGCCAGCTTTCGATTCCCTCGATGGCGGGTGCACTTCCGCACGACTCGAGCTTCGTCGCGCCGTTCGTGCAGTTATCGAGCTGCCGGTTCTCGTCGGTCACGAGCCCGCCAAGCCCGAGCGCGCTCGTGCCCGCATCACTCTCGGCGAGACTCTGTTGCAAGCCAGAGGTGTAGTCGGGCAGCAGACGTTGCAGCATCTGCGGAACGTTGAAGGCGAGGCCAATGGCAAGGGCGATCAACGACACTCCACCGATGACTCGAATCATTCGCTCCCGCTTGCGAAACCCGCGAATTCTCTGCGCCACCTCGCGCCCGGCAAGCGCAAACACCAGTAGCGGTATCGCGACGCCGACGGCGAATGAGAGCGTCAGCAGCACCGTTCCCACACCGATCGTGCCGGTCGCGCCCGCGACAATGATCGCTGCGAGCACCGGCCCCGCGCACGGCACGAAGATCGTTCCGAGGGCGAGCCCCATGCCGAAGCCGTTTCCACCGTCGCCCACGGCCCGACGTGGCAAACGCTGAAACGGTTTTTCAAGGAGCTGCTCGAAGCCCGGAAAGAGCATGCCGAAGCCGATCGCGACCAGCACCGCGACCCCGGCCCACCGAATAGCATCCTGTGGGATGGCGAGCAGGCCGAGCAGCAGCGAGCCGAGCAGCGTCACGACTGAGAAGCTCAGCACAAGGCCGGCGATGATCCAGTAGGGCCGACTGCGCTTGGCAGGTATGACCTCTGGCGCCTTGCCACGCGCCGCTGGGCGAGCACCGGCAGTCAGGAAGATAACCGGAAGCACCGGCAGGATGCACGGTGAGATGCCGGTGATAAGACCACCGAGCAGCCCAATAAGCACGATATCCATGAGAGACCTTTCGTTTGCATGTGGTTCGGAGCTGGGCGTCTTTCGGATGGCTGTTTCGGCGCGCAGAAAAAAGTTTTGAGAATTTCCCATCCGATTCGTCGAGGGCTCCGAACCCCTCACAACCCGCGGAGTTCGCGGGATGTTATTCGAGGAGGAATCATGTTCACGAAGAAGAAGACCCTGGGTGCCGCATTCGCGGTCGCAACGCTTGCGGTGACGTTGACCGGCTGCTCGATGGGCGCCGAAACCGACACCGCGCCAGAGCAGAAAGCGCCGACCGAGACGAGCGAATCGACGCAAACTATGGATCCGGCAGCGAACCTGGTCGGCCCCGGCTGCGCCGCCTACGCGGATGCGGTGCCCGACGGCGCAGGCTCGATTCAGGGAATGTCACAGGATCCCGTTGCGGTTGCGGCGTCGAACAATCCGATGCTGAAGACGCTCGTTTCCGCGGTAAGTGGTCAGTTGAATCCCGATGTCGACCTCGTCGACACGCTGAACAGCGGAGAGTTCACGGTGTTCGCCCCCGTCGACGACGCGTTCGCCAAGGTCGACGCTGCAACGATCGATACGTTGAAGACGGACTCGGCCCTGCTCACCAAGGTGCTCACCTACCACGTCGTTTCTGGCCAAATCGAGCCTTCGAGCATCGCCGGCTCTCACACCACGGTAGAGGGTCAGTCGCTTGAGGTGACCGGATCCGGCGACTCGCTGATGGTCAATGGCGCGCAGGTGATTTGCGGTGGTGTGCAGACTGCCAACGCGACCGTGTATCTGATCGACGGCGTCCTGATGCCTCCCGCATAACTATCCAACGCTCCCCAAGGTTTCTCGGTGTGCGCTGCTCAAGCGGGAGGGGGCACACCGAGAAACCGGTGCAGTGCAAGCCCCGAAGTGAGATGGAACCTGGGGTAGAAATAGTTACTAGCTTGGTTTAATATAAACCAAGCTAGTTTTTTGAGATAGGATCGCGATGCAAGCAGACTCGCCACCTTCAGGCAGTGTCACTATCGCCGGCGTCGCCTCGGCCAAGGGATTGGTCGATCTGTCAACAATTCGCAACACCACTGATCTGCTGGTCGACAGGCTTCGCGACGCCCCTGACCACATTGCATTCGAAGTCAGGCCAGAAAATGGGATGTTGGCTGGCGCATGGGAGCAGGTAAGCACCAGCAACTTCATGAGCGAAGTCCGCGGGGTCGCCCGCGGCCTCATTGCGAGCGGGATCGGGGCAGGCGACCACGTACTCATCATGGCGCCCACCCAATACCTATGGGCAGTGGCCGACTTCGCGTCGATGTTCGCAGGGGCAATCGTGGTGCCCTCCTACGACACAGCGACCGACGCGCAACTCGATGCGATCCTGCGCGATGTCTCACCCGTTGCGGCATTCGCGGGCGACGGCGCTACTCACCAGCGCATCATGGCAGCGGCCGAACGCACTGGCCAAGAGCTTCGGGTTTGGGTGTTCGGCGCGACGCCTCTCTCGGCCTCTGAACACGCTTTGCCACCCTCGATGGACGACCTCAAGTCGCTTGCGCCCCATGTCTCCGAACAGACGCTTGAGGATCGACGCCGCTCGGCTTCGCTCGACGATATCGCGACGATCGTCTACACCTCTGGCACGACCGGCACGCCGAAAGGCGCGCAGATCACGCACCGAAACCTTGTTGGTCAGGTACTGAACACCGCTGCCGCCTACGGCGAGGTGGTCAAAGACACCGGCAATACCGTGCTTTTCTTGCCGCTCACGCACGTGCTCGGGCGCGCGCTGCAGCTCATCTGCGTGGCCAAAGGAATGCGTGTCGCTCACCTGTCAGATCCGAAGGAAGTTGTGCAGGCGCTCACGGTGCTGAAGCCGACCTTTCTCGTGGTGGTGCCACGCGTGCTCGAGAAGATTCAGGCCGCAGCCGAGTCTGCCGCTCGCACGAAAAAGATCGAACCGCTCTGGAGGCGGGCGGTCGAAACCGCCGAGCGCTGGGGCGCGCACCTCGAACGTGTAGACGCCGGGGTCGAGCAGCGAGTGCCGATGTCGCTGCGCGCACAGCACGCAGTATTCGACAGGGTCTTCTACCGTCGGCTCCGCGCCGTCATGGGCAATCGGATCGATTACCTGCTCTCAGGGGCGGCAACCCTACAGCCTTCCCTCGCTCAGTTCTTTCGCGGGCTCGGCGTTCCGGTGATCGAAGGGTACGGACTGACAGAGACAACCGCGCCGCTTGCCGGGGGTCGCCCCGGCTCACTCCGATCGGGAACCGTGGGCACGCCGCTTCCCGGCAACATCGTTGCAATCTCGTCCGAGGGCGAAGTGCTGGCACGAGGCGTCGGGATATTCGCCGGATATCGGAGACCAGAGCACAACGAGGGGGCGTTCCTCGACGGCTACTTCCGCACCGGTGACCTCGGCTCCCTCGATGAAGACGGCACGCTCACCCTGATGGGGCGGGCCAAGAACGTGATCGTCACCTCGACCGGCCGCACTATCTCCCCCGAGACCTGGGAACAGACGGCAGAGACGCATCCGCTCGTCGCCCACGCGGTGCTCGTCGGCAACGACCGCCCCTATCTCGTCGGGGTGCTCGTGCTCGATCCCCAAGCGCTTCTCGCTCGGGGCCACGCACACGAGCCCAACACTCAAAGCCCTCTGCCAGCCTCCGGCGTTCAGCTCTGCCACGACGAATCGATCCTGAAAGAGGTCAGCGCCGCGGTACAGCAGGCAAATGAGCAAGTGGTCCCGAGCGAGCGGGTGCAGCGTTGGAAGGCAGTGCTCATCTCCCCAGCAAACGAGCAGAATTTCGTCACTCCCACCATGAAGCTGAAGCGCGCACCGTTGCTCGATGCGCTCGACCCCGTCGTTACCGAGCTCTTCCACTGACCTTCCCTTTCGCCCCTCAAGAGAGAAAGACCGCCATCGCCATGAAACAATCCGCCACCCGCTCCCTGACGCTCACACTCGTCGCGGTCGCGCTCGGGATCGCCCTCGCTTGGGCAGGAAGTCAATCCGGATGGACGGTCATCGGAGTGCCCGCGTTCGCCGTTGCCGTCGGCATCGCTTTTCTCGTGCAGTGGCTCGCTTTCATCCCCGCAGCGATCGCCCGCACGGACCGGTTCTTCGATGCGGTCGGCAGTGCCACCTACATCGCGGTGACCGCGACACTACTCGCGCTCGCACCCGCGCTCGATCTGCGCCAGGTCGCGCTCGGTGCGATGGTCGTGATCTGGGCGTTGCGACTGGGAACTTTCCTGTTGGTTCGCAACATTCGCTCGGGCGGTGACGAACGCTTCACCGAGATCCGGCGCGACCCGATGCGCTTCTTTTCGGTCTGGACGATCCAGGGGCTCTGGGTCAGCCTCACCGCCGCGGCTGCTTGGATCGCCATCTCGACGGCAGCGAGCGCACCCGTCGACTGGATGCTGTGGCTCGGCGCCGCGGTGTGGGCGCTGGGTCTCAGCATCGAGGTGGTCGCCGACTGGCAGAAGAGCAGGTTCAAGAAGCAGTCACAGCACTCGGGGCAATTCATTCGGAGCGGCCTGTGGTCAGTCGTGCGACACCCCAATTACCTTGGCGAGATTCTGCTCTGGATCGGAGTGTTCCTCGCTGCGGCCCCCTCGCTGCTGGGGTGGCAATGGGTTGCTTTGCTCTCACCGGTGTTCGTGGTGCTCCTGCTGACGAAGGTCAGCGGTATCCCGTTGCTCGAGGCCAAGGCCGCGCGCAAGTGGGGTGATGATCCTGAGTACCAGGCCTACGTTGCTCGCACTCCACGCCTGATTCCGTTCGGTGGCGCGCGACGCGGTTGATTGTTTGATTGAGTCGATGACGGCCGCTACCGGCCCTGTCACCCGCTTGAAGAAGTGGTGTCGAGATCGCTCTGGCGCAGCTCGGCAAGCCAGGCGGCGAGCGGCTCGGTCGAGGCCGTCGGCCAAGAGTCGGGCGGCAAAATTTGCGCCCACGCATAGACCGGAGCCTGCCCGAATTCGTGCCCCTGCCCGTCGGGAATGCCTGCGGCGAGCTGATCCACGGCAAGCTGCAGTGTCATGATCACCGGAACCCAGACCATCTGCCGGGGCACCCCCGGGCCGCGATCCTCGCCCAAAAATTCTGGTCTAGCGAAAGTAGCGCCGAAATCTAGCCACGTCACCGGATCGTTCGCATGCTGCAGGTAGCCGACGCGCGGAACCGCCCACTCCCCATCGCCCGGCCACGCCTCGCCATCGGGCGAGAACCGCACGGTTGCTCCCCCGTCATAGCTCGGAAGGTACACCGACGACCCGGCATCTCGGCGCACGGTGAACTGCTGCCACAGCACGTTATTCGCGGTCGGCCCCACCCAGAGCGCCCCATCAGTTCGCGCCGCGAGGTCACTCGCACCCGTGAAGGCGCCCTCGCTGCCGTACGAACCGAGACTCTCGCCGCTCACCACCAGCTTCGGCCGCTCTGAGGCGGGCAGCGTGACCCAGTAGTCATAGACTCCATCGAAGAGCGCAAGCCCAGTCTTACGGGCCCGCTCGGCATCTACGAGATACGACATCCAGCTCGGCAAATGCGAGTACTGCACGCTAACGGTTGCGGTGTCTCCGCCCCAGAGATACTCGAGCGCGCGTGACTGGTTCTCGTTCACCCAGCCACGGCCTGTTCCCGTTGCGACGTTCAGCACCTTGCGCTCGAACGCGCCGGTGCGTTTCAGTTCGGCTATCGCAGTGTCGACCTGCTGGCTCAACGTCGCTTCAACACCCGCTTCAGTCGTGCCCGTGCCCACATACACGCGGATCGGTTGCAGAATCTCGGGTCGCTCTGAGCCCTCTGCGCTCGCCTCAGCCTCGGTGGGACTTTCATGGCTCGCGACATTCGCCTCGAAGAACGCGGCGATATCGGCGCGTGTCGGAGTGTTCGCGATGAAGATACGCCCCTGTCATCCGAGGCTCTGCCAAGTGACAGCCGACCCTGGACCCGCCGAAACCTCGGCCATAGCGGGCGGCTCGGTGTCGGTCGCAAAATCGCCATTGACCAACAGGAATGAGGCATCGAGCCGCTCGGCAACGCGGCCCACGGCGAAATCGTTCACGAACGCGAATGACGCCCACAGCACGAGCACCAGGCCGAACGCGGCGGCAACCCGCGTCGGCAGCACCCTCGCGATCTGGCGCCCGACCCAGCGGGCAAGGGCGCGCACTGACCTCGAAAGCACGAGCAGCACCGCGAAGCCCAGCACGGCAACGAATAGCGCAAGGAAAGGATCGGCGCCGGAAGCCGGCGGCATGCCCACAAGCTCGCGCTGCTCCTCCTGCCAGGCGTGCGCGAACCAGAGCATCGCCGCAGATCCTAGAACTGCTGCGAGCGCGAGCAGGCGGCGCAGCAACACCATTCGCGTTTCAGTGACGCGCACCCCCACCGCATGCAGTACCCATCCGATGGCTGCGAAAAGCCCGTACCCGAGCAGTGCCGCAACTGCCGCAAGCAGCCCCTGAAATGCCGCATCTCGCGGCAACAGTGACGGGGTCAGCGAGAGCCACCCGCTCGCAAGCGCACCCGCGGCAGGCAGCAGCGGCAGGTGATCCGGACGCAGAACGAGCGGGGCTTTCATACGCGCAACGCTACACGCAACGGGTATGCGGTGCGCGCGGAAGGCAGGCGCGCTGCGCCGCCCCTTGCTACTGTTAGTTTCGACGCACGTACGCACCAACGAAGGCACAAGTCGCATGACAAACCAGAACCCCCCGGAACAGCCGAATCAGCAACAGCCGCAGGCTCCGTACCAGCCGCAAGCTCCGCAGGCACCCCAGGCGCCTCTGCCGCCGCAAGCGCCCAACTTCTCGAGCCCTCAGCCCCCGTACCAGCCGCAGGCCCCGCAGGCACCCGGCCAGCCATACCCGCAGCAGCAGGCACCGGGCCAGCCATACCCGCAGCAGCAGGCACCGGGCCAGCCATACCCGCAGGCACCCGGCCAGCCCTATCCATATGGCGCGCAGCCGATGGCCCCCAAGCCGCCAACAAGCACCCTGGCGATTGTCTCGCTGATCCTCGGCATCATTGTCGCGCCTGCAGGCATCATCACCGGCCATATGGCCCTCAGCAAGATCAAGCGCACCGGCGAAGGCGGTCGAGGGCTCGCGCTTGCGGGCACCATCATCGGCTACGTCGGCACCGCGCTCGGCCTGCTTGCCATCGCGATTACTGTCGTCACGACCCTGATCATCGGCGCCACCGCGGCTACCGTCGCCGGCGCCGGCCTCTCACAGTACGACGAGTACGCGCAGAGCCTCGAAGACTTCGACAGCGAAACGGTCACGCCGGATAGCTCTACCGGCGCGCTGCTCGACACTCCCGAGAAGATTCTCGCCGAGTGGACCCCCTGCGATCTCGCTCGAGAGCTGAACAACCCGACCGATGCCTTCTACGACGATTCCGAGTGGTACGCATCGCAAGAGGCGCTCGCGCAGCTCATGGATCCCAGCGCTGAGTCAGACGCGATTCGCGCCTACATCGAGCACATGAAGACCGGCGGCTCATTCGATCTCGAGCTCACTGCTGGTCACGTCGACGCAACCGCGGCGGCAGAAGCCAAGTTCTGCGGGCAGTAGCGTTTCATTGCCCTACGAGGATCGCCATGCCCGTCACCTGGCGATCTTCGTGGGGCAAAATCGCCCGGCCTGATCACGCCCGTCGCCCAGCCTCGAAACGCTACACTCGTAGTCTCAATACACGAAGGGGGCGCCGCATGACCGGAGCGCGCGAAGTACTCACCTGGGACGGATTTGGCGATGCCACCCGCGAACTCTCACGCAAGATCGTGGCAGACGGCTTCGCCCCCGAGGTGGTGGTTGCGATCGCCCGCGGCGGCTTGCTGCCAGCCGGGGCCATTGCCTACGGTTTGGGTTCGAAGAACTGCGGCGCGCTGAACGTCGAGTTCTACACCGGGATCGGCACCGTGCTCGATGCTCCCGAGGTGCTGCCACCCACGCTCGACCTCGAGTACTTGAGCGGGCGTCGTGTGCTGCTCGTCGACGACGTCGCAGACAGCGGCCGCACGCTGAAGCTCGCGGTCGAATTGCTCGAGGGCGAGGGCGCTGAGGTGCGCTCGGTGACGATCTACACGAAACCGACCACGGTGATTCAGCCCGACTACGCATGGAAGGCCACCGACCAGTGGATCGACTTCCCCTGGTCAGCGGCCGGCTCGGTCGTTGAGGAAGACGCGAACGCCGCGGAGCGCAGCGCCTAAACTCACGCGGCTCCCACTTGCCATTCATTCGAAGATATGTTCGAATGAATGCATGAGATGGAGCGGGCAGAGCGTCACGGCAACGCGTGAGCGGCAGAGCGCATTGCCCGGCCTTGGCCTTGCCGAAATGGCGGCGATGCCTGGCCACCTGCGCACGGTGAGATCGCCAGACTTCAAGGGGATGGTGTTTCACGAGGTGCTCGCGAAGAGCGCGCTCAACAAGGTGCCGGGCGCTTCATCGATGCCGTTCAGCTGGACGGTCAACCCGTACCGGGGTTGCTCCCACGCCTGTGTGTACTGCTTTGCCCGCGGTTCGCACCGCTACCTCGATCTCGACTCGGGCAGAGACTTCGACTCGCAGATTGTCGTGAAGGTCAATGTCGCAGAGGTGCTCTCGCGTGAGCTCACTCGCCCCAGCTGGCAGGGCGAGTACGTGGCGCTCGGCACGAATACCGACCCGTATCAACGGGCAGAGGGTCGCTACGCGCTCATGCCCGGCATCATTGACGCACTCGGCCGAAGCAACACCCCGCTCTCGATTCTCACCAAGGGCACCCTGCTGCGGCGCGACCTGGCGCAGCTTGCCGAGCTGCGCGAGCGAGTCGAAGTCTCGCTCGCCATGTCGATCGCGATCGCCGACCACGAGCTGCAGCAATCGGTCGAGCCCGGCACCCCGAGCACGAGGGCGCGCCTCAACACGATCGCAGCGGCGCGCGAGGCGGGGTTCGCACCACAGGTCTTTCTCATGCCCGTGCTCCCCCACCTGACCGACTCAGTGCCGCAGCTGACCAGGCTGCTCTACGACATTCGCGAAGCCGGCGCGAGCTCGGTGATGTATGGGCCGCTGCACCTGCGCTCGCACGTGAAGCCCTGGTTCTTCGAGTGGCTCGACCGCGAGCACCCCGACCTCGTGCCCGCGTATCGCGCGCTCTACCCCGGGGCCAGCGCACGAGCTCCGCAGCAATACCGCATGGAGCTCGCGGCACGCATCAGACCGATCATCAAGCGCT
Source organism: Leucobacter sp. UBA1945 (assembly GCA_002336855.1). Lineage (GTDB taxonomy): Bacteria > Actinomycetota > Actinomycetes > Actinomycetales > Microbacteriaceae > Leucobacter. The sequence goes on along the minus strand of DDEV01000008.1, from coordinate 77,270 downwards.
TTGGGCTCGAGCGAAGGCACGAGGACCGCCTGATCCCTACCGCCGCCGTGCGCCAGGCAGCAACTCAGGCCCCGGGGGTGCCTGTCGCGCCCACACTGTTCTGAGGGCTACTTCTGACTTGCACCGTCGGCGGCGCCGGGGGTTCCGTCGTCGTCACGCCCATGCCTCGGCTCGGAATGCGGGCTGTCGGCAGCGTCTTCGCCCGGCAGGGTGATCGGCACCGTGAGCAGGCCGGTGTGCAGAGCCTCCTCGATCGCGGCCTCGACCTGTCGCTGGCGACGCAGCTGCAGGCGGCTGAGCGCACGCTGCTCGGGCAGGCTCCAACCGAACCGAACCGCGAGCAACCGCAGCAGGGTCGTCACCACGACGCAGGCCACGCCCGCGATCATGACCGGCACGTTGAAGACGAGGATCAGCACAGACAGCACCGCCGCACCCACGAGGGCGGCGACGGCATAGAGCGATCCCACGTGCATGAGTGCGATGGGAATGTTCAGAATGACGTCGCGCACCACACCGCCACCCACCGCAGAGAGAGCACCGATGAACAGCGCTGGCGCTACAGGCAGGCCGAGCGCCAGCGCCTTCGTCGTGCCGATTGCCGCGAACATGCCGACGCTGAGCGCGTCGAGCAGCGTGATCACGGGGTCAACGCGTCGCAACAGCTTCGGCAGTAGCATTCCGATGAACGCGGCCCCGATCGCGACTATGAGGTAAAGGTTGTTCGAGAAGGCGGCGGGCGACACATTCAGCAGGATGTCGCGCAAAAAGCCGCCGCCGATACCGACCGCGATACCAATGATGGCGACACCGAGCAGGTCGATCCGCTTGAAACCCGCGGCGTACATTGCCCCTTGCAGGCTGCCGACTCCGACCGCCACCAGATCTATGGCGAGCGGGGTATGAAAGGTTTCTGCGATCACCAGTCCATTCTGCCCGGTGCGCGGTGCAGCCGTCGACGAATTGCGCCTCCGGTTTGATCAAGACGTCACTGATAGTTTCGTAGCAGAGCAGAGCCACCCGAAGGAGTTTCATTGCCCGATTCATTGCCAGACTCGCCGCAAGCAAAGACCCTCGAACGCCGCATCGCCCTCGCCACCGCAGCGAACATGCGCGATCTCGGCGGCCTGGGCGTCGACGGCGGAGTCTTCGCTCCCGGTCAGGTCTTCCGTTCCGCTTCGCTCGCCAGCCTCAGCAACGATGATGGTCAGCACTTCACAAGTCTCGGCATCGCCATGGTCTACGACCTGCGCACCTCGGAGGAGCGTGACACTCAGCCCGACCGCCTGCCCGAATCTGCGCGACTCGTGATTCTCGACGTGCTCGCCGACGCCAGCGAGAGCGTGGCGGCCACGATCGGCAAACTGCGCACGGCACCAGACTCGATGAATGAGTTGCTCGCCGCCGGCACGATTCAGCAAATGCTCACCGAGTCATACCGCGACTTCGTGCGCCTCCCCTCGGCGACGGCAGCGTATCGAGAACTGTTCACGAGCCTCGCAGATCCGCGTCGCGAAGGCGCGGCTCTCTTTCACTGCACTGCAGGAAAGGATCGTACCGGCTGGGCGGCCGCTGCGCTGCTGATGCTGCTCGGCGCAGACGAGCAGACGATTCATGCCGACTATCTGCAGACCAATGATGATCTGCTGCCCACGCTCGAACCGCTCATCATGAGCGCACAGGCAAAGGGCGTCGATGCCGACCTCATGCGCGACGCGTTCGGCGTGCGCGTCAGCTATCTCGATGCGACACTCGAAGAGATCGACGCCCGCTACGGAACGATCGAAAGATACTTCAGCGCCGGGCTCGGTCTGAGCGCCCAGACGATCGACGCGATGCGCGAACGTTTCGTTCTCTGAGTATTCAGCGGGGGCCTCGCGGCCGCCGCTGACAATGCGATACGCTCGCGTACATGCGGTCCCGTGACCGTTTCGTAACATTGTCGTTCGGAAAAATCAGAAAGAAGCCCCATGAGCAACGTCGCACCACCCGCCACCACCGAAGAAGTGAACGCATTCGTCGAATCCTACTACGGTGGTCTCGGATCGACCGTCTATGCGAATCCGGTTCCCCTTGACCCGAGCGACACTGCGCTCGTGCTCATCGACATTCAGGAGTGCATCACGAAGCCCGCACTGGTAGAGGGACTCTCTGCTGTCGGAGCATACTCTGAGGCTCTCGATCCGGTGCTCGACGCGATTGAGGCTGGCACTCGAGCCACCGTCAAGAACATCAAGGCCGTACTCGACAAGTGTCGCGCGGTCGGCATCCGGCCTATCCACGTGCGCATCCAGTCGTACCTGCCCGGGGCCGAAGACACCGGCGCGCTGCACAAGTCGGCGGGCATGCTCTACCCGCCCGGAAGCTCTCACGCCGAGTTCATCGCCGACGTCGCCCCGCTCGATGACGAGGTCTCGCTGACGAAGACCTGCTCGGGCATTCACGTCGGCACCCATATCGATCGAGTGCTGCGCAATCTCGGCGTCACGAAGGTCATCGTCGTCGGCTTCTACACCGACCAGTGCATCAGCGCCTCGGTGCGCGATCTCTCAGATCTCGGCTACCAGGTCGACCTTGTCGAAGACGCCGTGGGGGCCATGAGCCCGCAGCGTCACGAGTACGCGCTGCAGGGCATTCGCAAGATCTACGCGAACTCAGAGACCACAGCCGAGTTGCTGGACCGCCTCGAGACGGTCGCCGCGCGTTGAGCCACGCTGCTTCCGGCGTCGCGCTCGAGGCAGCTCCAGAAGCGGTGAAGGTGGCGATGCGTGCACGCCGCCACCTTCACCGCTTCCCTGAGCTGAGCTTCGAAGAGCACGAGACGTCACGCTACCTTTGCGAGCGACTCGATGAGATCGGATTGCCCTATCGCACCGGCTTCGCAGGTACAGGAATCGTGGCACGGCTCGAGACCGGTCGCCCCGGCCCGGTGACGGCGTTTCGCGCCGACATGGATGCGCTCCCCATCAGCGAAGAGACCGGTCTGCCGTTCGCCTCAGAGCACTCGGGGGTCATGCACGCGTGTGGGCACGACCTGCACTCTGGGGTGCTGCTCGGGCTCGCAGCGCAGCTGAGCACAATACGCGACAGGCTTGTCGGCACGATCGTGTTCGTCTTTCAGCCGGGTGAAGAAGCGAACGGCGGCGCTGCACGGGTAGTTGCAGACGGGGCGCTGGATCAGCCGGCCGTCGAACGCATCTTCGCACTGCACGCGGCTCCCGGTGTGCCGACTGGCAGCATCGCGACCCGCACGGGCGCGGTAACGGCAACCGACGACGAGTTTCGCATTACGGTGCGCGGTGCCGCAGCGCACAGCTCAGAGCCGCAGTTGGGCGTGAACGCCGTCACGGCGGCAGCCGCGCTTGCGACCGCGATCACGCAGATCCCCGCCACCCTCGACCCGTTCTCTGTAGCAACGATCACGCTGGCGTCTATTCACGGCGGCGACGCGATCAACGTGATCCCAGACGAATGCGTGATCACCGGAATGGTGCGGTGCGTTTCTGAGCAAGACAAGTTCGAGATTCGAAAGAGGATCGAGCTGGCCGTCACTCATGCCGCCGCATCGACCGGAGCCGAGGCGATTCTCGACCTCACCGAAGGCTTCCCGCCCGTCGTGAACGATGATGCGTGCACGGCGATCGTGCGTCGCGCGGCCACGCAGTGCCTAGAACGCGAAGAAGATTTCATTCAGATGGCAAGGCCGCACATGGGATCAGAAGACTTCGCGTACTATCAGCGCAGCGTGCCAGGAGCCATGTTTCTGCTGGGATGCATGGGGCCCGAGAGCGGTGAGAGCGGCCTGCACACGGGCGGCCTGGTGCTCGACGAGGCGGCGATCCCTGTTGGTATCGCCATTTTCGCCTCGATAGCGCTGCTGACCAACGGGCGGTCTTAACGCGAGGCGGCGAGGCACCGCCGATCAGCGCACCTGCACCTCGGTGACTGGGAGCGTCGAGTCGGCGCCGAAGTCGAGTGACGACGGTGCATGGCCCGCCGCGACAAGCTGCGCCCCGAGCGACGCGATCATCGCACCGTTGTCGGTGCAGAGCGAAAGCGGCGGCACGCGCAGCTCGACGCCCTGCGCAGCGCAGCGTTCGGCGGCCAGCTCTCGAACGCGGGCGTTTGCCGCGACGCCACCACCGAGCAGCAGCCTCGGCACACCGAGGTCGGCGCAGGCTGCGAGCGCCTTCGCAGTCAGCACGTCGGCGACGGCCTCGCGAAAGCTCGCCGCGACGTCTGCCACCGGTATCGGCTCGCCTGCGTCCTGACGCTGCTCCACCCAGCGGGCGACAGAGGTTTTGAGGCCCGAGAACGAAAAGTCGTAGCGGTGCCGCTCGAGGTCTTTCGGCTTTGAGAGCCCCCTCGGAAACCGGATCGCGTCGGGATCGCCCTCGGCTGCCATGCGGTCGATCTGCGGCCCGCCGGGGTACGGCAGCCCGAGCAGGCGGGCGACCTTGTCGAAGGCCTCACCCGCGGCATCGTCGATGGTTTCTCCGAGCAGTTCAACGTCGCTGACGAGATCGCGCACGAGCAGCAGCGAAGTGTGCCCACCAGATACGAGCAGCGCGACGGTCGGCAGCTCGAGTTCGCCGATCTCGCCGTCGATGCCCGCAACGCCTCGCAGCCCCTCGCCGCTCAGCAGGTCCGCCCCGACGTGACCCACCAGGTGATTCACCGCGTAGAGAGGCTTGCCGAGCGACACCGCGAGGGCTTTCGCGGCAGAAACCCCGACCATGAGCGCGCCAGCGAGCCCGGGGCCGCAGGTGACCGCGATCGCGTCTAGCTCATCGAAAGTAACGCCAGCATCGGCGATCGCCTGCTCGAGCGTGGGGTGCATCGCCTCGAGGTGGGCGCGCGCCGCGACCTCGGGCACGACTCCCCCATACCTCGCGTGCTCGTCCATCGAAGACGCGATGGTATTCGCGAGCAGGGTGCGCCCGCGCACGATGCCCACACCGGTCTCGTCGCAGCTGGTCTCGATGCCGAGCACGAGGGGCTCGGCTGCGGTTGCGCCAAGGCTCATCGGCGATTCTCCATCTGCAGTTTGTTCACGACGGCGTCAACGCCTTCTGGCTGGTAATAGCGCGGCCGAATGCCGATCTCTTCGAAGCCGAGCGATGCGTAGAGCGTTCTGGCCACGGGATTGTCGGCGCGCACCTCGAGAAACACCTCGTTCACGCCCCGCTCATCGGCAGCATCGAGCAAGGCATTCATCAGTCTTCTGCCCTGCCCCGCCCCGCGGGTCTCGGGCGACAGTGCGATCGTCTGAATGTCGCCCTCTGTTCCGACCGCAAGCAGTCCGCCATAGCCGACGATCGCTCCGGCCTCGTCGACCAGCACAAGATAACACCGAAGATCGGCGTTGAGTTCGTCGCGCATGAGGTCGCGACTCCACGCCTCGGCACCGAACACCGCGCTCTCGATCGCCCAGATCGCGTCGAGGTCGGCCTCGGTTGCGGCTCGTAACGCGAGCGACGGGGCGCTTTCAGAACTGCGGGACGATCCATCCGCAGCCGCTTTGCGGCTGCTCCCGCCAGGCCCAGCCAGTCCCGCAGCTTCTGAAAGCGCCCCGTCGCTCACTCCACCACTCATACCGAGACCCGCTTCACCGCTGCAGCGGGCTTCACGTCTGGTGCGCGCAAGTAGAGCGCGCGATCCTCTTCGAAAGCAACCGAAGAGACGAGGCGGCGAGCCGCAAGCTGCACGAGACGAGCCGCTGGAATTCGTTCGGGCCAGACATCGCCAGGTGCAGCCACGAGTGCCTCGCGCTGCTCGAGTCGCGGGTCAGCGATTCGCTGCGGCAGGCTCGCCCAGGTGTAGCCGTCGTATTCGGTCACGAAGAGTTCGCGCCGCTTCGCGTCTTGCACGACCCGCAGCTCCGGGGCAGATCCGCTCTCGAGCATCGCCAGCGCGACAGCCCCGTGCCCCTGCACGGGCAGCAGCGGCACGCCTCGGCCGACGGCGAACGCGTGCGCAGCAGCTATGCCGACGCGAAGCCCGGTGAACGGGCCAGGCCCGATGCCCGCAACAACGCCGGTGACGTCGGCCGGCGAGACATCCGCGATCTTGAATACCCGCGCAAGCAGCCCGCCGATCGCTTCGGCATGACCGCGCGAATCATCGCTCGACACCTCGTGAACGAGACCGGCGTGACCGAGCGCGATGCTCGTGCCCATCGCGGTGTCTACGGCGAGCAGCACGTGATCCCCGAGCTCGGGCACGGCGATCACGCGCTCCCGTGGGCTCTCGGCGAGTGTCTCGGCCGCGAGAGTAAGCATTACAGCACACCGTTTCTGTAGCGGGGGCCGTAGCCCGTGATCGTCACCGTGCGCGGCTCGATGGTCTCGTCGGGGTCGTTCTCGTCGAGGTCCGCGTCTGCTGAAGGCGCAGTGGCACCACCGGTCGGGCGTTCGATGACGATTTCGATCCAGCTGCCTCGCTCTTCGACGAGGCCGGCGCCCCACTCTGCGATGACCACCGATCCCTCGAAATCGAGGTCGAGGTCGTCGAGCTCAGCCGCATCTGCCAGACGGTACGCGTCGACGTGCACGAGCGGCGCACCGCCGACAAGCGATGGGTGCGTGCGTGCGAGCACGAACGTCGGGCTAGTGACGGGGCCGCGCACGCCGAGGCCCTCACCGATGCCGCGACTCAGCGTCGTCTTGCCCGCACCGAGCGGGCCGGTCAGAATCACGAGGTCGCCGGCAGAGAAGCTGCGCCCGAGCCGAATCCCGAGCTCGTGCATCGCGTCTGGGTCGGCGACCTGCAGCTTGTGCGTCGGCGCGCCCTGAGGCTCGACCGCCCCAGGCTGTGCGTGATCCTCGACCCCGATGCGTGTAACGCGACTACCGATGCCCGCGACGATTTCGTAATTGATCGTGCCGATTGCCTGGGCCCAGGCTTCGACGGGAGGCAAGCCGAGCGAGGGGTCGCCGAAGAGCACCACCTCGTCGCCGAGCTGCGCTTCGATGCCGCGCGCGACAAGCTCGCCGAGGTCGATCACGCACTGATCCATCGCGATGCGACCAACGATCGGGCAGGCAACGCCGTGCACCTGCACCGTCGTACCGGTGCCGCTCAGCCCTCGGGGCAGACCATCGGCGTATCCGAACGGAATCAGGCCGAGCAGGGTGTCGCGCTCGGCCACGTGGATGTATTCGTAAGAGACGCCGGTTCCGGCAACCGCGTGGCGCAGCCCGATGAGTTCGGTCTTCAGCGTCATCACGGGCTTCAGGCCGAAGTCGGCCGAGGTGCGGTCGGTGAACGAGCTGAGCCCGTACATCGCCATGCCAACGCGCACGGTGTTGTAGTGCAGGCTCGGGCGGGTCAGCGCCGCCTCAGAGGCCGCCAGGTGAATCAGCTCGGGCTCGCAACCGAGCTCGCGCAGCAACGACACCGCCGCATCGAGGCGAGCCCCCTGCTCGGCGTCGGCCGCCTCGCCGGCGTTCGAGAGGTGGCTGAAGACACCGCGAATGTGCAGCAGGCCCGCTCGCTCGAGCTCGATCGCGCGAGAGAAGAGCTGCCGCCAGTCGGCAGAGCTGGCCCCGTTGCGGCTCAGCCCGGTATCGACCTTCAGCTGCACGGTCGCCGCGCGCCCGAGAGCCTTCGCCGCGCTGGCGAGCCGCTCGAGGTGTTCTGGGCGGCTCACCCCTATCTCGACGCCGCGCTCGACCGACGCCTCGAAGTCTGCGTGCGCTCCGATCAGCCAGCACAGAATCGGGGCATCGATGCCGCTGTCTCGCAGCGCGATCGCTTCGTCGATGTCGGCGACACCGAGCATCTTCGCACCGGCGTCAATAGCGGCGCGCGCAACCAGCGGCGCGCCGTGCCCGTACGCATTTGCTTTCATCACGGCGATCACGTTGACGCCGGTGAGCTCGCGCAGGTGCCGCACGTTCTGCCTGATCGCGGGCAACGAAATCTCGGCCACCCGCATCGGTTCGGCGCTCATCTGTCGTCTCCGTTCGCCGCAAGTGCCCCCGCTGATTCCACAATAACGAACGCGGTAGCGACACCCGCGTCATGGGTCATCGACAGATGCGTGCGTCCGGCACCAAGCCGCTGCAGCTCGCGCAACAGCGGTTCGGTTTGGGCAAACGACGGGGCGCGATCCTCGCCGCGAAACACTTCCATGTCGTGCCACGCGAGACCGTGCGAATCACCGAGCGCCTTGATCAACGCCTCTTTCGCGGCGAAACGCGCAGCGAGCGATGACACCGGCAGTTCGCGCTCGCGCTCGGTGAAGAGCCGCTCGCGAAGCTTCGGGGTACGGTCGAGCGAGCGCTCGAAGCGCCCAATATCGACCGTGTCTACCCCGATGCCGAAAATCAAAGGCGTTACTCGACCGTCACTGACTTTGCGAGGTTGCGCGGTTGGTCGACGTCGAGGCCCTTCGCGGTCGAGAGCTCGAGCGCGAACCACTGCAAGGGCACGACCTGCACGATCGGCTCGAAGATTGCGTCGACGAGCGGCAGGCGAATCACGTCGTCTGCGTAAGGCAGCACCGAAGTATCGCCCTTCTCTACGATCGCGATCACGCGGGCACCGCGGGCACGAATCTCTTGAATGTTCGAGACGACCTTCGAGTGCATCACGGGCGACTGACGCGGGCTCGGCACCAGCACGAACACGGGTTGGCCGTGGTCGATGAGCGCGATGGGGCCGTGCTTCAGTTCGCCGGCTGCGAAGCCCTCGGCGTGAATGTAGGCGATCTCTTTGAGCTTGAGCGCACCCTCGAGCGCCGTCGGAAACCCGACGTGGCGACCGAGAAACAGCACGGAGCGGGTATCGGCCATCCAGTGCGCAAGCTGTGCGATCTGGTCGTGCGTGTCGACGGCCTCTTTGACCGCCTCGGGCAGCGTTTCAAGGGCGAGGATCGCTGCAGCCTCGTCGGCGGCCGAAAGCGTGCCACGCACGCGACCGAGGTGCAGGCCGATCAGGTAGAGGGCGGTGATCTGCGCGGTGAAGGCCTTGGTCGATGCGACCGCGACCTCGGGGCCGGCGTGCGTGTAGACCGCGGCGTCGCTCTCGCGCGGAATCGTTGCGCTCTGGGTGTTGCAGACCGACACGGTCGTGACGCCGCGTTCGTTCGCGTACTTCACGGCCATCATCGTGTCCATGGTCTCGCCCGACTGACTCACCGAGATGACCATGGTGCGGTCGCTGAGCACCGGGTCGCGGTAGCGGAACTCGTGGCTCAGCTGCACCTCGACGGGAATTCGGGCCCACTGCTCGATCGCGTAGGCGCCGATCTGGCCGGCGTACGATGCGGTGCCGCAGGCGATGATGATGATGCGGTCGATGTTCTGCAATTTCTCGTCGCCGAGCGCGCTCAGCTCGGGAATCTCGATGTGCCCGCCGGCGATGCGGCCGCGCACGGTGTTGGCCACCGCTTCGGGCTGCTCGTTGATCTCTTTCGCCATGAACGACGACCAGCCACCCTTTTCAGCGGCCTCGGTGTCCCAAGCAACCTCGTACTCCTCGAACTCGACTGCGTTGCCGTCGAAGTCGGTGATGCGCACGGCGCCGGGGGTGATGATCGCGATGTTGTCTTCGTCGACCGCGACCGCGCGGCGCGTGTAGCCGACGAATGCGGCGACGTCGCTGCCGAGAAAGTTCTCGCCCTCGCCGAGGCCCACCACGAGCGGTGAGCTGTGGCGCGCGGCGACGACGGTGTCCGGATTGTCGCGGTGCATCGCGAGCAGCGTGAAGGTGCCGTGCAGGCGCTTCACGACGCTCCGGAACGCCTGCTCGAGGTCACCGACCCGCGACACCTCGAGGCCGAGCAGCGCAGCCACCACCTCGGTGTCGGTCTCGCTCAGCAGCTCGATGCCGGCGGCGTCGAGCTCGGCGCGCAGCTCTGCGAAGTTCTCGACGATGCCGTTGTGAATGAGGGCGAGCTTGCCGTCGTCACCCAGGTGCGGGTGCGCGTTCACGTCGGTCGGGCCGCCGTGGGTTGCCCAGCGGGTGTGCCCGATGCCGGTGCCCCCGGCAGTGACGGGGTTCGTCTCAAGCAGTTCGATGAGCCTAGCAAGCTTGCCAGAGCGCTTGCGCACGGCGATCTCGTCTGCATCGAGCACTGCGATGCCTGCCGAGTCATAGCCTCGGTACTCGAGACGCTTCAGGCCACTGGTGAGCACGGCGGTGGTGTCACCCGGGCCGGCGTATCCTACGATTCCACACATGAGGGTTAGTTTACTGGTCTCGCAAGGCTGATTTGCTGAGCGCGAACAGCATGTGTGGCACCATGAATGGTGATGACTGAGTACAGCACAGAGACGCAGGCGCTCACTCGACCCGACCTAACCTCACCGTTTATCGAGATCGCTCGCGACGAGTGGGCGCGCCTCGCGGGCGAGACACCGATGCCGCTCACCGAGGCAGAGCTCGACGCCTATCGTGGCCTCGGCGAGCCGCTCGACCTCGCAGAGGTCGGTGACGTCTACCGCCCGCTCAGCAGACTCATCAACCAGTACGCGATCGCCGAGCGCGAGGCGCATCGGCGCACCCGCAGCTTTCTGCGGCGCCGGGGCGACCAGCCCTCCCCGTTCGTCATCGGCATCGCGGGCTCGGTGGCGGTTGGCAAGTCGACTGTGGCGCGCATTCTGCGCGACATGCTCGCCCGCTGGCCCGAGACCCCGAACGTGCAGCTCATCACGACCGACGGCTTCCTCTACCCGAACTCCGTGCTCGAAGAGCGCCGCATCGCGCACCGCAAGGGGTTTCCCGAGTCGTACGACCGACGGGCGCTGCTGCGCTTCGTCACGCAGGTGAAGTCTGGCGCCCCAGAGACGAAGGTGCCCCACTACAGCCACCTGATCTACGACATCGTGCCCGACGAGTTCACCATCGTGAAGCGGCCAGACATTCTCATCGTCGAGGGGCTCAACGTGCTGCAGCCGGCGTCGATGCAGCACCCGCTCGCGGTGAGCGACCTCTTCGACTTTTCAATCTACGTCGATGCCCGCACCGCCGACATCGAGAAATGGTTCACCAGCCGCTTTCTGCGGCTCAAGGATCAAGCCTTCAGCGACCCCAGCTCATACTTCAGGCGCTTCGCAACGCTCGACGAAGAGGCCGCTCGCGGGCTCGCGCACGAGTACTGGAAGGGCATCAACGAGCCGAATCTCGTCGAGAACATTCGCCCCACCCGAGCACGCGCGTCGCTCGTGCTGCGCAAAGAGGCCGACCACCGTGTGCAGAAGGTGCTGCTGCGCAAGATCTAGCGCGGCGCGCAGGGCGCTGCCCAGAGCGATCATCGCTCACTCAGCCGCAACGGGTGGAAAGGAAGTCCGCGCGTGGATCCCTTATCTACCGTGGTTTGGCGACACACTCGACGCCTTCCTATCCATTCGACGCGTCGACGGCTTATGTCCCATGCCTCAACAGCAGGCCGACAGATAACAAGCTGCGCGGGATCGCGGCTACGCCTCGCCGGTGAAACTCGGCCGCCGCTTCTCTTGGAACGCCGCGAACCCCTCACGGTAGTCAGCGGTGTCGCAGAGCGCCGCCTGCGCGCGGTTCTCGTCGCTCATCGACGCCCAGAGTCCGACCCGACGGTCGCGAAGCTCTGCGACGAGTCGCTTCGACGCGAGAAACGCCTGCGTGGCGCCCTTGGCAGCCTTCGAGGCCGCCGCGCGAGCAGCGGGCAACACTTCGTCGTCGGCCAACGCCTGCGAGAACAGGCCACTGGCAACGGCCTCGCTGCCAGACATCAGGCGCCCCGTGTAGATCAGGTCGAGCGTACGGTGGGCGCCGAGGCGTTCGAAGAACAGGGCGTGTCCGCCCGAGTCGAGCGTCGCACCGAGGTTCGCGAACGGGCTGCCGATCTTCGCCGACTCGGCGACGTAGACCACGTCGCTCGCGATGAGCAGACCGAGGCCCACCCCGAGACACGCTCCGTGGGCGACGGCGAAGGTCGGCGCGGGAAACTCGCTCATCTGCTTCATCAGCGGCTCGATCAGGCCCTCGAGGTAGCCGATCACGTCGTCTTCACGCGGATCCACGCCCGAGATGTCACGACCTGCGCAGAACGCGCGACCCTCGCCGCGAAGCAGCAACGCCCGCACGCCCGCGTCGGACGCCTTGGCATAGGCCGCCGAGAGCTCGGCGATGCCCTCGGGCCCGAGCGAGTTCAGCTTCTCAGGGGCGTCGAGCACGATCTCGGCGACGCCGTCTTCGATGGTGAGTCTGATCATCTGCGATCCTTTGTGTTCGAAATGATGGCGAAGCGCCCGCCCGCCACAAGTGCCTATGCGTCGTAGTCGACGACGATCCTGTCCGAGGTGGGGCGCGACTGGCAGGTAAGCACGTATCCGCGCTCGATCTCGTCAGGCTCGAGCGCGTAGTTCTCGTGCATCGTGACGCTGCCCTCGACGACGCGGGCGCGGCAGGTGCCGCAGACTCCGCCCGCGCAGGCGAACGGCACATCGGGCCGCACCCGCAGCGCCGCGTTCAGCACGGTCTCGTTGGCGCTCACCGGGCTCTCGACCGACGACGACATGCTGTCGAGGTTGAAGTCGATGGTGAAGGTCTTCTCGCCGGCTTGAATGGTGATGTCACGGGCGCGAGGCGCCTGCTCCCCTGGCTCCCCGGTCGTGAACAGCTCGAAGCGAATGTGCTTCTCGTCGACCCCGAACTCGGCGAGCAGATCGCGCGTCAGCTGCACGAGCTCGAAGGGGCCGCAGAGCACCCACTCGTCGACGCGAGCGGTAGGAATGATCGACGTCAACAGCACGCGCAGCTTCTCTTCGTCGAGGCGGCCCGACATGATCGGCGCCGAACGCTGCTCTCGCGACAGTACATGGTGCAGTGCGAGGCGATCGGGGTATCGGTCTTTGAGCTCGGCGAGCTCCTCGACAAACATCACGTCGAGCGACGACTTGTTCGTGTAGAGCAGATCGAAGCGTGCGGTCTTGCTCTGTTCGAGCACGCGGTGCGCCATGGTGATGACCGGCGTGATGCCCGAACCGGCCGCGATGCCGACGACCTGCTTGCCCTCGAGCTCGTCGAGCTTCGAAGTGAAGGTGCCCTGCGGGGTCATGACGTCGATCGTCTGTCCGGCCTGCAGCGTATCGTTGGCCCAGTTCGAGAACATGCCGCCGAGATCGCGCTTGATCGCAACCGAGATGCGGCCGCCCCCGGGCGGGCGGCAGATCGAGTACGAGCGGCGCACCTCTTCGCCATCGATCGTGGCGCGCAGTGCGAGGTACTGCCCCGCGGAGTAATCGTACTGTTCGGCGAGCTCCTCGGGCACCTCGAAGGTGACCTCGACGCTCGACTCGGTGAGGGGGCGCACTTCGGCGACTCGCAGCTCGTTGAACGTCGCGCGCTTCTTCGCACCGAGGTTGAGGGCGGCCATGTCGTCTGCCTTTCAGCTTGCTCTTGCTTGTGTGACGAGGATCATCGTGCGGGCACTGATCCTTTTCGAAACTAGTGAATCTTGAAGTAGTCGAAGGGCTCGAGGCACCTCTGGCATTGGTAGAGCGCCTTGCACGAGGTCGATCCGAACTTCGCGACCTCGCGGGTGTGCAGCGAGTGGCACCTCGGGCATTTCACTCCAAGTGCCACAGGGATCGGCCCGCGGATCGCGTCGGAACGCGCCTGCGGGGGCGCGATGCCGTAGTCTTCGAGCTTGCGCTTGCCCGCATCGGTCATCCAGTCGGTAGTCCACGCCGGCGAGAGGGTGTAGCTCACCTCGACTTCGTCGAAGCCCGCCTCGCGCAGCGTCGCCGCCACGTCGTCGCGCATCTGGTCGATCGCCGGACACCCCGAGTAGGTCGGCGTGAGCACGACGTGCGCCTTCTTGCCCTCGGCGTGCGCCTCGCGCAGCACCCCGAGATCTTCGATCGTCAGCGCGGGCACCTCGGGGTCGAGAATCGTGGCCGCGAGATCCCAGACGCGGGCCGAGGCTTCGTCGGTGGGCCGCAGGCCGGTTGCGTTCGATGTCGTTGTCACGACACTCACCACTTTGCTCCGGGGTGGCGGCGCGGCAGCCACTGCAGTTCGGCGAGAATGTAGCCGAGCTGGGTCGAGTGGCGGCCCTGGCGGCCGCCGGCCATCGCAGGCTTGGCCGTGGGAGCCTCGAGCTCGGCCTCTGCGAACACGACCGCGAGGGTCTCATCGAAGCCTGCGCGCAGCGTCGACGGCCTGGGCGCGATGCCCTCGAGGCGATCGAACAGCTCGTCGTCGGTGAACAGCTCTTCGACGTATGGCCACATCTCGTTCAGCGAGACGATGATGCGGCGGCGAGACTCGTCGGTGCCACCAGCAAGGCGCAGCACCCACTGCACCGCGTGATCCTGGTGGTAGCGAACCTCTCGCTCGGCCTTCGCCGCGATTGCCGCGAGCGACTCGTCACCGCTCGAAAGCAGCGCGGTGTAGAGCTGTGTCTGGTAGATCGAGAAGAAGAGCTGACGGGCGATCATGTCGCCGAAGTCGGTGCCCGGCTGCTCGACGAGCCAGCAGTTCAGAAACTCGGGTTCGTCGCGCCAGTAGGCGAGGTCGTCTTCGGAGCGGCCGGAGGCGGTGCCCGCGAAGTGCAGCAGCGCCCGCGCGTGCCCGAGCAGGTCGAGCGCGAGGTTGCCGAGCGCGAGATCTTCTTCGAGCTCTGGCGAACGCGACACCCACCACGCGAGCTGCTGGGAGAGGATCAGCGAGTCGTCACCGAGCCGCATCGCGTACTCGGCGACGTCTGCCGTCGCCACCCTGCCGGAGCCAGGCAGCTCGACATCGAGCACGGTCTCGTCGAGCGAGACGTCGCCGTGAACGTCGTCGTGCGCCAGGTCGTGGTCGGTGCTCACAGGTGCTTCACCCCTTCGGCCTGGGTGTAGTAGATCGCGTGACGGTAGTTCTTGCCCGAGGGCGACTCGAAGAACTCGCCCTTGCGGTCGGGGTCACTCGTGGTGAAGGCGGTAGCCGGGGCAACCCAGATCGAGATGCCCTCGTTGCGGCGCGTGTAGAGGTCTCGCGCGTTGCGCACGGCCATCTCGGCGTCTGGCGCGTGCAGCGAGCCGACGTGCACGTGGCTCAGGCCGCGGTTCGCGCGAATGAAGACCTCCCACAGGGGCCAGGCCTCGGTACCCATTTCGCCGGGTGTCGACATCTTCGTCTCCTTTGAGAGTGTGTGAGATTCGTGAGTTCGTATTGGCGCGGGGCATCGCGGCGCTAGGCCGCGATGCGATCCTTTGCGCTCTGCTTCGCCGCGTAGGCCGCTGCGGCCTCGCGCACCCAAGCACCGTTCTCGTGCGCCTCGCGGCGACGCTTCAGGCGTTCGGTGTTTGCCGGGCCACGACCGTCGAGCACCGCATCGAACTCGCTCCAGTCGATCTCGCTCATGAGCCACTTGCCGGTCTCTTCGTCAAAGCGCAGGTTCTTGTCGGGGCACTCGAGCCCGAGCGCCTCGAACTGCGGCACGCACATGCCGACGAAGCGCTGACGCAGGTCGTCGTTCGAGAAGCGCTTGATCTTCCAGGCCATCGAGCGCGCCGAGTTGGGCGACGCGTCATCGGTGGGGCCGAACATCATGAGCGACGGCCAGTACCAGCGGTTCACCGCGTCTTGCGCCATCTGCTTCTGCTCGGGGGTGCCATTCGAAAGCTCGAGCAAGATCTCGAAGCCCTGGCGCTGGTGAAACGACTCTTCTTTGCAGATACGAACCATCGCGCGGCCATAGGGGCCGTATGACGCACGACACAGCGGCACCTGATTGCAGATTGCCGCGCCGTCGACGAGCCATCCAATGGCGCCCATATCAGCCCAAGTAGGTGTGTGGTAGTTGAAGATCGACGAGTAGCGGGCTCGCCCCTCGATCAGCTGATCGGTCATCTCTTCGCGCGTGATGCCGAGGGTCTGGGCGGCCGAATAGAGGTACAGGCCGTGGCCGGCCTCGTCTTGCACCTTCGCAATGAGAATCGCCTTGCGCTTCAGGCTCGGGGCGCGCGTAATCCAGTTCGCCTCTGGTTGCATGCCGATGATCTCAGAGTGCGCGTGCTGTGAGATCTGGCGAATCAGCGTCTTGCGGTATGCCTCGGGCATCCAGTCGCGGGGCTCGATTCGCAGGTCAGCATCGATCAGCGCATCGAAGTGCGCCTGCTCTTCGCCGTTCTCGACGGCAATGACTGGTGTTGACATCTGAGGCCTCCTTGACTCTCCGCGCAGAAACTGCCCGTTGTTAGAGAAGAATAGTCGAAAATGAATTACTTACCGACCATTCAGTTAGTATACTCATTCCATCCACGCTTGCAAGGGCGAGGATCGCATATCCTTCGACACATCCCTCTTATATACGCAACGGAGCGTCAATGAACAGCACCAATCCGCCGAACGCCTCGCAGGATCACCCGCTGGCCTACAGCGCCGACCCGACCTGGGCCGCAACGCATATGGCACCCACCGACAACACCAAGCAGTTTCTCGGGATCACGATCGAAGAACTCGAACGCGGGCGAGCGGTGCTCTCGATGCTCGTGCGCCCCGAAATGGCGAACGGCTTCGGCATCACGCACGGCGGCATGGTGTTCACGCTCGCCGATACCGCGTTTGCGTATGCCTGCAACGAGGGCGATCAGCCAACGGTCGCTTCGGGCGCAGACATTACGTTCACCAAGGCAAGCCACGCCGGTGACACCCTCACCGCCACTGCGGTGCGACGTTGGAACGCCGGCCGGAACGGCCTCTACGACATCACCGTCAGCGATCAGCACGGCGAGCTCGTAGCCGAGTTTCGCGGCCGCTCGTTCACCACAAACCGCACACTGCCCACCGCCTCAAAGTAGAGCACTAGGAGTACCCTCGCCATGACGACCGCCACGACGCAACCCGGCACCGACGAGTTCGGCCTGCACGCTGAAGAACGCCTCGACCGAGACGCCATCGAGGCCCTGCAGCTCGAGCGTCTGCAATGGACCGTGCGCCACGCCTACGAAAACGTGCCGCTCTACCGCGAAAAGTTTGACGCAGCGGGTGTGCACCCCGACGACATCAAGACGCTCACCGACGTGCAGAAGCTGCCCTTCACGACCAAAGAAGATCTGCGCCTGAGCTACCCCTTCGGCATGTTCGCCGTGCCCCGCGAAGATGTGCGCCGCATTCACGCCTCATCTGGCACCACGGGCCGCCCGACCGTGGTCGGCTACACACAGCGCGACCTCGACAACTGGGCCGACCTCATTGCGCGCTCGCTCTACGCCTCCGGCGTTCGACCCGGCTGGCGGGTGCACAACGCCTACGGCTACGGTCTGTTCACCGGTGGCCTCGGCGCCCACGCGGGCATCGAACGTCTCGGCTGCACCGTCATCCCGATGTCAGGCGGCCAGACCGAGAAGCAGGTGCAGCTCATCACCGACTTCGAGCCCGACGCGATTCTGTGCACCCCGAGCTATTTGCTCACCATCGCCGACGCATTCGAGGCTGCGGGCCTCGATCCTCGCGCCACAAGCCTGAAGGTTGCTGTCTGCGGCGCCGAGCCATGGACCGATGCGATGCGACACGAACTCGAGCAGCGCATGAACATCAAGGCGGTCGATATTTACGGCCTCTCCGAGGTGATGGGGCCTGGCGTCGGCAACGAGTGCGTCGAGACCCAAGACGGGCCGCACATCTGGGAAGACCACTTCTTGCCCGAGATCATCGACGAGCAACTGCAGCAGGTGCCCGACGGCGAAGAGGGCGAGCTCGTCTTCACCACCCTCACCAAAGAGGCGTTCCCCGTGATTCGCTACCGCACGCGTGACCTCACCACGCTACTTCCGGGCACGGCTCGCCCAGGTATGCGCCGTATCGCGAAGATCACCGGCCGAAACGACGACATGATCATCTTGCGCGGCGTCAACCTCTTCCCTACCCAGATCGAAGAGATCGCGCTCGAGCAGCCAGACCTCAGCAGCCATTTCGTGCTCGAGCTCACTCGCAACGGCAAAATGGACGCCCTCACCGTGAAGATCGAGCCACGCGAAGGCGTCGAAGAGGCCGACGCCGCTGCAGCCGCGAAGGCGCTGCAGCAGTGCATCAAGACCCGCATCGGCACATCGGTCGGCGTCGAGCTCGTTCCGGCCGAGTCGCTTGAGCGCTCGCAGGGAAAGCTGAAGCGGCTCTACGATCTGCGGTAGTTCTTCGCTCCTGCATGCGAAGCGCCCCCTCCAAAGCGGAGGGGGCGCTTCGCATTTGACCCGGGCAGAAAATGCAGGATCACGGCAAGGAATGCCCAACACACGCCTCGAAAATGGTATACAAAACCGATAGGATCGGCATTCTCCGGTGGATTTTCAAGAGAGATCCAGCAAATAGGCGCCGGAGGCATTGACATCAGCGCGATCCATCTTCATCATAGTGTTATGCTCTTCAGCATGATGAAGTTGACGCAGCAGCTCAACGGCACAGAAGTACGACGGCGTTCTTTGGGAGTCAGATCATATGAAAATTCTGATGGCATCCGGCCACCTTTGCAAGCGAAAGGCAAGGGTCAGCCGTTGAGCGCACGCACGTCTCAGACCTCTACCACGCTGATCGACCTGCTGGGCGAACGACGCGTGCAGATGCGCAGAAACCCGGGAACCGCGAAACTCATCGGCCTCGGGTTCGGCATCTTCATTCTTTTGGCCATGGTGGCCTCGTCGTTCGTGCTGCCGTTCGCCTTCAATCCGTTGCAGCCCGACCCGCTCGCCATGCTGCAACCGCCGAGCGCGACGCACTGGATGGGCACCGACGGATCGGGCTTCGACGTGTTCTCCCGCGTCATGTACTCCGCCAGGCTGGACATTCCGCTCGCCGTCGCAGGTGTGCTGGTCTCGCTGCTGATTGGTGTGCCGATCGGCCTCATCGCGGGCGGTCGCAGCCGCTGGACCGAGTGGATGATGCGCGCCGTCGAGGTCTTTCAGGCGTTTCCGCTCATCGTTCTCGCGATCGTAATCGTGCAGGTGACGGGCAATCACCTTGAGAACGTCGTCGTCGCCCTCGCAATCGTCAACGTGCCTCGATTCATCCGGCTCGTGCGCGCCGAGGTGCTCGCCATTCGCGAGAGTCGTTTTGTCGAGGCCGCGCACGCAATCGGGGCAGGCTCTGGCCGCATCACTTTTCGGCACATCCTGCCGAACGTCCCCGGCATCATCCTCGTGCAGAGCTCGCTCGCCGCAGCGAATGGCATCATCGTGATCGCTTCTCTCAACTTCATCGGACTCGGCACAAACCCGCCGATTCCGAACTGGGGATCGATGATCCAGCAGGGCAGTCAGTACATTCCGCAGGGCGCATGGTGGGTGGCGATCTTCCCAGGCCTCGCCACGCTGGTCGCGATCATCGCGTTCAACCTCATCGCCGACAACCTCGAGTTCCTCCTGGGGGTGGGCAAGAAATGAGCGCGCAGGCACTGCTCAGCGTCAACGACCTCAGGGTCTCCTTCGACACCCGCCTCGGTGAGGTGCACGCCGTCAACGGGGTGAACTTCGAGGTGCGCCAGGGCGAGATCCTCGGCGTCGTCGGCGAATCCGGCTGCGGCAAGTCGGCAACGCTTCGCGCGATCGTCGGTCTCACGCAAACCCCGGGCCGCATCGACAGCGGAGAGGTGCGTTTTCAGGATCGCGATCTCCTCGCAATGCCACCCCGCGAACTTCGCCGCACCCGCGGACGGGATATCGGCTTCATCAGCCAGAGTCCGTTCGGTGCGCTCAACCCGATCCTGAGCATCGAGCGGCAGTTCGCCAACATCATCAGGGCGCATCGCAAGGAATCGCGCAAGCAGTGCCGGGCCGAGGCGCTCCAAGCACTCGCGAGCGTCGGCATCGCCGGCCCCGAACGCGTGCTCGACGGCTACGCCCACGAGCTCAGCGGCGGCATGGCGCAGCGAGTCGTCATCGCCATGGCGATGATCCACAACCCGCTGCTGCTACTCGCTGACGAGCCGACCACCGCCCTCGACGTGACGGTGCAGCGCCAGATCCTAGATCTGATCACCGGACTCATCAAAGAAGACAACCGTTCGATGCTGCTCGTGACTCACGACCTCAGCGTGGTCGCCCAGTACTGCACAAGAGTCATGGTCATGTACGCGGGCAAACCCGTTGAGATCGGCTCGGTTCGGGAGGTCTTCAAGAATCCGAAGCACCCGTACACGAAGGCCCTACTCGACGCCGTGCCGAAGGCCGACGGCGAGATCAAGGGGTTGAGCGGGTCGCTGCCAGACCTCATCAACTATCCGGTCGGCTGCCCCTACGTCTCGCGTTGCAAGTTCGCGAGCGATGTCTGCCTCGAACGCATGCCCGCGATGACCCAAGAATCGGGCACCCGCGCGGTCGCGTGCCATCACCAGCTTGTTTCCTCGGAGGTGGCGTAACCATGGCACTGCTTGAAGTCTCTGGTATCACGAAAGATTTTCGACGCGGCAAGAAGACCGTGCGCGCGGTCGACGACGTCAGCTTCTCAATCGAGCAGGGGCAGACGATGAGCCTCATCGGCGAGAGCGGCTCTGGCAAGTCGACAGTCGGCAGGATCGTGCTCGGCTTGTTGAAGCCCGAGCAGGGGAACGTCGTGTTCGACGGCAAAGATCTCACCTCGATGTCTCCACGTGAGCTTCGCCGGGTCAGGTCTGATCTCTCCGTCGTATTTCAGGAACCCTACGAGTCGCTCAACCCGAGAATGACCGTAGAGAGCATTATCGGTGAGCCAATCAGCATCTTCTCGCCCGAGGTCTCACGAACCGAACGCCGCGACCGCGTCGTCTCGGTGCTCGAAGAGGTAGGCCTCAGCTCGGCGGTGCTGAAGCGACACCCGGCAGACATGAGCGGCGGCCAACAGCAGCGCATCGGCATTGCGCGCGCCCTCATCGTGAACCCGAAGCTCATCGTGCTCGATGAGCCCACTTCTTCGCTCGACCTCACCGTTCGGGCCACGATCCTCAACCTCCTGAAGGATCTGCAGAAGTCGCACAACCTCACCTACCTCTTCATCTCGCACGACATCGCGACGGTTCGCTTCTTCAGCAACACCACGGCCGTGATGTACATGGGTCGGTTCATGGAGACAGGTCCCGCCGCGCAGATCATCGATGAGCCGCAGCACCCCTACAGTGTGGCGCTGCTGTCGTCCACGCTCTCCGTCGACCCCGACGAGAAATCGGTCTCCAAACGATTGAGCGGCGACATTCCGAGCCCGGCGACCGTGTTTCCGGGCTGCCCGCTCTACAGCAGGTGCCCCATCGCGATCCCGGAGTGCAATGAGACGCCGGTGCCGCTGAGGGCGATCACAGATGAACGTTCGGCGGCGTGCATCCGCCTCGAGCAGAAGGTGGCAGCACGATGAAGAACGCCGTCATATTCACACTGAAGCGCATCGCACTCTTGCCGCTCATGTTCTTTGTGCTCGCGACGCTCACGTTCAGTCTGATCTTGCTGATTCCCGGGGATCCCGCTTCGCTCATCCTCGGCGACTTCGCAACTGATGAACAGCTCGAGCAGGTGAGAGAGGATCTCGGCTTCAACCGTCCGCTCGGGGCGCAGTACGTCTCGTTCATGCTCGGAGCGATTCAGGGCGACCTTGGCAACTCGTATCTGACCGGTTCGTCGGTGATGGGTGAACTCATGCGTCGCCTGCCGAATACGCTCGTGTTGATCGTGCCATCGCTTCTGCTGGCGGCGCTCATCGGCACCGCGATCGGAGCGCTCGGCGCGTACTACCAGCGCCGCGCCACCGGCAGGATCGCGTCGCTCTTCATCTCCGTGGCACAGGGCATTCCGCCGTTCTTTCTTGGCGTCGTCCTGATCTTCCTCTTCGTTTTCGAGTTCCGCATCTTCCCGACACCAACAGGAATGCTGTATTCATCGACACCGCCCTCTCCGAACATCACCGGAGTCACCCTGCTTGACGCTGTACTGAGCGGCAACACCAGTCTGCTCTCCGCGGTCGCCGCGCACGCAATCCTGCCCGTGATCAGCACGGCCGTATTTCTCGCTGCATACTTCGCGAAGACGGTTCGCACCTCGACGACGCAGGCGCTCGTGCAGCCTCAGATCGAGTTCGCGCGCGGCTGCGGCCTGTCTGAGTGGCAGGTGATCCGCTATGCGCTGCTTTCATCGCGCACATCGGTGCTGACGTACACGGCGATTCTTTTCGGTGTCAGCCTCAGCGCGCAGGCGATCATTGAGGTCGTGTTCTCGTGGCCGGGCGCCGGAGCCTGGGCACTCGACGGCGTGCTGAAGGGCGACCTGCCCGTGATTCAGGGGTTCATCCTCGTGACCGGGTCGGTCGTCATCGTCGCCTACATCCTGCTCGACGTCGCAGTCGCGCTACTTGATCCTCGTATTCGTTTCTAATTCGTAACCTTCAACACGTTTGCATACTTGACCATCCATTCATCTTCAATTTATTATCAAATGACTCATTCTATTAAAGGAGTAAACATGGGCGTTTCACTTCGTAACAGAACCCTCTCGGCGATCGGTTTGATCTCCGTGGGTTCGCTGCTGCTCGCAGGTTGCAGCCTGCAAGAAGACACGAGCGGCGGTGACAAGGTCGCGGCAGACACGAGCTTCAGCTACGCTGTCGCCGGCATTCCCGACCATCTCGACCAAAGCCCTTGGGGTGGCCAGCCGAGCAAGATCGTCTACTCGGTCTTCGACTCAACCTTGGTGCGTTACATGGGCGGCTGCGATGTGCTCGGTGAGTCGAAAGATCTCGCTCCCCACCTCGCGAAGTCGTGGGATGTCGCAGATGACGGCAAGAGTGTCGTCTTTCATCTGAGCGATGCGGTCAGCAACGCGGGCAACGAGCTCACCTCGGAAGACGTCAAGTGGAGCGTCGAGCGTCAACTCGCGCTCGAACCCTTCATCAAGACCGCACTCGGATTCATCGGCCGCTACAACATCGACGACCTCGTCACGATCATCGACGACAAAACGGTGCAGATGAACGTGCTCGAGTCGACCTCGTTTGATGTGATGCAGTTCGCGAGCGTGCTGCTGACGATCCAGGACAGCACGGAGGGGAAGAAGCACGTGACCCCCGAGGATCCCTGGGCGGCCGAGTTCTTCAAGACCAACTCAGCCAACTTTGGCCCCTGGCAGGTCGACCGCTTCGAGCCCGGCACCGAGGTCGTCTTCTCGGAGAACCCGAACTACACCTTCGACCGCGGTAACTTCGACTCAGTCACCCTGACCGCAGTGCCAGACTCGGCGACGCGCATGCAGCTCGTGCGTTCGGGCGATGTCGAGTGGTCTGACGCGTTGACGCTTGCGGAGTACGACCAGCTTCGCGACGCAGAGGGCGTCACCGTCGAGAACTGCGTCTCGGCAGACCGCGACGAGATCTTCCTGCAGCAGAACAACGAGCTGTTCAAGGATGTTCGCGTGCGCCAAGCCATCTCGATGGCAATCAACCGCGATCAGATCACCGAGAACATTTACCGCGGCCTCGGCAAGAGCGCCAAGCACGGGGTGCCGCAGTACTACGACTTCCCCGAGCCGAAAGAGGTCTACACCTACGACCCCGAGGACGCGAAGAAGCTGCTCGCTGAGGCCGGCTACCCTGACGGGTTCACCTTCACCGCGCTCTACAGCGCATCGCGCCCAGGCCCCTGGGTTGAGCCGCTCGCCATCCAGGTGCAGGCAGACCTGAAGGAGATCGGCATCGACATGCAGCTGCAGAACGTGGCCGGCGCCGCCGAGTTCTTCCAGCTCGTGCGCGAGGGTCGCTACGACGCGACCTTCTACAGCGATTCGACCTTCGTCGCCGACGCCACTTACGGAGCCGCGGCGTTCACCCTGTCGACGTCAGCGATCAACAGCTTCGGGTACAACAGCCCTGAGTACGACGCACTCGTTGGCAAGGCGCAGACCGCGGCCCCCGACGAGCGTCAGCAGTTGATCTCTGACATCGCGGCCCTCGGCACGACCGACATGCCGATCGTCTACATCGTAGACAGTGCAAATGCGCAGGCACACAGATCGAACGTGACCGGCTTCTACAACAGCCCGCTTCGCACCATCAACCCATCTCTGCTCAGCGCAGAGTAATTCGAAAGAGGTGACCCAGTGGATCAGAAGGAACTTCGCGACGCGGCGCTGATCGTCATTGATATGCAGAACGGTTTCTGCCACCCCGAGGGGTCCGTCGCCAAGGCGATGGATATCGAAGACAATCTGGCGGTGATTCCGGTGATCGGCAGACTCGTCGACGCGGCGCACGAATGGGGCCTTCCGGTCTTCTGGGTCACCCAGGAGCATCTTGCCGACGACCGGTCGATCGACCGCTCTCGGCTCAAGAATCCCCAGACCGAGCTCTCACTTCCCCCTTGCGTGCGGGGCAGCTGGGACGCCGAGCTGGTAGATGAGCTGCGCGAGCGGGTGACCCCCGACGACGTGCGCATCGTCAAACACCGCGCGAGCGGCTTCTACGGCACGGGGCTTGAGGTGGATCTGCGCATGCGGGGCATCCGCGAGGTACTCATCTGCGGCGTCTCGAGCAGCTACTGCGTCGATGGCACGGCCCGAGACGCCTGCTCTCGCGATCTGCGCGTGACGGTCATCGAAGACGGTTGCGCCTCGCCCTGGCGTGATCTTCACGAGGCCACGATGAAGAACGTTTCCATCTTCCTGGGAACTGTCGAATCGAGCGACAGCATTCTCAAGGCAATACAGACAACGAAGAACTGAGGAGAGACAGTTGGCGAACAACGAACAGACAGTGAACGACCCGAAGCACGTGGAGTACCTGCTGCACGACGGTGAACTCGTGCCCTACGCGGACGCGAAGCTGCACGTGCTGAGCACCACGCTGAAGTACGGGGTGGGGGTCTTCGAAGGTTTCCGCGCCTACTGGTCTGACGACGACAACCAGCTGTACGCCTTCCGCGTGCAGGACCACATGAAGCGCCTCATCGACTCCATGCGCGTCGTCGAGATCGACGGGCCGACCGACATCGATGTGCTCTCAGAGCAGCTGCTCGGCCTCGTACGCTCCAACAATCTCAAGTGCAACTTGCATATGCGCGCCCAGGTGTTCGTCGACTCGGCCGACGGCAAGCCAGACGATACCGGCCCCTCAACCACCTACATGGCCGCCATTCCCATGGGCAACTACTTCGGCGCGACTGGCCTCAACGTGCAGATCAGCAGCTGGGCAAGGCTCTCCGATCGCTCGATGCCGCCGCGGGTGAAGTCGATCGCGAACTACCAGAACGGCCGCTTGGCGCTGCTCGAGGCACGACGCAACGGCTACGACGCAGCACTGCTGTTGACGCAGGAGGGCTATGTGGCCGAGGGCGCGGGTTACAACGTCTTCATCTACCGCAACGGCCGCCTCGCCACTCCCCCGTCGACCAACAGCATTCTCGAGGGTGTCACCCGAGACTCGGTGATCCAACTCGTCGAGAAACAGCTCGGCCTTGAACTCGAGGTGCGCCCGATCGACCGCACCGAGCTCTACTCGTCAGACGAGGTGTTCGTGTGCGGCAGTGCCGCCGAGGTGAACCACGTGAAGAGCGTGGATCGACACCCCATCGGCGATGCATCGGCCGGCGAGATCACCGCACAGCTGCAGAAGCTCTACCAGGACGCGGTGCGCGGCAAGGTTGCGGGCTTCGAGCACTGGGCGCAGCCGGTCTACTGAGCCGATGTCGAGACACGAATAGGCCGCACATGACCATCAGAAGCGTCGGGCCGCTGCCCGCCTCCCCGACATACTCGGCGACGGGCGAACCGATCATCGTCGTCAGCGAGGGAGAAGTTTTCAGGGTCGAGACACCGAGCATTCTGAGCAAGGAAGGTTTCGAAGAGGCGACTGATTTCTCGCACTTCGCGATCCCGGTGACCGGCCCGATCCTCATCGAGGGTGCACTCCCCGGCGACCTGGTGCAGATTGACATTCACGACATCGACATCGCCGACCGCGGCGCGATGGTCACGATTCCGGGGCGCGGCGGCTTCAGCGGCGAGTTCGAGTCGTACGGCCACGTGGTTGAGATTCGCGACGGCATCGTGCAGTTTGACGAGCAGGTCACGGTGCCGGTCAACACGATGATCGGCAAGCTCGGCCTCGCGCCGGCCACCGGAAACCCGAGCTCGAGCACCGTAGGCACCTTCGCCGGAAACATGGACTGCAAGGAGCTCACGACCGGCGCAAGCATTATCGTTCCGGTCGAACTCGAGGGCGGCCACCTCTATCTCGGCGATCTGCACGCGGCACAGGGTGACGGCGAGTCGTCGCTCACCGCGGTCGAGGTCGAAGGCGCGGTGACCCTGTCGTGCCGCGTCATCAAGAACGCCCAGCTGCAGCGCCCGATGCTCCGATCCGGCGGCCGCGTCATAACCATGGGTGACGGCGACACGCTCGATGAGGCGGCACAGCTCGCGCTCGACGACATGCTCCATTTGGTCCAAGAGGATCGCGGTTGGCGTCGCGAGAAAGCCGCGATGCTCATCAGCGCCGCCGGTGATGTCGCGATCTCTCAACTCGTCAACCCGAGGCGCTCCGTGAAGGTACTGCTCGACGAGCGCTACTTCACGCGCACCCCCCTCTTCTCTGCGCACGCAGACAGCTCCATCGAAAGGTAATCCTCATGCTCGACCTTCTTCTCACCAACGGACTCGTCGTCACCGAATACGGAGCAAAGCAGCTCGACATCGGCATTCTCGGCGGCAAGATCGTCTCGCTCGTCGAGAGCGGCCGCTCGCTCGCCGAAGAAGCGCGAGAGACCGTCGACCTCGGCGGGCAACTGGTGGTGCCGGGAGGCATCGATCCGCACGTGCACACCAACTCCGTGCTGCCGACAGCCGCCGAGAGCGGCATCATGTGCTTCGGCGCAGACCGCGCGAGCGAGGGCGCGATCTACGGTGGCACCACGACGCTCATCGACTTCGCGCACTGGCACCCGGGCGACAACCTCGAAGATTCCTTCGCTCGCAAGGCGAAAGAGTGGGACGGCCTGACCTACACCGACTACGCCCTGCACGGCACCTTCCGCGAACAGGAGATCCCGTTCGAGGTGCTCGACCAAGTGCCGGACGCCATCGCCAACGGGCACGGCAGCTGGAAGGTGTGGATGACGAATACCACCCCCACCCGCCCGCACCAGAAGACCGACCTCGGAAACATCTGGGGCCTCATGGAAAAGGTTGCCGAGGCCGGTGCCATGCTCGCGGTGCACGCCGAAGATGATGAGCTCGTGATGTACGCCTACAAACGCCTCGAGCGGGCGAAGCAGACCGACCTGCAGTACATGCCAGACGCGCACAACAACATCTCAGAGAAGATCTCGTTCGAGCGGGTCATCTCGCTCGCCGAATACACCGGTGCGCCTATCTACCTCATGCACGTCAGCGCGAAAGAGGGCGTCGAAGCCATCGCGAAAGCTCGCGGTCGCGGCCTTCCCGTCTACGGTGAGATCCTGCCGCACTATGCCTACTTCACCGCCGAAGACTACAAGCACCCGCACGGCGCGATTTACCACACCTACCCATCGCTGAAGTCCGAGGCCGACCGCGACTCGATGTGGGAGGCACTCATTGCCGGCACCGTGAGCACGCTCGCGACCGACGGCGTATGCACCGACTTCGACGTGAAGACCCGCGGTCGCACCATCTTCGACACGACCGGAGGCTTCGCCGGCATCGAGATGCGCATGGCGGTGGCCTACACCGAGGGCGTGCACAAGCGCGGCATCGATCTGAACCGCTACGTCGACTTCACCTCGGCGAACGCGGCAAGAATCCTCGGCCTGCACCCGCAGAAGGGCGTGATCGCGATCGGCTCCGACGCCGACCTCGCGGTGCTCGACACGGGCGTCAGCAGGGTCATCACGAAAGACGACCTGCACGAAGCCGATTACACCGCGTGGGAGGGCTACCGTGTCGAGGCGTGGCCGAGCATGACGGTGCTGCGGGGCCACATCATGATGCGAGACGGAGAGCTGAAGCAGGGCCCCATCGGTCATCTGCTGAAGCAGCACGTCGGCAAAGACGTGCGCAGCCGTCCCGCCTGCTAGGAGGATCAGCATGCTCGGGTACGAGGTGATCGCTCGGAGGCTCGTCGCCCTCGGCGTTGACACGGTGTTCGCAGTGATGGGCGACGGCAACTTGCTGCTGCTCGCAGAGCTCTCGGAGAAGCACGGCGTGCGCATAGTGCACGCCCGGCACGAGGCCGGCGCCGTGGGCATGGCCGACGGCTACCACCGCATGACCGGAAGGCTCGGCGTGGCGACCGTCACCCACGGCCCGGGCTTCACGAACGCCGCGACATCGGTCGCGACCGCGACCGCGCACCGCTCGAAAGTGCTCGTGCTGGTGGGCGGGCTCGCTGCCGGCGACGTGTTCAACCTGCAGCGGCTAGATCAGAGCGCGTTCACCCGCTCGCTCGGCACTGAGCGGGTATCGCTCAGCACTCCCCCGCGTATCGACGCAGACGTGCTGCTCGCCGCTCGAACCGCGCTGCGCCGACCGGCAACGGTCGTGCTCGACATGCCCACCGATGTGCAATCGGCAGAGACCGGCATCACGAGCATGGCCGAGCACGACTTGCCCGACCTGGCGCCGTGGCTGAGCCCGCACCCCGAGCTCGTCGCCCGCGGTGCCTCAGCGCTCGCTTCAGCCGAGCGCCCGGTACTTCTGGCCGGGCGCGGCGCCTCAGACGACCGGGCTATCACCGAGATCGCGGCGCTCGCCAACGAGACCGGCGCACGGATCGTCACCTCTCTTCTCGGCAAGGGCAACTTCTGGGGGCACCCACTCGCGCTCGGAGTCGCCGGCGGGCTCGGAAACACGACGGCGAGTGCAGCCCTCGCCGATGCCGATTGCATCGTCTCGTTCGGGGCATCGCTGAACGAGTGGACCACCACCCGTCACAGCTATGCCAAGGGCTGCACCATTGTGCAGATAGACACCGATCCGATGGCATTCGAGCGGTTCTCAAGGGTAGATGTCGCCGTGCCCGGCGACGCCGCGTCCACGGCCTCGGGCATTCGGGCCGCGCTCGCAGCGATGGGTGCGCCAGGCGCACACCAGCCGATTGAGGCAGCGCAGCCGGCTGTCTCGGGCAGTGCGCACCTCTCACCCGATGCAATACCCAAAGGCGGGTACTCCGACGGCGACTCGATCGATCCTCGCCGCGCCTGTGCTGCGTTCAACGCGGCCCTCCCGACGAATCGTGCCGTCGTCATCGACGGTGGCCACGTCTGCATCTGGGGCACGCAGCTCATCGACGTGCACGAGCCGCGCTCATACACCCACGGCTTCTCGTTCGGTTCGATCGGCCAGAGCCTGAGCCTCGCGCTCGGAGCCGCGTCAGGCCTTGGCGGCCGCCCAGTCGTTGCCGTCATGGGCGATGGATCGGCGGCGATGTCGATCGCCGAACTCGAGACAGCGGTGCGCGAGCAATTGCCCGTCATCGTGCTGATTTTGAACGACGGCGGCTTCGGCATCGAGCGGCACACCCTCGCGATGCTCGACAAACCGGTCGCCGAATCGAACTACCCTGCACCAGATTTCGCCCGAATGGCGAACGCGCTCGGCGCATCGGGCGTTGTCATCTCAAACGAACGCGACATGCAATCGATTGGCGTGCACCTTGCGCGGAGCGGCCCGATAGTGTTCGACATCAGGGTCAACGGCGACTTGATCGCACAGACGTTTCTCGAGATCAAGCAGCTGCGTCGCTGACGGCAACCTGCGCGATCAGCTGGTGAAGAGTTCGAGCGTCGCGGCTCTGCCCTGATGCGCGAGCTCGTCTTCGTCGACCCCAACGAGGCGGCCGTCGCGAACCACGGCTTTGCCTCCGACGAGCACGAGCTCTGCGCGATGCGATACCCCGCACAGCACGAGGGCGTCAAGCAAATCCTGCGCGCCGACATACTCGAGCCCCGACACGTCGAAGCAGGCGAGATCGGCGAGGCCG
Organism: Leucobacter sp. UBA1945; assembly: GCA_002336855.1. Lineage (GTDB taxonomy): Bacteria > Actinomycetota > Actinomycetes > Actinomycetales > Microbacteriaceae > Leucobacter. Next base: position 47,396 of record DDEV01000008.1, on the reverse strand, counting down.
CCGATCGTGAGTTCGCCAAGCCCCTGCCACCCCAGCGCTTTCGCCCCGCCGACGGTGGCCCAGTCAAGCACCGTCCTGGGTGTGAGCCCGGCGAAGTATTCACTGCCGCTCGAGGCGTGCCGTTGAATCTGCCACGTCAGCCGAATCTCGCCGAGCATGTCGCCGCCGTCGTTTGATGCTGCGCCGTCGACTCCGATCGAGGGCAGCCCGCCGCGCTCGGCGAACCGCCACGCCGGAGCAAGGCTCGTGCCGAGTCTCGCGTTCGACGACGGGCAAGTGACGAAGCCGACGCCATCGGCGATCATGCGATCGAGCAGCCCCGCATCTAGGCGCGTGCCGTGGGCGACCCAGAGCCGATCGTTCCACCAGCCGAGTTCGGCGAGCCGATCGGCGATGCTGCCGGGTGCGCAGGCCTCGAGGTCGCCTGGGCGAGGGTGCAGGTGCGTGTGCGCGGCGAGACCGTGCGCCTCGGCGAGCGCTGCGAGCTCGCGCATCAGACTCGGCGCTTCCCAGAGCGGCTCGGTGAGGCCCATCCCGATGCGCAGCATCGACTCCTGCGCCGGACCGTGGTACTGCGTCGCAGCCCGCTCGAGCTCTGCGAGCAGCGTGTCAGGTGATTCGATCGTCGATGCGATCGAATCACCGATGCGGCCTCGAACCGCATCGCCGACGTCGAGCATGCCACCGCGCACGGCGAGCATGCGGATCCCGATGTCTCGGGCTGCCTCGATCTGCGCGTCGAAGATGTCTGGGCGACCGGCAGGAAAGTAGTAGGAGAGATCGGCGGTGGTCGTGACGCCGGTGAGCGCGAGCTCGGCGAGTCCGATTCGCGCGCCGATGCCAGCCTGTGCTGCGGTGAGCCTCGCCCAGACCGGGTAGCACGCGGCGAGCCACTCGAAGACGTCGCCGCCCGGAGAGATCGTTCTTGTCAGCTGCTGCGTGAGGTGGTGATGCGCGTTCACGAAGCCAGGCAAGACGAGCAGGTGCGCGGCCTCGATCACCTCGCAGCCGTCGGGCGCGGCCAGCTCGCTGCCCACCTGGGTGACGCGGCCTTCGCTGACGAGTACATCGACGCTTGCAAGCAGCGCGCGCTCGGCCGCGGGCCCGAACCATACGCCCGCCACGTTTCGAAGCAGCTTCGACGGGAATGCCTGTGCGGGCGCTCCGGCGCTCACTTCGCAAGCTCCAGAATGCGGCGCACCGCCGCCTCGGTCACGGGCCTCGGGTTGTTTGCGATCGCAACCTCACGCATGGTCTCAGCGGCAATCGCATCCAGATCGGCGGCACGATCCGTCGCCTCCGAGATGCTGCTCGGCAGCCCCAGGCGGGCGATCAGTTCTCTCAGCCCTCTTGCAAGGTCGTCCGTGTCGAGGCCCGCAGCGCGAGCGAGCTCGGCGACGCGGTCGGGCACCGCCTCGCCGTTGAACTCGATGACGTGCGGCAGCACGATGCACGACGTGTATCCGTGCACCATGCCGGTGCTGCTGCCGAGCTGATGGCCAATCGCGTGTGAGAGCCCTCCGAGCACGTTCGACGAACCGTAGACGCTCATCCAGGCGGCGAGCTGACACTCCAATCGCGCGTCGAGGTCGGTTGGGTTCTCGAGCACTGCAGGCAGTGAGCGCCACAGCATGCCGAGTGCTCGCAGCACGAGCGCGTCGGTGAACGGAGTGCTCGCGGTCGACAGAAACCACTCGACGCAGTGATCGATCGCCCGCACGCCGCTCGCCCCCCACAGCCAGGCCGGCGTGGTGACAGTCATGCCCGGGTCAAGCACGACGGTGGCCGGGGTGATCCTCGAGTCGTAATACATGACCTTCGATTTCGAGACCGGCTGCGTCACCGTGAACGTGGGTGTGTACTCGGCCGCCGAGAGCGCGGTGCTGACCGAAATCTGCGGCAGCGGGGCGTGCGCGGTGCCGACTGTGCCTGCGGTGCCCCGCTCGATCTTCGCCTGGGCAAGGGCCTCGGCCACCGTGAGCTCCGAGCCTGCACACATCGCTGTCGCCTTGGCGCAGTCGACCGGGCTGCCGCCGCCGAAACTCAGCACCACATCTGCCTTGCACGCGCGTGCGGACTCGACCGCCGCCTCAACCGAGGCAAGCGGTACGTGCGCGACTGCATCGTGAAACTCGGCGGCGAGCGCGTCACCCAACGCCGTACGGATTCGCGACATCAGATCGTGCTGCTTCGCCAGGCTCGGGCTGGTGACGAGCAGCACGCGGCTCCCCCCGAGGCGACGCACCTCGTCGCCGAGCTGGTCTACTGCGCCGTCTCCGTAAATCACCCGCCCGAGCTCGGGAAAGTCGAAGCGGCGCACGCCGGTGTTTGAGGCCTCTGCCCCGACAAGCGTTCTCGTGCCCACCGCCATTACTTTGCTCCCGCCGGAACGAGTTCGACGATCGCGTAGCCCGCGATCTCGGAGTCGCCGACGTGCCACTCCCCCTCGAGTTGTTCCTGTTCGTTCAGCCATCTCAGGTACTCGGTGACTTCTTGCCCTGCCGCCTCGCGCGGCGACAACGGGACCGGCTGCCCCTCCGGGTTGAGTCGGCACACAATTGCGCCTGCCCGCACCCCTGCATCGGCTCCGAAGTCACACACTGCGATCATGGTCATTCTCGCCTCTGGGTGCATGGGCAAAAGCGGGTATCCGTCATCCCGGTACCCGTAGCCGTACTCGCCAGCGTGCTCCTTCATACGCGCGAGTACGGTTGGGGGCACCTGACTTTCGAAGTCAGGCACATCGAAGACGAAGTGGCCGAGCCCATAGAATACGGGCTTGCCTCGGTAGTACTCGGCGCCGCGCAGCATGTGATGGTGATGCCCGAGGTAGGCGTCGGCGCCCACGTCGATGACAGCCTGCGCGAGCTGGCGTTCAAAATCGGTGATTACCGCTGGCCGGCTGCCGTCGCCCGCGTGCATGCTCACGACGATCAGGTCGACCTCATCCCGCACGACTGCGATGTCGGCGCGCACGCTGCGCAGGTCACGGGGGTCTACGACGGTGAATTGGTCGGGGGCGCCACCCGATTGAAAGGCGCTCAGCGGGGAGGGCACGTACACCGTGTGGGTGCGAACGGTCGCGATGCCCGGCCGGTCTTCGGTCGCCGAGTATCCGGCGGGAAACTCGCAAGAGTAGGCGAAGAATGCGATGCTGCGTCCATTTCGTTCGAGGATCGCGGGCCGTCGCGCGGCGGCGAGGTTTGCACCCGCGCCGCAGGTTGCGATGCCCTGTTCTTCGACTCGCGCGAGGGTCTGCAATAGCCCCTCGTGGCCGCCGTCAACCGTGTGATTGTTTGAGAGCGACATCACGTCGAAACCCGCGACGCCGAGACCCGCGGCGTTGTCAGGAGATCCCACCACAGGAATGCTCGCTGTCGGCGAGAACTGCACGCCGTCCGCGTAAACCGCTTCGCAGTTGCCGAAGAATACGTCTCCCCCGTTGACGACGTCGGCGCACCGCGCAAAGGCGCTGCCCGGATCGTCGCGCTCGATCAGCACGTCGCCTACGGCGAGGAGCCGCAGTGGGGCGGTCGAGGGCGTCGGCGACGTATCTGCGGCCATGTGTGGGGTTCCTTCTGCTTGTGCGTGATTCATGAGCGCTGGGACGTGATTTCTTCGAGTACGGTGTGCAGATAACGTTCCCAGTAGACGGCCACGCGAGTGGCTCCGCGAGCGCGGGCGCTCGCAATGCCTGCGGGGCCGGGTGCGGGCAGACCGACAGGCTTGCCCGCTGCGAGCATCGCGTCCACCATGATCTGGGTCGCCGTTTCGAGTGCGTCTGCGCCGCCACGGCCCGCACGTTGGAGCTCGGCAGAAAGATCTGCTGGCCCGACCCAGCCGCTCTCGAAACAGGGCGAGGCGACGAGCGCGTCGATCCCGTCGAGGGCATCAATGGTTTCGAGCAGCACGCTCGTTCTCGGCGCCCGAGAATAGTCCGCGCCGTAGCCAGACGCGAGGGTGACCTGCCGGGATCGCAGCCCCTCCGGGGCGTACTTGACCGCGGCAGCAGCGGTCTCGAGCTCGGCGACCGATCGAATCCGTGGCAGCACGAGCTCGGCTGCCCCGGTGTTCGCAAAAGAGATCAGCGTGCGCTCTTCGACGTCTGGCACGCGCACCGCAATTTCGGTTCCGGTTCCGCTCAGCCGGTGCACGATCTCGGTGCACTCTCGCACCGAGAGTCCGGTTTGTTCTGCGTCGAGTACTATGAAATCGATATTCTTCTGCGCGGCAATTGCCAGGAGGCCAGGGGTCGGTTCTACAACGATGAGACCGATCTGTGTGTCTCCACTCACTGGCATCGGTTGTCCGTGCATCTGTTCCTCATTTCACCCATAGCGATCCTGCGACAGGCCGGTCACGATGCGATCGAGCCCCGTCGCTCAACAAGAATCTTCATAAAATCGAAGTTGATATGATTATAATGAAGTCATTGAAGTTCGCAAGGCGCCGACTCACCGCTGAGACGACGCCTGCTCGCGGATCCCGCGATCAGAACAACTGATGACTCCTGACTCAGAGTAGGTACACATGGCGACGAAAGAAGCGAAGCGGCAGCGACCGGACGGCAGCGAGCCTCGGATGATATTCCTCGGCAACATCATCCGCACCAGCCGCGAGGGTCGAATGACCGTTGAGGAGCTTGCCGAGCAGGCAGGTGTCAGCGGCGGGTTGATCAGCCAGCTCGAGCGCGGGATCGGCAACCCTTCCTTCAACACCATCATGCGGCTCTCACGAGCCCTCGGCCTCCCGATCTCATCGATGTTCCAGGGCGAAGACGACCACGAGCTCGAGCGCGATGTGGTGCGTTCAGACGGGCGCAGGCGGCTGCTGAGCGAGATCGAGCAAGAGCTGCTCACCCCCGACGCGAACCACAGGCTCGGCTTGGTGCGCACCATCGTGCCACCGGGATACTCCAGCGAGGACACTCCGATGACCCACCCGGGTGACGAGGTCTTCCTCGTGCTCGAGGGCCGCCTCGAGGTCACCGTCGGCGCGCACAGCTATACCCTCGAAGAGGGGGATACAGTCTCGTTCAACTCGGCGATTCCGCACGCGTACGCCAACCGCTCCGACAAGCAGGCAGTCTTTCTCGGCGCTTCTACGCCCTCGACGGTCGCGCGCTTCTACTAGACCGATGCAGGCGGGATCTCACCACATGGCCGACCGGGAGCGCGCCGAGATCTATCGCCCAGAAAACTTCCGGCCGCTCTTGATCTGCCTGATGCTCGCGATGTTCATGTTCGCGATGAATCAGACGGTGCTGAGCACCGCGCTCCCCACTATCGCCGGCGACCTCGGAGGGGCCGACAGGATCGCCTGGATCGTCTCGGGTTTCGTGCTCGCCTCAACGGCGTTCATGCCGGTGTTCGGATCCCTCAGCGACGCGATAAGCCACCGAGCACTCATGTCTATCTCCATCGCGTTGTTCACGCTCGGTTCTGTTGCGGCGGCGCTCTCGGTGAGCATCGACATGCTGATAGCAGCCCGCCTCGTACAGGGGGTCGGCGGAGGCGCGCTGCTGGTACTGCCCCAAGCGGTACTCGCCGACGCGGTCGTAGCCCGCGAGCGCGCAAAGTATGCGGGGGCATTCGCCTCGGTGTGGGCCGTTGCCTCAGTGGCGGGACCGCTGGTCGGCGGCTGGTTTACCGACGGGCCGGGCTGGCCCTGGGCGTTCTGGATGAATGTGCCGCTCGGAGTGATCACACTCCTGCTGACCCTTCGATATGTGAAGGGCCCTGTGGCGCGCACGCGCGTTCGCTTCGACGTGCTCGGCTCGATCTCGCTTGCTGGAGCAACGACCGGGGTGGTGCTGCTTGCGACCTGGGCAGGCACCACCTTCTCCTGGGGCTCGCCCCAGATCGTGATCCTTTTCGCCGCGACCGTTGCCTGCGCACTCGTGTTCTTCTTCGCCGAACGACGCGCCACCCATCCGGTCATGTCATTACAGATCTTCCGCAGCCGGACGTTTCTTCTCGCGACAGGATCAGGCACGCTCGCGGGCGGCATCGCCATGTTCGGCGTGCTGACTTACCTGCCGGTATTTCTGCAAATGGTGCTCTCGCTCGGGGCGACCCAGGCCGGGCTCGCGCTGATTCCCATGATCGGCTCGATCCTCGTGTCCTCATCGCTCACCGGCATCATCGTGGCGCGCACCGGGCGCTACAAGCTGATTCCGATCCTCGGCATGCTGGCCGTCATGACCTCGCTTCTGCTGCTCGGAACCATGAGCTCCCAAACCACGGTGCTCGAGGCATGCCTCTTCTCGGCGCTCATGGGGGCGGGGCTCGGAACCTCAGCCCAGCTGCTGCTGCTCGTCGTGCAGAACGCGCTGCCCCCGAGCATGGTCGGAAGTGCCACCGCGGCAAACAACTACTTCAGGCAAGTCGGCGCCGCAATCGGCATCGCGGCGATCGGCAGCGCATTCTCGTCGAGACTTGCGGTCTCGTTTGCGCAAAACGACAAACTGCCGCCGAGCATCGACTTCACGGATCTCACGCCGACGCTCTACGCGAGCCTGCCAGAGCCCGTGCAGGCGATCATCGCAGATCTCTATGCATCGGCGCTGCAGCCGTTCTTCCTGATGCTCGCCCCTCTGGGCGCGCTCTCCGTGCTGCTCCTGCTTTTTCTCGAACGAAGACCGCTCAGCACCACGCACTAACGGGCAGCGCATTGACGCTGTCGTCAGATCACCGCAGATCCAGAGGAACACATGAATGAGCAGCAGCCGGCCACCTCGCTCGCCGAGTTCGTGGCGGGAGTCACCGACAACCTCATCCCCGCGAGCACCCGCGCCCGCGCCGCACGGGTCGTCGCAGACACGCTCGGGGTGATGCTGAGGGGCTCGGTCACGGCAGACGCGTCACGCATGATCGCCGGACCCCACCCGGAAGGTGCATCGTCGATCGTCGCTCCCGGCTTTCCAGTGACAGATGCGCGCGAGGCGATGCTGCTCAATGCGCTCTCCACCTGCACCGCTGAGCTCGACGAGGGCGCCAGGCCCACCGGGCACCCGGCGATGCATGTGCTGCCACCGCTCCTCGCGGCCGCGCAGCGCGACCAGCTGAGCGGGGCCAGATTTCTCACCGCGTTCATCGTCGGCTACGAGGCCCAGGCCAGGCTGCAGCGGGCGGCGAGGCTGCGAACGAGCGTGCACTGCCACGGTAACCTCGGCAACGTCGGCGTCGCTGCGGGCCTCGCCTGGATGCGGGGCGCGGCGGCGTCTCAGATTGCCGCCGCGATGCAGGCTGCGGCGGCATTCGCCTCCGCGACCTCATACAGCCTGCCCTACTCGGGCGCCACGGTGCACTCCGCAGGCCCGGCTATTACGGGGATGGTCGCGTCAACCGTCGACCGGCTCGTGGCCGCCGGTTACACGGCGAACCCGGGCTCGGTCGAAGAGGTCTTCGGCTCCCTCCTGGGTGACGGCTTCGCTGCAGACGAGCTTGACTCCTCACTCGGCGAGCACTGGGCGGTCGAAACCGGCTACGTCAAATTTCACGCCACGTGCGGCCACGCACACCCCATAGTTGAAGCGCTCATCGACGCGACCCGACGGGCCAGCGCCGCCCCCGGCGCGCTGCCCTGGCTCCTTGACACACGATTCGACCCCGATTCGATCGCTCGAGTGGTCGTTTGGGTCAGTTCGCGAGCTGTCGAGCTCGACGCGCGTCCTCCGCTCGCGACCTCGCTCGCTGGCCGCTTCTCGATCCCGTTCGTCACCGCAACCACGCTCGCGCACGGGCGCGCAGACATCGCAGCGTTCGAGCGCGCAGCGCTCGAGGATCCTCGTATCTGCGCACTCGCGAACCGAGTCGAAATGCGCGTCGACCCGAACTACGCAGCCGTTTTTCCGAGTCGGCACCTCGGCAGAGTAGAAATTCATACCGTCGACGGCAGGATCCTCGTCGGAAACTGCGAGAACCCTTATGGGAACGCCGAGAATCCGGCAAGCAACGAACATGTGAAGCAGAAGTTCGAACAGCTCGTAGGCGAGGTGCTCGAAGCCGAAACCGCGACGGCACTGTGGGCCCGAATCTGCGGAATCGACTCCGAACCGAACATCCGACACCTCTTCCGCGGGTTCGAACACGTTTCACGAACGATATGAGAGAAAATAGAGGGATGAGCGCTTCGCCCACTCCACCCGCTGCGAAGCGCGGCCGTCCCGGTTACGACCAAGAGCAGATGCTCGAGGTCATCGTGAAGGTATTCACCGATCACGGCTACGACGCGGCGACGCTCGAACTCATCGCGAAACGCCTCGGGCTGTCGAAATCGGCCGTGTACCACCACTTCGATTCGAAGTCGGCGATGCTCGAGCTCGCCCTCGAGCAGGTGCTCGGGGCGCTCGAGGCAGTGTTTACCGCACCTGAGGCGGTCAGCGGCAGGGCGAGCGAGCGCATCGAATTCGTGGTCACGGGTGCCGTGCGCGTCGCGTGCGAGCAGCGGCCGTCGCTGCTTCTGCTGCTGCGTTTGCACGGCAACTCTGAGGTTGAACTGCACGCCATGGAGCGCCGGCGCGCCTTCGACGCGAAACTGCGGCAGCTCTTCGAGCTTGCGCTCACCGAGGGCAGCCTGCGCCCCGACTTCGACCCGGGCCTCGCCGAACGCTTCACCTTCGGGCTCATTAACTCGCTCGTCGAATGGTATCGCCCTGGCGGGCGCTTCACGCCCGATGAGATCGCCAATGCGGTGCTGCGCTTCATGCGCGGGGGTTTGACCCCCGCCTGATCTGGCCTTTCTCGCGAGCGCCCGCCCTCGGCGCGCCCCCTCGCATCGATCAGGCACCGAACTCGTCACCGCGCATCACGGAAATCAACGCGAATCACGGAAGCTCTTCTCGATTCCGTCCTTATCTTCCGTTGTTCTCCGAAAAATTATGGGTGATCACCGTGAGGTTCGCGCCGAAGGCCGATCGCAAGAAGAGAAAAGGATCAGCCCAGCGCCGGTACGCGAAAGGCCCCGGGGCGTGAGCACCCGGGGCCGATCCTCTGTCGAACTCTTACGCGGCTACAGCTGCCACGGGAGCCTTCGACACCAGCGTGAGCACGTCATAGGTCGCAACGATCTCGTCGTTCTGGTTCGTGAGCACCGCGTCCCAGTGCACCTCGCCGTATTCGTCGGTCTCGCGCGGAATGATCTGCTTGGCGGTCAGGGCGACGCGCACCTTGTCGCCGGGCGAGACCGGCGTGATGAAGCGCAGGTTCTCGAGGCCGTAGTTCGCCAGCACGGGCCCCACGTCAGGCCAGACGAAGAGGCCGGCCGCGAACGAGAGCAGCAGGTAGCCGTGGGCCACGCGGCCCGGGAAGAACGGGTTCGCCGCCGCTGCCTCCTCGTTCGTGTGCGCGTAGAAGGTGTCTCCCGTGAACTCCGCGAAGTGCGAGATATCTTCGAGCGTGACCTCGCGCGCCTCAGAGACGACCTGATCGCCAATGCGCAGGTCTTCGAGCGACTTCTGAAATGGGTGCACGTCGTCACGCGTCGCCGCACCGGTGTGCCAGACTCCGGTCACCGCGGTCAGCATTTCGGGGCTGCCCTGAATTGCCGTGCGCTGCATGTAGTGGAACACGCTGCGCACGCCACCCAGCTCCTCGCCACCGCCTGCGCGACCCGGGCCACCGTGCACCAGCATCGGCAGCGGCGAACCGTGGCCGGTCGAGGTGCGAGCGTTGTCACGGTCGAGCAGCAGCATGCGGCCGTTGGCCGATGCGGTGCGCAGGGTGAGCGTCGAGACGAACGCGGGGTCAGCAGAGGCAACGCTGGTGACGAGCGAGCCGCCGCCGCGCACGACAAGCTCGGCGGCCTGCTCGGGGGTGTCGTATCCGATCACCGAACTGACGGGGCCGAACGCCTCGGTGTCGTGCACACGCTCCGCATTCGCGTCGTCAAAGCGCAGCAGGATCGGCCGCAAGAAGGCGCCGCCCTCTTCAAGGCCCTGGCCAGCGCCGATCACGGCTTCACCGCCGTCTGCGACGAGCCTGACAACCTGGCGCAGCACCTCTTCGCGCTGCTCGGCCGAGGCGAGCGCACCCATTGTGACGCCCTCGGTACGCGGGTCGCCGACCACGATCTTCTCTTCGATGCGAGCGCGCACTGCCTCTACGACGTCGTCCATCGACGAGGTCGGCACGATAGCTCGGCGAATCGCCGTGCACTTCTGTCCTGCCTTGGTGGTCATCTCGTTCACAAGCTGACGCACGTACGCGTCGAACTCTGGTGTGCCCGAAACCGCATCGGGGCCGAGCACAGAAGCGTTGATCGAATCGGTCTCTGCTCCGAAGATCACTCCCCCGGTCTGCACTGCCTCGTGCTTGCGCAGAGCGTCTGCGGTCGAGGCCGAGCCGGTGAACGACACGACGTCGCCGAGCTTCGCGTGCTCGAACACGTCGCGGATCGAGCCCGAGACGAGCTGCACGGAGCCAGCCGGCAGCAGACCCGACTCGACCATGATGCGCACCATATGCTCGGCGAGGTATGCGCCGGGCGTAGCGGGCTTGATCACCGAGGGCATTCCCGCGAGAAACGCGGGTGCGAACTTCTCGAGCGACCCCCATACCGGAAAGTTGAACGCGTTGATCTGCACGGCGACACCGGGCAGGGTCGTGCGAATGTGGCGGCCGAGAAAGCTGCCGTCTTTCGCGAGTACCTCGAGCGGGCCGTCGAGCTGCACCTTCGCGTTGGGCAGCTCGCGCCGCCCCTTGCCCGAGTAGGTGAAGAGCACGCCGATGCCGCCGTCGATGTCGACCCACGAGTCGATCTTCGTTGCACCGGTCTTGTACGACAGCTCATACAGCTCCTGCTTGCGCTCCGTGAGCACGAGGGCGAGCTGCTTCAGCAGCACCGCCCGCTGATGAAAGGTGAGCTCACCGAGGCTCTTCTGCCCAACGGTGCGGGCGTGATCCAACGCAGCACCGAGATCGAGACCTTCGCTCGATACGCGAGCGACTGGCTCGCCCGTGGATGCATCGAGCACCTCGACACCGGCGACGTCTTCGGCGGGTGACCACCAGGCGTCTTGCACATAGCTCTGCAGCATTCGCGTCATCGCTCTGACTCCTTTTGTTGTGGCGCTACTCGCCGTTGTTCCAGTCGTAAAACCCTTTGCCGCTCTTGCGACCGAGGTTGCCCTCGGCGACCATGTCGCGCAGCAGCTGCGGCGGCGCGAATCGGGGGCCGAGGTCGCGTTCGAGCTGTTCGGCGATACCGAGGCGCACGTCGAGCCCGACGATGTCGGTGGTCTTGAGCGGCCCCGAGGGGTGCTTGTAACCGAGCTCCATGGCGAGGTCGATGTCTGCCGCGCTTGCGACGCCCTCTTCGACCATGCGAATCGCCTCGAGCGCGATCGCTACCCCGAGGCGACTCGAGGCGAAGCCCGGTGAATCAGACACGGTGATCGGCGTCTTGCCGAGCGCACGCACCCAGCCTCGAGCCTTCTCAGCGAGCGCGTCGCTCGCATCCTCGTGCACGACGATCTCGATGAGCGTCGAGGCGGGCACCGGGTTGAAGAAATGCAGCCCGATGAACTGACTCGGTCGGTCGAGCACCTCGGCGAGCTGCGCAAGCGGGATCGACGAGGTGTTCGACGCAAGAGTCGCGAAGTCGGGCAGCTGCTGCTCGATCGCACGCAGCGTTTCAAGCTTCAGGTCGAGGATCTCGGGCACCGCTTCGACAACCAGCTGGCATGCCCCGAACGCGCCCACATCGGTGGCGACCGTGAGGGCCTGCTTCAAGAGAGCGGCATCGCCGTCGAAGCCGCGCGCGACCGACGCGTCGATGCTCGCCTCGATGCGCGCCCGCGCCGCCTCGGCCGAGGCGACGTCACGTTCGACGACGACGACGTAGGCGCCCGCAAGCAGAAATGCGTGGGCGATTCCGCCGCCCATGCGCCCGCCACCCATCACGCCAACGCGCGAGGGAACGGCGATCTCGTTTGATCCGCTCATTTGCTCTTCTTCCGTTCGAGAAACTCGGTCATGCGGCGCATCTTCTCGGGGCTTTCGAAGAGCACCGCCTGCTCATCAAGGTCGACCTGCGGGTGAGCGGCGCGCGGCGCCTGCAGCACGCGCTTCGAGGCCTGCGTTGCGGCCGGGTCGAGCGCCGCGATTCGGCCGGCGATCTTCTCGGCACGCTCGAGCGCGGCCTGCGAGTCCTCTTCAAGGTGCGTGATGAGCCCCGCGCGCAGCGACTCCTCGGCGCTCAGCACCCGCCCGGCCAGCATGATCTCTGCGGCAAGCGGCTCGCCCACGAGCTCGCGCAGGCGCCAGCTCGCGCCCGCGGCCGCGATGATGCCGAGGCCGGTCTCGGGGTTGCCGATCTTGAGCGTTGGCGTGCCGACCCTGATGTCGGCGGCGTAGGCGAGCTCGGCGCCGCCGCCGAGGGCGTAGCCCTCAAGCACGGCGATCACCGGCATCGGCAGCTCGTTGATGCGCATGAACGCCCGCGTGTTGATGCCCTTCAGCGCGTCGGCCGCGCGACGAGCGCGCAGCTGAGCAATGTCGGCGCCGCCGGCGAAGGTGCCCTCTGCACCGCGCAGAATCAGCGTGCGAGGCTCTGCCTCGAGCATCTCGCAGAGTTCGTGCAGCGCGTCGATCAAGTCTTGGTCAATGGCGTTGCGTTTCTCTGGCCTGTTCAAGGTGGCGAGCACGTGAGTGTCGCGAGCCTCAACGAGCAGCGGGGAGTTTTCGCTCGACTCAGCCACGCTCACACCCGCTCGATAATGGTCGCCGTGCCCTGGCCGACGCCCACGCACATGGTCGCAAGGCCATAGCGCGAGCCCTCGCGCTCCATACGGTTCAGCAGGGTCACGAGCAGGCGCGACCCCGACGAACCGAGTGGGTGACCGAGCGCGATCGCGCCGCCATCGACGTTCACCCGAGCCGGGTCGAGCCCGAGCCGCCTGATGCAGGCGAGTGACTGCGAGGCGAACGCCTCGTTGAGCTCGACCGATCCGATGTCGTCGATCGCGAGGCCCGCACGCTGCAATGCCTTCTCGGTTGCGGGAACGGGACCGATGCCCATGATCTCTGGTGAGAGTGCGGCAGAAACGCTGGTGACGATCCTCGCCCGTGGCGTCAATCCGTAGCGCTCGACGGCCTCGCCGCTTGCCACGAGCAACGCGCTCGATCCGTCGTTGAGCGATGATGCGTTGCCTGCGGTCACAACCGTGCCACCGGCCACCACAGGCCGCAGGCCGGCGAGCACCTCGAGCGTCGTATCGGGGCGCGGCCCCTCATCGACGGCGACCACCGTCTGCTTGCCCCGACCGAGGTCGACCGTGATGGGCGCAATCTCGCGCTCGAAATGGCCCGCCTCGATCGCGGCTGCCGCTCTCCGGTGGCTCTCGACCGCGAACGCGTCTGCGTCTTCGCGGCTGATCGAGTCGACACGGGCCACCTCTTCTGCCGTTTCGGGCATGGTGAAGGTCGCTTTGTCGCGCGCGGCAAGGCGAGGGTTCGTGAAGCGCCAGCCGATGGAGGTATCGAACTGCTCCCCCGGCTTCGACCAGGCACGGCCCGGCTTCTCCTGCACCCATGGGGCGCGCGTCATGGACTCGACGCCGCCCGCGATAATGAGGTCGGCATCGCCTGCGCGAATCGCCTGCGAAGCGTTCGAGACTGCGGTCATGCCCGAAGCGCAGAGGCGGTTGACCGTGTATCCAGGCAGTGAATCGGGAAGCCCGGCAAGCAGCACCGCCATGCGGGCAACATTTCGGTTGTCTTCGCCCGCCTGATTGGCGGCGCCGAAAATCACCTCGTCGATAGCCTCTACCGGCACACCGGTTCGCTCGACCAGACTCTTCAGCACGTGCGCTGCGAGATCGTCTGGCCTCACCGCAGCGAGGGCACCTCCGTAGCGCCCGACCGCGGTGCGCACTCCATCTACGAGATAAGCCTCTGGCATGCTCGTTCGACCTCCTTGTCGATCAATCACCGAATTAGTGAATGAACGGTAAGTTATTAGAGTAACAGGATACGGGGAACGGGCGACCACCCGCAATGCGAATAACAATTTGATGCACACTGCGCGCTCGATGCAAGAGATTTCTCGATGTCGTGATTAGATTTACTGACTCTTCGGCAAGTAATGCCGTGGGCGAACACGAATGCGCGGCGAGGTCTGCCGAGCCCTGAGAACGACGGAGTTCACATTGACAGAAACAGTTGACACGAGGCGCGAACAGCGCCGCGTGCTCGCCGGAACAGTAGTCGGCACCTCGATCGAGTGGTACGACTTCTTCATCTACGCACAGGCCGCCGGCGTCGTGCTCGGCCCGCTCTTTTTCGCCCCCGCGGGCGAGACTTTCGGGCAGATCGTTGCATGGGCCTCGCTCGGCATTTCCTTCCTCTTCCGCCCGCTCGGCGCGATTGTCGCGGGTCATCTCGGCGACCGACTCGGCCGCAAACAGATGCTCGTGCTCACCCTGATCTTGATGGGCGTGGCAACGGCGCTGATCGGCGTGCTGCCGACCTACGCGCAGATTGGCATTTTCGCTCCGATTCTGCTCGTGCTGCTCCGTGTGCTGCAGGGCTTCTCGGCCGGCGGCGAGTGGGGCGGCGCTGCACTCATGTCTGTCGAGCACGCGCCAAAGGGCAAGCGCGGCTTCTTCGGCGCCTACCCCCAGATCGGTGTACCGATCGGCATGATGCTCGCGACGGCGACGCTCTGGATTCTCACCACCTCGCTCACCGAGGAGCAGTTTCTCTCGTGGGGCTGGCGCGTGCCGTTCCTCTTCTCGATCGCGCTGATCTTTGTCGGCTACATCATTCGTCGCGCGGTAGAAGAGTCGCCAGTCTTCGCTGAACTGCAGGAGCGCAAGGCTTCGTCGTCTGCACCGCTGAAGACGCTGTTTCAGCGCAACACCAAAGAGGTCGTACTTTCGGCCCTCATCTTCATTGCGAACAACGCCGCGGGGTACCTGCTCATTGCGTTCTTCTCGTCGTACGCGACTCGTCCGGTCGAGGCAGGCGGCCTCGGTCTCGAGCGGCCCCCCGTGCTGCTCGCAACCACGCTCTCGGCTATCGGTTGGCTGGCGTTCACGCTCTGGGGTGGCATGATCTCTGACCGCATTGGTCGCGTGCGCACCTTCCAGATCGGCTACGTGCTGCTCGGCCTCTGGGCAATCCCGATGTGGTTCCTCATCGACACTGGCAACATCTACCTGTACTTCGTTGCGTTGCTGGTCATGACGGTGGGTCTCGGCCTCTCGTACGGCCCGCAGGCCGCACTCTACGCAGAGATGTTCCCCGCAGACATTCGCTACTCGGGTGTCTCGATCGGCTATGCCATCGGCGCGATTCTCGGCGGCGCATTCGCCCCTATGATCGCGGAGCTGGTGTTCGGCAAGACCGGCCAGATCTGGACTGTCGGCCTCTACATCGTTGTCGTCTGCATCATCTCGCTCGTCGCAGTGTCGCTCGTGAAGACTAAGAACGATGTGCCGCTGAACACGACGACGATCGATCTGCACGGCTAGCCCCCGATTACGCAGAAGGGGCCCCGACGCGCGAGCGTCGGGGCCCCTTCTGCTTCATTTGGAGAAGGCTCAGAGCTTCCGAGTCGCGAGTACACCCGCAGAGGATGCTCGATCTTCTCGACGAGACTCCCGATGAAGCCGGCCGCATAGCCCCCGTCGCACACCCGATGATCGAATGCGAGCGAGATCTGCGCGATGCGACGCACGACGATTTCGCCCTCAACCACCCACGGGCGCTCGATGACTCGACCCATGCCGAGAATCGCGACCTCGGGGTGGTTGATGATCGCGGCCGAACCGTCGACTCCGAAACCTCCGTAGTTATTGAAGGTAAACGTCGACCCGCTGAGACGAGCGGGAGCGAGACGGCCGGTTCTCGCCTCCGCACTGACCTCACGCAGTGCGGTATCGAGCTCGGCGATCGAGAGCTCGCTCGCGCGCGGCAGCACTGGCACCGAGAGCCCCCGCTCCGAGTCGACCGCGATGCCGAGGTTGATGCCATCGAAGCTCATGAGCTCGGTGCCGTCGTCACTCAGGCGCGAGGCGAGCAGCGGGTACTCCTGCAGTGCGAGCAGCACAAAGCGGGCCACCAACGTCGTGACCGACGGCGGGCGCTCCCCCTCTGCCGCCATCTGCGGGCGCAGCCGCCACAGCTCGGTGAAGTCGACGTCAACCCACACAGTCGCTTCTGGAATCTCGGAGCGGCTGCGACTCATCTTGGCCGACACTGCCTTGCGCAGCGGCGAAAGCTTTTCAGACGAGGCGCGGTGCAGACCGTGCAGCCCAGCAATCTCATCACCTGGAGCAGCGGCAGCAGCCGGCGCGAGTTCCGCGCGCGCGGCACTCGCGCCGAGCGCTTCGGCGGCTTTCAGCACATCGGTGCGGGTGACTGCGCCGTCGGCTCCGGTTGCTACGACGGCACGAGGATCAACCCCAAGCTCTTTTGCAAGGCGGCGCACAATGGGTGAGCGCACCGCAACGGGACCGGCCCGGTGCCCTTCGGCGGCTTGCGGTGCAGCAGCTTGCGAAGCTGTTGCGTGCGCAGCAGCCGGTTGCGCCAACTGCGCCTCGATGGGCACGACCGCCTCATGACGGGGAGAAGGCTTGCGCTTGCGGCGTCCCTTCGCAGCCACACTGCCAGTGCCGTAGCCGATGAGCACGTTGCCGGAGCCGGAGTCGGAATCCGCGGGCTGAGCACCTGCGCGCTCCTCGATGCGATACGCCTCGGCCTCGGTGCGGTCGGCCGCTACGCCATCCCCGCCACCACCGGCGACGTCTCCGTCAGCGCCCACCTCGAGCACGGGCGACCCGGTAGCAACTGCCTCGCCCTCTTCGCCGTGCAGCGCAAGCACCGTGCCAGCGTATGGCGAGGGCAGCTCGACGATGCTCTTCGCGGTTTCGACCTCGGCGATCGCCTGATCGATCGCGATCGTGTCGCCGACCGATACCAGCCAGCGCACGATGACAGCCTCGGTGAGACCCTCACCGAGGTCGGGAAGCAAGAATACTTGCGCAGCCATGACTAGTCCTCCCAGTGCAGCGAATCGATTGCGTCGATCACGCGGTCAACGTCTGGCAGATACCAGTGCTCAAGCTTCGGCGGCGCGAATGGAATGTCGAAGCCGGTCACCTTGCGCACCGGCGCCTCGAGGTACTCGAAGCACTGCTCAGAAACCCGAGCCTGAATCTCCGAAGCGACGCTCGCGTAGCCCGGAGCCTCTGAGATGACGACGGCGCGCCCGGTCGAGCGCACTGCCTGCATCACCGTCTCATCGTCGAACGGCGTGAGGGTGCGCACGTCGACCACCTGCACGCTGCGCCCGTCTTCTGCAGCCACCGCAGCAGCTTCGAGCGCCACCTGCACCGATGGCCCATAGGCGATCAGGGTCACGTCGTTGCCCTCGCGCGCAACCGCGGCCTTGCCGATCGAGGCGGTGATGCTCGTATCGACCGGCCCCTTCGACCAGTACAGCTTTTTCGGCTCCATGAACACGACCGGGTCAGCAGAAGCAATGGCCGCCCGCAGCAGCGAGTAGGCCTCCTGGGGAGTCGACGGAGACACCACGGTGAGCCCGGGCGTGTGGGCGTAGTAGGCCTCTGACGAGTCGCAGTGATGCTCGACTCCACCGATACCGCCGCCGAACGGGATGCGGATTACCATCGGCAGGCGCAGCACGCCCTTTGTACGGTTTCCCATCTTCGCCACATGGCTGACGATCTGCTCAAATGCCGGGTAAGCAAACGCGTCGAACTGCATCTCGACGACAGGGCGCATACCGTTCATGGCCATACCCACGGCGCTGCCGATGATGCCGGACTCCGCGAGCGGGGTGTCGAAGCAGCGATCCTCGCCGAAGCGGGCCGTAAGCCCGTCGGTCACGCGAAATACGCCGCCAAGCGCCCCGACGTCTTCGCCGAACACCAACACGCTCGGGTCGTCGACGAGGCTATCGGCGAGCGCGAGGTTCAGCGCTGCCGCCATCGTCATGGTCTGGGTGGTATCTGCGCTCATGCCGAGGCCTCCGTTCGTACGATCTCGTCTTGCAGCAGTTCCCACTGCTGCTCGAGCGTGGCAGGTCGCTGTGCGAAGACATGCTCGAAGAGCTCCGAGGGGTGCACCGACACCTCTCGGTTCATGGCCTCGCGAAGCTCCGCGGCGACAAGTTCTGCTTCAGCGGCGAAGCGCTCCTCGGCTTCGTCGTCGAGCACGCCCGCCTCTCGCAAGTGCGATTGGAGTCTCGTGAGAGGATCGCGGCAGATCCAGCTCTGCACCTCTTCGCGTTCGCGGTAGCGAGTGTCGTCGTCGGCGTTCGTGTGGGCCTGCATGCGGTAGGTGTGGGCCTCGATCAGGCTGGGGCCCGATCCGGCCCGTGCGCGGGCAACGGCCTCACTCAGCACCGAGAACACCGCAGCGAAGTCGTTGCCGTCCACTCGCTGACCTGACATGCCGTAGCCGATCGCCTTATGGGCAAGCGAGGGTGCGGCGGTCTGCCGAGAAAGCGGCACCGAGATCGCGAACTCATTGTTCTGCACGAAGAACACCACGGGCAGCCCGAAGACCGCGGCGAAGTTCATCGCCTCATGAAAGTCACCCTCACTCGTTGCACCGTCGCCGCACAACGCCAGCACGACGGTCTCCTCTCCGCGCAGCTTCGCCGCGTGCGCGAAGCCCACGGCGTGCAGCATCTGGGTAGCAAGCGGGGTCGCCTGCGGCGCGACGCAGTGCTCGCGAGAGTCGTAGCCGGAGTGCCAGTCGCCGCGCAGCAGCACCATCGTGTCTTCAGGAGATACGCCCTTCGCCATCACGGCGACCGAGTCGCGGTACGTGGGAAACAGCCAGTCCCGTTCGCCCAGCACCGTGGCCGCTGCGATCTGGCATGCTTCCTGTCCGTGCGAAGACGGGTACACGGCAAGCCTGCCCTGTCGAACCAGTGCGTTGCACTGCTCGTTGATGCGCCTGCCTCGAACAAGCGCGGCGTAACCGTCGAGCAGCGTCGCTGTGTCGGGCAGCTGATAGCCCGCGCGCTCGACGCGGGCACCCTGCTCGTCAATGAGTTGCACTGGCGTCGCATCTGGCAGCTGTGCGGCATCGGCATCGCGCATGATTCCCCCTCGAATCAGTTACTTCATATTTCTCCCATCATGGCCAAGATCGATAGATCGTACTAACAAATCAACAAATTGCTTTACAAATAGGTCACATTTTGCGCGAAATATCAGAAAACCGTAAAGCTAGATGACGACAAGAGAACCGCACGTGGGCGCTTTGCCAGACGGGTGCACGCAGTGCGGCGGCCCACAGCGCTCGAACGCAAAACGGCGGCCCGCGATCCTTCTTCGAAAAAGGATCACGGGCCGCCGAAGCGTTACCCTGCTGGGCGACTACTGCGCGAGCACCTCGTCGCAGCTCACTGTCTGGCCGAGCACCTCAACCGAGGTTGCGCCGTCCATGCAAGCCTGCGCTGCTTCAGCTGCGGTACCGCCGACAGCGGCGAGGCTGCTGAGCGCAACGATCCAGACGATGATGCCGACAACGATCAGCACTGCGCCGATGATGACAGCAGCGAGAGCCAGACCGTTCTTTCGGCCGGCCTTCTTCGACTGCACGAGCGCAACGATGCCGAGAATCAGGCCGATCAGCGGCATCAGGAAGGCAAGGATGATCGCGGCAATGCTCAGGCCCTTGCCTGGCTCTGCTGCCACGGGAGCCGCAGCGGGGGCCGGTGCGGCCTGGTAAGCCGGAGCTGCCGGCTGTTCGGGGTTCTGAGGCATCTCGGGAGTGCTCATATCGGGGGTTCCTCTCGAATATCGGGGCGTTCACATGAAACGCTCAGATAATAGATTACGTGGGCAGAGCGCCCAATGCCGCGTTTTCATCAAAATTTCTCGATGCATGTGCATATCGATTTGCGCACTCTTGCGAGATGTTCCGGCGCAGCGCAACGCCCGGAGACACGAAAATGGGCTGCCTGCCGAAGCAAACAGCCCACTAGGCTCGCGCTCATCTCAGATCGCGAGACGTTCTTTCACCACTGCAGCGAGGTCGTTCGCCAGCTGCTGTGCCTGCTCCTCGTGAGCGGCTTCGACCATGACGCGCACGACGGGTTCGGTGCCCGAGGGGCGAAGCAGCACGCGGCCGTTGCCCGCCAGCACGAGCTCTGCCTGCGCAACTGCCTGCTGCAGCACCTCGTCACTGTTCGCCTTGCTGCGATCGACGCCGCGCACGTTCACGAGCACCTGCGGATACACGGTCATGCACTCGGCGAGTTCGGCAAGCGTCTTGCCAGTTCGTTTCACCTCAGCGGCAAGGTGCAGACCGGTGAGAATGCCGTCGCCGGTCGTTGCGTAGTCGCTCATGATGACGTGACCCGACTGCTCGCCGCCGAGCGAGAAGCCGTCGGCGTTCAGGCGCTCAAGCACGTAGCGGTCGCCCACCCCGGTCTCGATGACGTCGATACCGTTGTTCGCCATCGCAAGCTTCAAGCCGAGGTTGCTCATGACCGTGGCAACGAGTGTGTTCTTCACAAGTTTGCCTCGCGCCGACATTGAGAGAGCGAGGATCGCCATAATCTTGTCGCCGTCGATCATGTTGCCGGCGGCATCGACTGCGAGGCAGCGGTCCGCGTCGCCGTCGTGGGCGATGCCGAGGTCGGCGCCGTGCTTCAGCACCGCGGCCATGAGCGGCTCGAGGTGAGTCGACCCCACGCCATCGTTGATGTTGAAGCCGTCGGGATCGTTGCCGATCACGGTGACCCTGGCTCCGGCGTCGCTGAACACGTCGGGCGAGATGCCAGCGGCGGCACCGTGCGCGCAATCGAGCACGACGTGCAGGCCATCGAGGCGAACACCCTCGAGGGTGCCGAGCAGGTGCACGAGATAGCGGTCTTCGGCGTCGGAGAAGCGCCGAATGCGACCCACCTCGCGACCGGTGGTTGCCGCGTGCGGCTTCGCCATCGCGGCCTCGATCTCATCTTCGACCTCATCGGGCAGCTTGAGGCCGCCCTTCGCGAAGAACTTGATGCCGTTGTCAGGCGCGGGGTTGTGCGAGGCAGAGACCATCACGCCGAAGTCGGCGCCCGTGTCGGCTACGAGGTATGCGGCAGCTGGGGTCGGAATGACCCCGGCTTCGAGCACGTCGACTCCCGCTGAGGCGAGGCCGGCGGCCACCGCCGCGGCGATGAACTCACCCGAGACCCGGGGATCCCGCGCAATAACAGCCCTCGGGCGACGACTCTCGGCGCGTGCTTCGCGGCCGAGCACAAAGGCTGCAGACTGAGCGAGGCCCAGGGCCAGCTCGGCGGTGACATCCACCCCAGCCAGACCCCGGACCCCGTCGGTGCCGAATAGGCGACCCATGCGAGTACCCGCGCTGCTTAACGCTTTGAGTACTGAGGCGCCTTGCGGGCCTTCTTGAGACCTGCCTTCTTGCGCTCGATGACGCGAGCGTCGCGGCTCAGGAAGCCGGCCTTCTTCAGCGTCGGGCGGTTGTGCTCGGCGTCGATCTCGTTGAGTGCGCGAGCGATCGCGAGGCGAAGCGCACCGGCCTGGCCCGAGGGGCCGCCACCCTTGATGCGAGCGGTGATGTCGTACGAACCGTTCAGCTCGAGCACGGTGAACGGATCGGTGATCAGCTGCTGGTGCAGCTTGTTCGGGAAGTACTCAGCGAGCTCGCGACCGTTGACGGTCATGGTGCCGTTGCCGGGTACGAGGCGCACGCGGGCGATGGCCTGCTTGCGACGGCCCACAGCTGCACCGGGAACGGTGAGCGCGGGGCGAGGGGTCGACGCGGGCGCCTGCGACGCCGGGGTCTCGGTGGTGTAGCTCTCGACGGCCACGTTCTCTTCAGTCACTTTGAAAGTCCTTATTCTTCAGTCGCGCTTACTGAGCGACCTGGCCGATTGCGTACGTGGTGGGCTGCTGTGCGGCGTGCGGGTGCTCGCCACCTGCGTAGACCTTCAGCTTGCGGAACTGGTCGCGGCCGAGCGAGTTCTTCGGCAGCATGCCGCGGATCGCACGCTCGACGACGCGCTCGGGCTTGCCCTCGATCATCTCGGTGTAGCTGGTGGTACGGAGGCCGCCCGGGTAGCCCGAGTGATCGTAGTACTTCTTCTTCGACGCCTTGTTGCCGGTCAGCACGACCTTGTCGGCGTTGATGATGATCACGTGATCGCCCATGTCCATGTGGGGAGCGAAGGTGGTCTTGTGCTTGCCGCGGAGAAGCGCTGCGGCGTGGGTTGCGAGGCGGCCGAGAACCACGTCGGTGGCGTCGATGACGAGCCAGTCGTGCTTCTGCTCAGCGGCCTTCGGCGAATATGTGCGAGTCACAGTGTGCTGCTTTCGTTCGAAATGGAGTCGTTCGTGGATCCCTCCCCTGCCGCGTCTTTCTTCACCTCACGGCGAAGAAAGTGCATCGGCCCCGGGGGGCTCACATTCGGGTGCTGACGCACCAAAGAACTACTTTAGCACAGCTTCGCATCGAGAGCAGTGGCTTGGTGGCTTGGTGGCCCGCGAGCATGCGAACGCTCATTCACTCAAAGGATCACGCCTGGCCCGCGTCATCTCAGCCCGCAGCGCGAGCTCGTCGTCGGGCGGGTAGACGATCTCTTCGAGCGAGAGCCCATGCGCGGGCATCACGGTGAAGCGGCTCGTGCGTTCGCGTGCGTCGCGCAGTCGCACGAGATCGTCGTGGCCGATCCTCGCGCTGCCAACCGCGACCACCGAACCGACGAGCGCGCGAACCATGGAGTGGCAGAACGCGTCGGCCTCGATCGCCGCCGCGAACGCGCCGTCTTCGGTCAGCCGCCAGTCAAAGCCCAGCAGCTCGCGCACGGCCGTCGCACCCTCGCGCGCCTTGCAGAAGGTGGTGAAGTCTTGCAGGCCCAGCAGTTCGTCGCTCGCGCGCTGCATCGCTTCGAGATCGAGCACTTTGGGCACTTCGGCGGTGAACCGCGCGGTCAAGGGATCGCGGCGGCCGTTCGCGTCTCGCAAGCGGTACTCATATCTGCGCCGCAACGCACCGAAGCGCGCGTCGAACGCAGGCGGCACCTCGCGCACGGCGTGCACGACTGCGTCGGCGCTACCCCGCCGAGCGAGCACACCGCCAAGGCGACGAGGGGTGATCCTCGCCGCAAACTCGTCGGCAACGTCAACGTGTGCCACCTGACCGCGCGCGTGCACGCCGGCATCGGTGCGCCCGCCGACCACCAAACGTGGCCGCTCATCTTCGGTCTCCGCGCGAATCAGCACGCCGAGTGCGGCCTCGATTTCGTCTTGCACGGTGCGCAGCCCGGGCTGCGCCGCCCAGCCGTGAAAATCGGTGCCGTCGTAGCCAATGTCGAGGCGCAGTCGCATGGGCTAAAATATACAGGTTGCGCGCATGCGCCCGCCTCGAGCGCGGGCATTCCCCCGGCTCCCGCGCATTCGTCGACCAACCCGCACCCGGTGCGGCACCTTTTTACGTATGACCTCAGCTACACCCTCACCGACCTCGACCGCGCGTGCCGCCACAGGGCGCTCACGCTTCGGCGGGCTCGACGGTCTTCGCGCACTCGCGGTTGGCATGGTCGTCGTCTATCACCTGTTTCCGGCGACGCTGCAGGGCGGCTTTCTCGGCGTCGACGTGTTCTTCGTCATCAGCGGGTTCCTGATTACCTCTCTGCTGCTCGCCGAGCACCGGCGCACGGGAAGAATCGCGCTCGCTGACTTCTGGCGGCGGCGCGCGAGGCGGCTGCTGCCGGCTCTCGCCCTCGTACTGCTCGTGAGCACCGGCGCAGCGCTCTTCGCCAGCAAGCAGTTGCTGGTGAGCATCGGGGCACAGCTCATGGGGGCTTCGTTCTTCGTTGCGAACTGGGTATACATCGCGCTCGGCACCGACTATTTCGCCGGGCAAGATCCCGAGCTCTTTCGCAACACCTGGTCGCTCGCGATCGAGGAGCAGTTCTACGTGCTGCTCCCCCTCGTACTGATCTTCGCGCTGCGCATGCGCTCGCGCGCCACCAGAGTGCTCTTCTTCGCGCTCTTCGGTGCGGGCTCGGCACTGTGGATGAGCGCGCTCTTCGCGCAGGGTGCCGCCGCGACGCGCGTCTACTTCGGCACCGACACCCACGTGTTCGGTCTGCTGCTCGGCGTTGCGCTCGCGTGCGCGCTGGCGCCAACTTCGGGTGAAATCGATGCACTGGTGCTGCCCCGCAAGCTTGCGATCTGGCAGCAGCTGGGCCTGACCGCCATTGGCGCTGCCGGCCTCACAGCGCTCGGTTGGCTGAGCGTTACTCTTCGCGAAGGCAGCCCCGAGAGCTTCATGGGCGGCTTTCAGCTCGCCACCGTCGCCGTGCTCATCGTAGTGTGGGCGGCTACCCGCGAGGGAGCCTGGCTCGGGCGGGCACTCGATGTGCAGCCACTGCGCTGGATCGGCGAGCGGTCGTACGGCATTTACCTGTGGCACTGGCCGCTCTTGCTCATCGTCACCACCTTCGGTGCTCGAAGCGGTGCCGCACCCTGGGTCGTGCCTGCAGTGACCCTCGCACTGACACTCGGCCTTGCTGCGCTCTCGTACCGCTACGTTGAGCAGCCCATCCGTCGACTCGGCCTGCGTCGCTCCCTGACGCAGGTGCTCAGGCCAGTTCGGTTGCGCGGCCGCAGCCTCGCCGTCGGATTCTCCCTGATCGCATTGGTATTGGTGACGGTGCCCGCCGCCGGGTACGCCATTTCGGTTGCTCCCGCACCGACCACCTCCGCAGAGGTGGTGTCTCGTGGGCAAGCCGCCCTGCAGGCACAGGGCGACAGGTCAGTTCGCCAGACGGCGCCGCGCGCAGAAACGGAAGAAGTTTCGTCGGCCATCGATGCAGAGGGCGATGGATCGCTCGGCCCCGCGGGGCTCGGAACCGAATGGGCGACGCAGCCGAAGTTCGAGGCGCCCAAACCTCAGCCTGTGGAAGGTTGGGAGATCTTTGCGGTCGGCGACTCGGTCATGCTCGCTAGCGCGCCCGAGCTCGCAGAGGCGTTTCCCGACATCTGGATCGACGCAGACGTGTCGCGCGGCTTTGGGGTCGGCGTTGGCATCGCAGAGGAGCTCGCGGCCCGCGGAGAGCTGCGGCAGGTGCTCGTGGTCGGGCTCGGCACGAACGGGCCCGTCGACGATGCCGACCTCGACCGACTGCTGCGCGTGGCCGGCGAGCGCCGCATCGTGATCGTCAACGCCTACGCCGATCGCTGGTGGATTCCTGAGGTAAACCAGAAGTTGCGCGCATTCGCCGACGCCAACCGCGGCGTCACGCTCGCCGACTGGCAGGCCGCGATCCCGCTCGTACCAGACGGACTCGCCGGTGACGACATTCACCCGAACCCGAGCGGTGGCGTCGCCTACGCGAATAGCGTGCAGGCCGCTCTCGATGCGCTGCTCGAGAGGAACGAGAGACCGAAGCCGAAGCGCGGCTGACCCGCGAGCTGAGACCCGCGACCCGAGGCAGAGGGGGCCTCTCTGCCGCTCCCATCGCCGCGGCACCGCGCCCTCTGCGCTGCAGCTTCTCTGCGCTGTGCGTGCCTTCTCGAGCGTCACAGAAGCGTGCGGGCGTCACAGAAAAGTATCGTTCGTTTGCATGACGCTCGCACGCTTCTGTGCCGTTCAGCGAAAAGGGTATGCGCTCACGTGGGCGACAGCCCCGAGCAACGCAAGAACCCCGCCGCACACTGTGCGACGGGGTTCTTGTCATGCTCGAAGAGCAGCAGAGAACTTACTTCTCTTCTGCGACCTCTGCAGCAACCTCGGTGGTCTCCTCAGCAGCAGCCTCTTCAGCTACCTCTGCGGTCTCTTCCTCGGTCTCGACCGGGGCAGCGACGGGAGCGTCTTCCTTCTTGGCGCGCTTCGGCTTCGGGTTCACGGGCTCGAGAACGAGCTCGATGATCGCCATGGGAGCGTTGTCGCCCTTGCGGAAACCGGTCTTGATGATGCGGGTGTAGCCACCTTCGCGGTTCTCGACGAGGGGTGCGATCTCGGTGAAGAGCTCGTGCACAACCGACTTGTCGAGGATCGAACGCATCACGCGGCGACGTGCGTGCAGGTCTCCGCGCTTTGCGAAGGTCACGAAACGCTCGGCCACAGGCTGCAGGCGCTTTGCCTTGGTCTCAGTGGTCTGGATGCGCTTGTGCTCGAAGAGCTGCGAAGCCATCTGGTTCAGCAGCAGGCGCTCGTGTGCGGGGCCGCCTCCGAGGCGGGGGCCCTTGTTGGGCTTTGGCATTGTGTACTCCGTTGAATGAAAACTGGCCGCGAGGGCCTAAAAGAAATTAGTTGGCGTCGTCTTCGTAGCTGTAGAACTGCGCACCGTCAAAGCCGGGCACGGCGTCCTTCAGCGAAAGACCCATCTCGGTGAGCTTGTCGCGCACCTCGAACACCGACTTCTGGCCGAAGTTGCGGATGTTCATCAGCTGGGCCTCGCTGAGCGCTACGAGCTCGCTGACCGTGTTGATGCCTTCGCGCTTCAGGCAGTTGTAGCTGCGCACCGAAAGGTCGAGATCTTCGATCGGAATCGAGAGCTCGCCGTCGACGACGACCTCGGCGGGAGCCGGGCCGATCTCAACGCCCTCAGCGGCGGTGTTGAGCTCGCGAGCGAGACCGAACAGCTCGACCAGCGTCGAACCAGCCGAGGCGATTGCATCGCGGGGGCTGATTGCGGGCTTGGTCTCGACGTCGACCACGAGGCGGTCGAAGTCGGTGCGCTCACCGGCACGAGTTGCCTCGACGCGGTAGGTCACCTTGAGCACCGGCGAGTAGATCGAGTCAACCGGAATGCGGCCGACCTCTGCGTCGTCGTTGCGGTTCTGCGCTGCCGAAACGTAGCCACGGCCACGCTCGATGGTGAGCTCGAGCTCGAACTGAGCCGAGTCACCGAGCGTTGCGATGACGAGCTCGGGGTTGTGCACCTCGACACCGGCCGGAGCCGAGATGTCTGCAGCGGTAACCTCGCCGGCGCCAGTCTTGCGCAGGTAAGCAGTGATGGGCTCGTCGTGCTCGCTCGAGACCACGAGATCCTTGATGTTCAAGATGATCTCGGTGACGTCTTCCGAGACGCCCGCGATCGTGGTGAACTCGTGAGCGACGCCCTCGAAGCGAACGCTGGTGACAGCGGCGCCGGGGATCGACGAGAGCAGAGTACGACGCATCGAGTTGCCGAGCGTGTAGCCGAAGCCGGGCTCGAGTGGCTCGATCACGAAGCGTGAGCGGTACTCAGAGATTGATTCTTCAGTCAGAGTGGGGCGCTGTGCAATGAGCACTGTGTTGGTTCCTTTCGCTGGAGTCCGCTATATGACTCATGCGGTGTTGAAGAAGGGATGGAACGAGAGCGGTCTGAACCGGCGGGGATCGAGTGCGTGACTCGATCCCGGCCGGTCTACTGTCGCCGAGGTTCCAAGACCGATCCGATCACCGCGACCGGAGGTCGCAGTCATCGGAGGCCTCGGCCTCCGTGACAATAAATTTCAGACGCGGCGGCGCTTGGGCGGGCGGCAGCCGTTGTGGGTCTGCGGGGTGACGTCGGTGATCGACCCCACCTCGAGGCCTGCGGCCTGCAGCGAACGGATCGCGGTCTCGCGACCTGATCCCGGACCCTTCACGAAGATGTCAACCTTCTTCATGCCGTGGTCCTGCGCCTTGCGAGCAGCGCTCTCGGCGGCGAGCTGTGCGGCGAACGGGGTCGACTTACGCGAACCCTTGAAGCCGACGCCACCCGAAGATGCCCAGCTGATCACAGCACCGGTGGTGTCGGTGATCGAAACGATGGTGTTGTTGAAGGTCGACTTGATGTGGGCCTGGCCCACGACGACGTTCTTCTTGTCTTTGCGACGCGGCTTACGCGCCGCGGCCTTTGGTGCAGCCATTGAGTATTCTCCTGAAAGCTATCTTGGTCGCGCTGACCGGGTTACTTCTTCTTACCGGCGACGGTGCGCTTCGGGCCCTTGCGGGTACGAGCGTTCGTCTTCGTGCGCTGACCGTGCACGGGCAGACCCTTGCGGTGGCGCAGACCCTGGTAGCTTCCGATCTCAACCTTGCGGCGAATGTCGGCTGCGACCTCACGGCGAAGGTCACCCTCAACCTTGAAGTTCGCGTCGATGTAGTCGCGAAGCAGAACGAGCTGATCGTCGGTCAGATCCTTGACGCGGATGCTGCCGTCGATGCCGGTATCGGCGAGGGTCTTTACGGCGCTGGTGCGTCCAACTCCGTAGATGTACGTGAGTGCAATCACCACGCGCTTATCGCGTGGGATGTCAACTCCGGCGAGACGTGCCATGTTGGCTCTCCTTGGTGTTGTGGAGGTGTGGTGCGTATCGGGGGTTCGGGCCTCCACCCCGAGGTGTCCCCTGCCTCTTGCGAAACAGGTTCTTCGATGCGCTGGTATTTATTGAGTTGTCAAACGTTCGCGCTCCGATGAGCGCGCTGCTCGATTGGCCCTGGCTTTGCTCCGTCGTGATCGCTTGCGATCACGAGCAATAGACGCAGCCGGGAGGCGCAAGTAGCGACGGGGCTTTAGCCCTGGCGCTGCTTGTGCCTAGGGTTGCTCTTGCAGATCACCATGACACGGCCGTGGCGGCGGATCACCTTGCAGTGATCGCAGATCGGCTTGACGCTGGGGTTGACCTTCATTGCGGTTCCTAACTCGCTGTCCTCGTACCCACGGGATGCCGTGAGCCGTTACTTCTCGACAGGCTTACTTGTAGCGGTAGACGATCCGGCCACGGGTCAGATCGTAGGGGGTCAGCTCCACGATGACGCGATCCTCTGGGAGGATGCGAATGTAGTGCTGACGCATCTTGCCCGAAATGTGGGCGAGCACCTTGTGTCCGTTGGTCAGCTCAACGCGGAACATCGCGTTGGGCAGAGCCTCGACAACCTGGCCCTCGATTTCGATGACGCCGTCTTTTTTGGCCATATCCTCTGTATCGCTTTAAGTAAATCTGTTGATCATGCGAGTGCTGAGTGCCGCGTTCGCGGAAACGCGAAAGCAGGCGCAAAGCACCAAAAGTCAATACTATACTCGGCTACCGCAAATTTTCAAGTGCGTTTTGCAAGCGTGTCTTGCGATCATGCCGGGAGGAAGGGCGGCGCGTAGGCTCGTGTCATGCCATCTTATGATCCCGCCGAACTCCCCTCGCTCGCCTCACTCGCAGCTTCGGTTGCCCGAGATGTTGGGGCGAGGATCCGCACAATGCGTGCGCAGGGGGTCGAGATCGCGAACACGAAGTCGAGCCTCGTCGACGTCGTGACCGCCGCAGACCGCGAGGCAGAACGGCTCGTCGCCGAGGCGCTCCGAGCCGCGAGGCCGCAGGACGGCCTGCTGGGCGAGGAGGGGCTGAGCGCCCCGAGCATCAGCGGGATCACCTGGGTGGTCGACCCCATCGACGGCACGGTGAACTATCTGTACGACCTGCCCTCGTATGCGGTCAGCATCGCGGCGACAGTCGAGGACGGTGGCCCCGGCACGATGGCCGACGGGCGCAGGGCGGTCGCTGGCGCCGTCTACGTGCCGGCTCTCGACGAGCTGTTCACCGCGCACGAGGGTGGCGGCAGCCAGTTGAACGGGCGCTCGATTCGTGTCTCGGAGGCCGAGGAGCTCGCGCTCTCGCTCGTCGCCACCGGATTCGGCTACACGGTGGAGCGCCGCACCGAGCAGGCTGAGGTGGTGCGGCAGCTGATCCCGCGCGTGCGCGACATTCGCCGCATGGGAGCTGCCGCGGTAGACCTCTGCAACCTCGCCGCTGGTCGACTCGACGCGTACTATGAGCGCGGCCTGGCCCCCTGGGATTTTGCGGCCGGCGCGTTGATCGCGCGTGAAGCGGGGGCCGCGATCCTTTCACTCGCTGAACATGAGCTGCCCGGCGAGCCGATGCTGATCGCCGGGCCTCCATCGCTCGCACGCGATCTCAAGGCCGAGATCCAGCGCGCCTATGCCTCGCTGCCCGAGGCCGGCCGGTGAATTCCGCCGAAACTCTCCTGCGCACGCGAGCCCCGTACGACGCATCGGGCATGCTCGACTTTCTGACGGCGCACGCGGTGCCGGGCCGCGATCTCGTGCGCGGGGTGGGGCAGAACGAGAGCCTCGCGTCGTCGCACGCGCTAGATGTGCCCGGCGGCACGGCGCTTGCTCACCTCGATTGGGCCGGGCTGCGTGAAGAGGGTGACGAGGTGTTGCTACCGGTGCGCTTCGAGTTGCCGCTCACCACAGATCTCGAGACCGCGACCGCCGCGCTGCGGCGCGTGCTCGATTTCGACGCAGACCCAAGCGAGATTGCAAGCACGCTCGGTTCAGATGCGAAGCTCGGCGCGCTCGTCGCGCGCAGGCCCGGGCTCAGAATGCCGGGTGCACGAAACCCGCAGGAGTTCGCGCTCGGCACCGTGCTCGGGCAGCAGGTGTCGCTCGCGGCGGCGCGAACGCTGCAGGGCAGGCTCGCGTCGCAGTTCGCGTGCGATGAGCCAGACGGTGCTGTCGCGACCGCTGGCTTCGTCTCGGCGCCGGATGTCGCCCGCATCGCCGCCACAGATGCGGCAGAGCTGCGCGAACGCATCGGGCTCACGATGGCCCGAGCCGAAACGCTGCGCACGCTGGCAACTGCGCTGGCAGACGGCCTCGATGTCGGGCCTGCCGCGGATCACGCCGTGACTCGCGCGCAGCTCTTGGCACTGCGCGGGATCGGCCCTTGGACCGTCGAGATCATCGCGATGCGGGCGATGCGAGACGTCGACGCCTACCCCGCAGGCGATCTCATCTTGCGGCGAGTGCTCGGCACCCGCACCGACCGAGAGACCCGCGCGCTCGCGGATGGCTGGCGCCCCTTCCGCGGCTATGCGACGCAGCATCTCTGGGCCGACTTTCTCGCCGGGGCGCCGTAGCGCGGGAGCGCAGCAATGCCGGGGCAAGATTCTGGGTTATTGGAAATTCCAGTAACCCAGAATCAGGCCCGACGGTAGGCGAGATCGCGAATGTGGCGGCCCTTGTCGATGCCCTTCTGCTCGAAGGCAGTGAGCACGCGGCCCTCAAATCTCGGCGCCCACTCCCCCTCGAAGTCCCGAGCAAAGTCTGGTGCTGCATCGCAGACCTCCCGCATCTGTTCGGCGTAGTCCTCCCAGTCGGTGGCGAGGCGCAGCACCCCGCCGGGGCGAAGAGCGCGCGCTGCGATCTTCATGAACCGCTTCGACACGAGGCGGCGCTTCTTGTGTCGCTCCTTTGCCCACGGATCGGGAAAGAACACCCACAGCTCGTCAACCGAGCCCTCGGGCAGGGCGCGCTCGAGCACCTCGGGCGCGTTCGCCTCAACCATCTTGAGATTGTCGGCCGCCGCCCACTCCGCACGAATCATCGTGCGAGCAAGACCCGCGCGAAACACCTCGATCGCCAAGAAATCGCGCTCGGGGTGCTGCTCGGCAGCGTGCACGATCGCGTGTCCCTGGCCTGAGCCGACCTCGACAGTGAGCGGCGCGGTGCGGCCGAAGACCTCTGCGGGATCGACGCGCACCTCGTCTGCGACGCTCGTTGCGGCGTGGCCGCGCGGCAGCTCGAGCAGGAAGCGCGGCCCGAGATCTGCCCAGGCGCGCTCCTGCGACGGGGTCATGCGCCCGCTGCGGCGAACGAACGAAACCGGGTGATCGCGAAACGTGCGCGAGTCGAAACTTTTGACGGGCAGCGGCTGCTCAGGCGTTTCAGGCATTCCTCAAGCCTAGGCGATGGTGGAGCACAAGACATTCTTGTCGGCAGTCGCACACGAGCGTCACAGATCCCTGCGAGCGTCATAGAAAATACCCGTTAGGAACCATGACGTTCGCATGCATCCATGACGTTCAGCGGAATAGCTCAGTATGCAGGTGAAGGAGCGCGAAGGGCTGGTTGGCTAGTCAACCAGCCAGGGCTCGAAAACGACGTAGTGCCGCGCTGCAGGGCGGCCGGTAGCATGGGGGGCATGACGCGACGCATGCTGCTGGTCAACGGCCCCAACCTCAATCTGCTCGGCGTGCGCGAGCCCAGCGTGTATGGTACCGACACGCTCGACGATGTAGTCGCTCTCGCGACGCGCACCGCCTCAGAGCACGGCTTCGGGCTGCGCTCGGTGCAGTCGAACCACGAGGGCGTGCTCATCGATGCCATTCACGAGGCGCGCCTCGACTGCGAGGCGATCGTCATCAACCCTGGCGCCCTGACCCACACTTCGATCGCCCTGCGCGACGCGCTCAGCGGAGTCAACCTGCTCGTTGCCGAAGTGCACCTCAGTAACGTGCACGCTCGCGAAGAGTTTCGCCACCACAGCTTCGTCTCACCGATCGCCGAGTTCGTGATCGCCGGCGCAGGCATTCAGGGCTACGAGTTCGCGGTGCGCCGACTCGCGACCCTGCTCGGCTGAGCTCAGACCGGCGCTGCTATTTGCCGCGCCCGAAGATTCGAAGCAGGCGCGAGCCAAGCGTGTCGCGCGACGCAGCGACGGGCGCTAGGGCTTGCACCTCTTGCGCCGGTTCAGCTGGTTGCACCTCTTGCGCCGGCTCAGCCACTTGCGCCGGTGCAGCCGGTTCTGCGAGCAACAGTGGCGCTGCTGCAGCATCTCGCTCCTCGCATTTGGGGCAGGCATCTCCGTCTAGACCCACCCAGCTTTCTCCGCAGCGATCACAGTGCTGGCCCTGCCTCGGGATCAGCAGAGTCTTAGACCCGTGCTTGAGTTCCAGGGTCATGCTGCCGCCGCCTCGATAGCCCCGCAGCGAGACCCAACGGTTCCCATCCCGCCAATACCGGCGAATGAAGCGGGATCCTTCTTCCTCTCCCAGTTCGCCGATCAGGTAGTTTCGCACCACCTCGTGCCGCTCCTCTTTGGTGTTGCCGAAGACCCCGGGCGGGTGGGCTCCGGCCGCGATCGGTAGGGAAATGCTGATGTAGGTGCCGTCTTCGTCCGCGCCATCACCACCGTTATCAGTCGCATAGATGTGCACCCCGAGGTTGCGCGTATCGGTGGGCTTGCCCTGCTCGTCGGTGGGAGAGTTCACAAATCGGTATCCGACACCCTCTTTCCAGACGTCGAGCGACTCGCCCGCAAGCCAGGCTCTCGCCGCTTCAGCAATGTGGTCGAGGCGGTGCTCGGCAGAGATGAAATGAATCTCGACGGCCTTGTCTCCGACGTGCATCGTGAGGTTGAACGCACCCGAGCTGTACTCTTTGACGCCGCCGGTCGGCTTGCCGAGCACTTTGCCGACGGCGATGCGCAGCCTGCGGTTCAGCGCGACCGGGTTCTCTTCTGAGTGCTGCAACAGCAAGTCTCGCGGAGAATCGTACTGAGGGTGCCTCGGAGTATGCACGAGCAGGTGTTCGGCCGCGAGCGCCCGAGCTGCCGCAACATCGTACTCTTCGATCTCGTAGAGGCTGTCGAGAAAGCTTGGCAGGCGTGCGACCAGCTCCTCGGATGAATAGCGGTGCTCTGTCGGCATAGATCCAGCCTATCCAGCGCCGACCGCGCGCCGCCTACGGTGCGGTCGGAAAGATGTCGAAGAGCCCGGGGTTGTGTGCGTGCACGAGCACGGCGAACACGACCGCGTCGAAGAGCAGGTGCACCGTCACCACGTACCCGAGTGATCGCGTGCGCAGAAAGATCACGCCCTGCACGAGCGCGAACGGAATCGTGAGCAGCGGCCCCCAGGCACGGTAGCCGAGCTCCCAGAGAAACGACACGAACACCACGGCCTGCAGCAGGTTCGCGAGCCATGCCGGAAAGTGCCGCAGCAGCACCGCAAACACCGTGCAGATGAAGAACAGCTCGTCCCAGATGCCGACCGCGCCGACCCCGACGAAGAGGCGCGCGATGAGCTCGGGGCTATCGACCACGGGCCAGTTCCGGTAGACGCCGGAGCTGATGAAGTAGAACGGCAGAATCAGCCAGCCGAGCACGAGCACCCCTGCGAGCCAGCCCCAGCGCCACGCACCCCAGGGCTGCCGGGCCCGCCACGGAAACCCGGTCGCGCGATCCCGGTACACGAACCGAGAGACGAGATATGGAACCAGCACTGCGCCGCCGAGCGCGAGCGTGAAGCGCGCCATTGCCCAGTTGTCGAGTTCGGCCGCGAGCGAGATGGTGCGCACGATGAGCAGGCCGATTGCGACGAGCGAGAGGTCGCGCATCAGCGACGGTCGCGCTTGTCTCGAAAAGGATCGCGCCTGGCCGTGCCGCCACGTAGGCTCGGGGGCATCACCCCTCGCGAAGGAGCGAACCCCGGCTTTGCGATCAGCAAGGTAGGCGCCGACGAGCCCAAACGCCAGGAGCAGCAGGCCAAAGAAAACCTGCTCAAGCACAAAGAACACCGGAGCCGAAAGCACCGTGAGCGCAGCCGCGGCGGTGTGCCACGGCCTCACGCCGATGCCCGGCGGCTGGGAACTCTTCATGCTCTCAAGGCTAGCCAGACCCACCGACGTTTGGAGGCTTGTCAGCTCGGTGATCCTCGCCCCGACTACGCAACAGAAGCCGCATTAAGGCGATCAGAAATGAAGAAGCAAAATGTCGGCAGCCCCCAGTACGCTGTGACCATGCCAGCAACCGCACCCCGCCATCCTGCCGACTCCCACGACAGCATTCATGTGTCTGGCGCGCGCGAGAACAACCTCAAGAATGTCAGCGTCGACATTCCCAAGCGCCGCCTCACCGCGTTCACCGGCGTCTCGGGCTCGGGCAAGAGCTCACTCGTCTTCGGCACCATCGCCGCTGAGTCGCAACGCCTGATCAACGAGACCTACAGCGCATTCTTGCAGGGCTTCATGCCGTCGCAATCGCGACCCGATGTCGACGTGCTCGAGGGGCTGACCACCGCGATCACCGTCGACCAGGAACGCATGGGCGCAAACCCGAGATCGACAGTCGGCACCGCGACCGACGTGAACGCCATGCTGCGCATCATGTTCTCGCGTCTCGGTTCGCCGAGCATCGGGTCGCCGAACGCTTTCTCGTTCAATGTCGCTTCGGTCAGCGGCGCCGGCGCGGTCACCATCGAAAAGGGTGGCAGACAGACGAAGGAGCGTCGCAGTTTCGAGATTCTCGGCGGCATGTGCGCAAGGTGCGAGGGCCGTGGCTCGGTCAGCGACTTCGATCTCGACGAGATCTATGACGCTACGAAGTCGCTGAACGAGGGCGCACTCAAGGTGCCCGGGTACAGCATGGACGGCTGGTGGGGTCGCATGTTCAGCGACCTGTTCGACATGGATAAGCCGATCGGAAAGTTCAGCAAGCGCGACCTCGATAACCTGCTCTACAAAGAGCCGACGAAGATCAAGGTCGAGGGCGTCAACCTGACGTTCGAGGGCTTGATTCCACGCATTCAGAAGTCGATGCTGTCGAAAGATCGCGAAGCCATGCAGCCGCATATTCGCGCATTCGTGGATCGCGCGATCGTGTTTCACACCTGCCCCGAGTGCGATGGCACGCGGTTGAACGAGACCGCGCGGTCGTCGAAGATCGGCGACTATTCGATCGCCGACGTCTGCGCAATGCAGATCTCTGACGTCGCCGAGTGGGTGCGCACCATCGACGACCCCGGGCTCGCCCCGCTCGTGGCGAAGCTCGCAGACACGCTCGACTCATTTGTTCAGATCGGTCTCGGCTACCTCTCGCTCGAGCGCCCCACGGGCACCCTCTCTGGCGGAGAGTCGCAGCGCACCAAGATGATTCGGCATCTCGGCTCCCCCATCACTGACGCGACCTACGTGTTCGACGAGCCCTCGATCGGCCTGCACCCGCACGACATTCAGCGCATGAATCAGCTGTTGCTCAAGCTGCGCGACAAGGGCAACACCGTGCTCGTCGTCGAGCACAAACCCGAGATGATCGCGATCGCCGACCACGTGGTCGACCTGGGGCCCCGCGCAGGCGTGAACGGCGGCGAGATCTGCTTCGAGGGAACCGTCGAGGGCCTGCGCGCCTCGCAGACGCTCACCGGGCGCCACCTCGACGACCGCGCAAAGTTGAAAGACGAGATGCGCGCAGCACGGGGCGCGATTGAGGTGCGCGGCGCCGACAAGCACAACCTCGAGAACGTCGACGTCGATCTGCCTCTCGGTGTGCTCTGCGTCATCACCGGCGTCGCGGGATCGGGCAAGAGCTCGCTCGTTCACGGCTACGTGTCGAAGCGCGAAGGGGTGGTCGCGATCGACCAGGGCGCGATCAAGGGATCGCGCCGTTCGAACCCCGCGACATACACCGGGCTGCTCGACCCGGTGCGCACCGCATTCGCGAAGGCGAACGGTGTGAAGCCCGCACTCTTCAGCGCGAACTCCGAGGGCGCCTGCCCCGAGTGCAAGGGCGCGGGCATCATCTACACCGATCTCGGCATGATGGCGACGATGGAGAGCGTGTGCGAAGTCTGCGAGGGCAAGCGCTTCGACTCCGCAGTGCTCGGCTACACGCTCGGCGGCAAGAACATCGCCGAGGTGCTTGATCTCTCGATGGTAGAGGCAAGGGAGTTCTTCGCCGGTGAGCCGAATGCCGAGAGCAAGGTGCCTAAAGCCACGAAGATTCTCGAGCGACTGGTCGATGTGGGGTTGGGCTACCTCACTCTCGGTCAGCCGCTTTCGACGCTCTCAGGCGGCGAGCGACAGCGCCTGAAGCTCGCGATCCATATGAGCGAAGATGCAGACATCTACGTGCTTGACGAGCCGACAACCGGCCTGCACCTTGCAGACGTCGAGCAGTTGCTCGGGTTGCTCGACCGCCTGGTCGAGGCGGGCAAGAGTGTCATCGTCATCGAGCACCACCAAGCTGTCATGGCGCACGCGGACTGGATCGTCGACATCGGGCCCGGCGCTGGCCAGCAGGGCGGCCGAGTGGTGTTCGAGGGCTCCCCCAGAGAGCTCATCACCGCGAAGACCACGCTGACCGGCCAGCATCTTTCCGAGTACGTCGGGGCGTAGCGCCTATCGAAGACCCGGCGTATGCCATATGAAGCATTCGAAATGAGCGTGCCTGTACGCTGATCGAGAATCCCCCGACGCAAAGGAGCGCAGCCTCATGGAACCCTCGACAGCAGTCCCCCCGATGCCCCCGCAGGCGACGAACCAGATGCCCCCGAACGCAGCGCCTCACTCCGCTCAGGGCAGCCAGTTCGGCAAGCCAACCGGCGCCTTCGTTGGAGCGGCATGGGCGGCGCTCGCTCTCTCGGTCGTGGTCTACTTCGTCAGTCTCTGGCGGGCCGACATGGATCCCTTCGAGAAGGGCTTCTTTCTCGGCTCGTTCTTCTTCGGGCTGGTCAGCGCGGTCGGCCTGCAAAAGTCGGTGCGCGACCGCCACGAAGGCGTTCCCGTCACCAGCATTTACCTTGCAGTGTCGTGGCTGGGCCTCGGGATCAGCCTGGCGATGCTCGCGTGGGGGCTCTGGAACAGCCCCTTGCTGCCCAGCGAGAACGGCCTCTACGGCATGACGTTCGCCATGGCAGTGTTCGCGGTGATCGTGGTGCAGAAGAACGTGCGCGACCTGCTCGCCTACAAAGCACAACACCCCGAGCTCTACGGCCCCGATACCGCAGACGCAAGGCGCCAGACGGCACAGCGCGAGTTCTGAGCCGCGCAGCCTACAAGGCAGGAACCGCAGGAGGGCCCGGGAGCGAGAGCTACCCGAGGCCCTCCAGCGGTTCGAGGCCACGATTACGCCGAATGTCGCGATAGTTCCACTGCACCTCGCGCGACTCGGCCAGCCACTTGGCGACGAGCCCCTCGTCGATTTGCGCGACGTCAGTCAGGCGAATCTCGGCGGCCTTGAACGAGCCCTCAGGGTGTAGCCCGGGAGTCGAAAACGACTGCCCACTCCAGAACAGCAGCCGAACCGAGTGCTTCAGCCGGTCATACCCCACGACTGGGTTGCCGTCGAAAAACCACACCGGGTGCGCATGCCACACCTTGCGCTCGGCATCGGGCAAAGCGGCTTCGATGAGCTCAAGCAGGCGATCGCAGATCGGGCGCGCCATGCCATCGAGAGAATTCTGGTAGCCGAGGATGTCAGCGGGTAGCGTCATACTGATGAGCATAGGCGCGCCGGCCCGCGCAAGACACCTAAACCACGAAACCGAAACCCGATACAGACGCAGCCAGGAGGCCACGATGTCGCTACAGATTCGCACCACGCTCGCGCCGCATGGCCCGGCAACAGCGATCGAGCTCAGCGACGATCAGGTCGCGACCCTCGGCGGCGGCAAACGAGCGGCGGTGCTCGTCACTATCGATGGGCGCTCGGCCAGGCTGCGGCTCGCGGTCATGGGCGGGCAGAACCTGATCGGCATTTCAAAGGCGAACCGTGCGACCCTTGGCGTCGAGATCGGCGATGAGATCGAGGCGAGCATCGAGCTCGACGAAGCTCCCCGCGAGGTTGAGGTTCCGGCCGACCTCGCCGAGGCGCTCGCCACGGTTGCTGGCGCGCGGGCGGCATTCGACAAGCTGCCCTATACGCACCGCAAAGAGCACGTTCAGGCGATCCTCGGCGCAAAGAAACCAGAAACGCGATCGCGGCGCATCGAAGCGACCCTCGCGAAACTCTCGCCCGGGTAGTCGACGAGCTCTGAGCCGACGGAGTCTCAGTTGTTTGCGGGGGCGTCGCCACCGGCCGGCGCCGACGGGAGTTCATTCACCGCGCGGATCAACCGGTGCAGCTCGCCCACGGCCCGCCGCTGCGGCGTGAGCACGAGCCTCGGCAGTTCGAGCAAATCATCGTCGGTGACCTCTGCCCCGAGTGGCGCCGTCGTCTCGATTCGGCCCGACCGTAGCAGCCCGACGAACTCTTCGTTGAGGCCATCGACCTCTGCCTGCGTCGGCGCAGCACGCAGGCGCAGCACCAGTTGCTCGCCTACCCAGCGCAATGAGTCATAGTTTCGCCAGAACCCGGTGATCTCAGCAACGGCGTCTTCGATCGACTCGGTGATGAGCACCCGGTCGAGATCGCCGTGAGTGATCATGCCGTCGCCCTGGAGGTGATCGATGACGAAGCGTTCGAAGCCTTTCCAGAATGTGCCGCCCGGACGGTCGAGCAGCACGATCGGCATCGGCACCATTTTGCCTGTCTGCTGCAGAGTCAACAGTTCGAACGTCTCATCCATGGTGCCGTAACCGCCGGGAAGACACACGAAGCCACGCGACTCCTTGACCAGCATCAGCTTACGGGTGAAAAAGTACTTCATCGAGACGAGCCGGTCGTTTCCGGCAATCTCGTGCATCGGCCGCTCTTCGAACGGCAACCGAATCGAGACCCCGATCGACTGCTCCGGGCCAGCGCCCGTCGATGCCGCCTCCATAATGCCTGGGCCCGCGCCCGTCACGACCAACCACCCCTGATCGGCAAGCTCGCGCGAGACCCGCAGGGCCTGCTGGGACAGCGGGTCGTCTGCGGTGGTGCGCGCCGAGCCGAAGATCGTGACCTTTGGAGCGGCTTCGAAGGGCGCAAACAGACGAAACGCGGCACGCATCTCCTCAAGCGCCGCAGCAGAGATCTTGAGGTTGAGTCGGCTCGTCCCATCGAGGCCCAGCCCGATTCCGGTGTCGATGATCCTCGCCACCAACTTCTTCTGCCACTCGACCCCGCAGTCGTCGAGCAAAGCCGAAATCAGTGCTTTGCGGTGCGCGGCATCAGGAACAGGCTCGGGGGCGGTGTCTGAGTGAACGTCCACGCCTCTAGCCTAGGCGCAACGCTCCGAGTCGCCGCCAACCGTTCACGTGTGTAGGCAAATCGCCTACTTTGAGGCTCGGAGCGGCACATCTGACGGCACGCGCGAGCAAGGCAGGTAAGTTGGGTGAGGTGACGAGCAGACAAATCATCGTTCGGCCCATTACACCGTGGTCGCTGCGCATTGCGGCATGGGCATGGGGCGCGGCGGGGTTCGTCTTTGCACTCGCACCGCTGCTCGCGACGCTGCTGCTCTGGTTGCAGTATCGATCACTTCGCAAGAACGCCTACCGCGTCACCGACCTGATCACGCTGTTCGCCCCAGACGACACCGTCGACCTCGCCCCCTACATCGATGCGTTCGAGCGCGCGGAGGCATGGCTCATGAACACCGCCGGCTGGATGCTCGTGCTGATCCTCGCCCTCTATCTCATCGCAGCCGCATCCATGCTTGCCGCGTATCTCGTGATCGCGAAGTACACACTGCACGGCTCGCGCACCGCCCGCGCTTTCGGCACGGTGCTCTCTGTGCTCTCGGGCGCCATCGTGTTCGCGGTATGGCAGGCGTTCGCTACGATCTCGTGGTTGCCGATCGACGCGCTCTGGGCAAACCATCTCGGTCTCGTGATCATCGCACTGCATGCGTTGGGTGTGGCCCTGGTGTGGTTGCCAGCTTCGAACAGCTACGCGCGTTCGCTTGATTCGAAAAGGATCAGCACACATTTTGACGTGGCACACTAGTGCCGATGAGTGACACAGGGTATTCTCCGAGCCGACGCGAAGCGCGCTCGAGGGCGCTTCGCAGACGCAAACTGACCATCGGTATCGCGGCCGGTGCCGTTGCGCTTCTGCTCGTCGGCGGAGGCACTGCGTGGGCCATCTCGGCCGCGCAACCCCAGGCCGCGCCCCCGAAGGTTGCTCCGGCGGTGAACCCGAAGCCCACCCCGAGCCCGACACTCACGCCCGAGCCGACACCCGAACCGGCGCCAGCACCGGTGTACGATCTCGATTCTCCGTCGTCGATCACCGTGGTCGTCAATAAGCAGCGGCCGATGAATCCGATCGACTGGGCTCCCGACGATCTGGTCATGCCCGAGGGTATTCCGAACGTGTGGGGCCACCCGATCCGGGCCGAGGCTGCAGCGGCGCTGCAGCAAATGTATGCCGCGGCGAGTGACGCCGGGGTTCCGTTCACAATCACGAGCGGGTACCGCGAGTACTGGCTGCAGAAAGAAATCTATGACGGGCTCGTCGCGCAGGGCGGGGTCGAGTTCGCCGACCGCGACACCGCGCGTCCCGGCTACTCAGAACACCAGACCGGCCTCACCGTCGACCTCTACGGCAACGAGGGCTGCCAGCTCGCGGCGTGCTTCGGTGAAACCGCGACTGGTACGTGGTTGCGCGACAACGCCTACCGCTTCGGCTACATTCTTCGCTACCACGATGGCCAGCAGGCGACGGTTGGCTACACGTATGAGCCCTGGCACTTTCGCTATGTCGGCGTAGACGTCGCCACCGCGATGCACGATCAGGGCGTGCTCAACCTCGAGGACTTCTTCGGCCTGCCACCGGCCCCGACGAACTAGCGCTGCTCAACCTAGCTGCTAGCCGAACAGACTCACCGGTTTCACGATGTCTGCATAGACGAGCAGCAGACTCATGGCTCCGAGAACGATCACCACGGCGAAGGTGACTGGCACCATCTTCGCGGTGTCGACGGGGCCCGGGTCACCCTTGCCGAAGAGCTTGAAGAGCCTCCGCTTGATGCCTTCATAGATCGCGCCCGCGACGTGCCCACCGTCGAGCGGCATCAGCGGCACGAGATTGAACACGAAGAGCGCAACGTTGAGCGAGCCGAGCAGGCCGAGCACCATCTGCGCGCGAGCGGCGACAGGAGCCTCGTCGAGGCTGACGATCTCACCCGCGAGACGCCCGACGCCGACGACACCGATCGGCCCGTTCGGGTCGCGTTCTTCGCTGCCGAAGGCCGCTTGCCAGATATCGACCATGCGCTGCGGCAGACCGACGATCACCTGCGAGACCTGCACAACGTTGTTGCCAACAAAGGCCGGCACGGCCGTGATCGGCTGCTTCACGATCTCGGTGGTCGGGGTGACGCCGATCATTCCGACGGTCTCGGTGAGCGACTCACCGTCTGCGCCGATCACTTGCTTGCCGTTCGCGTCGACCACCCAGCGCTCGGTCGCCGCCGGAGTCATCGTCACCTCGCGCTCGGAGCCGTCGCGCGACACTGAGACAGCAAGCGCTTCGCCTGGTGAGGCGCTCACGAGCTCGCGAATCTGCGTCCACGAGGTGATTTCAGTGCCGTCGACCGCAAGAATCTCGTCGCCTGGTTGCAGCCCGGCTTCGGCAGCCGGGGCAAGAGGATCGCCGGCCCCGCACTCGGTCTGCTCGCTCGAGGCGGGCAGAATGCACTGGCTGACGTAGCCGAGCGTTGTGCTGTACTGCGCCGTTCCGAACCCCATCAGCACGATCCCGAAGAACACGAAGGCGAGCACGAGGTTCATGAACGGGCCGCCGAGCATGATGATGATCTTCTTCCACACCGGCAGGCGGTAGAAGGTGCGGCGATCCTCGCCCTCATCAATCGTCTCGGCCGACGCTTCGCGAGCATCCTGCGCCATACTGTCAAGAAACCCGGTGCTCGCGTCGCGGGCCTTCTCACCGGGCTTCGCCGGCGGAAACATGCCGGTCATCGCGACGTAGCCGCCGAGCGGAATCAGCTTGACCCCGTACTCGGTCTCGCCCTTGCGCTTCGACCAGAGGGTCTTGCCGAAGCCAATCATGTACTGCGTCACCTTGACGCCGAAGAGCTTCGCGGGCAGCAGGTGCCCGACCTCGTGCAGGCCGATTGAAACGGCGAGGCCGACCAGCAGAATCAGCACGCCGAGCACGTAGAGAAGCACTTCAGTCACCCGGATAGGTTAGCGGCGCTGGCTGGGTAGCTTGCTGAATTTGGGCGAGGATCAGCCAAGACTCAGCACTCGATGACGTTCACGGCGAGGCCACCCATGGCGGTCTCTTTATATTTCTCGCTCATGTCGCGACCGGTCTCTCGCATGGTTACGATCACCTCGTCGAGGCTGACGTGGTGCGATCCGTCGCCCATGAGCGCCATCTTTGCGGCGTTGATCGCCTTCGACGCGGCGATCGCGTTGCGCTCGATGCAGGGAATCTGCACGAGCCCGCCGATCGGGTCGCAGGTCAGCCCGAGGTTGTGCTCCATGGCGATCTCGGCGGCATTCTCGACCTGGGCGGGGGTTCCGCCGAGCACCTGGGCCAGGCCTGCCGCAGCCATTGATGATGCCGAGCCGACTTCGCCCTGGCAACCGACCTCTGCCCCAGAGATCGAGGCCTGCTCTTTGTAGAGCACGCCGACCGCCGCGGCCGCGAGCAAGAAGTCGGCGACAACTCGCTGCTTCTCGCCGTTGCTCCAGTCGGCGGCGTTCGGCAGATAGTGAGTCGCATAGAAGAGCACTGCGGGAATGATGCCAGCGGCGCCATTGGTCGGGGCGGTGACGACGCGCCCGCCCGAAGCGTTCTCTTCGTTCACTGCGAGGGCGACGAGGTTCACCCATTCCTGCCAGAACACGGGGTCGCGATGGGGATCTTGCTCGGTCAAGCGGCGGTGCCAGTCTGGGGCGCGACGTCTCACGTTGAGGCCGCCCGGCAGCACGCCGGTCCGTTCGAGGGCAGAGTTCTTGCAGGCCTCCATCACGTCCCAGATGTGCGCGAGACCGGCACGAACGGTAGCTTCATCGCGCGCGACGAGCTCGTTTGCGAGCATCACCTGCGCGATGCTGAGGCCGTCACGTTCGCAGTGCTCCAGTAGCTCAGCGGCAGTGCGGAACGGGTAGGGCTGCTCGGCGAGCGCCGCCTCGAGGCGATCGAGCACCGCTTCCTCAGCGCCCTCGCGAATAATGAAGCCGCCGCCTACAGAGAAATAGAGCTGCTCGTCGAGCGTATTGCCCGACGCATCGAGCGCCGCGAAGCGCATGCCGTTCGTGTGACGGGGCAGCACGGTGAGCGGGTGCAGCACGATGTCGTCTACGCCGAAACGCAGCGAGCGAGGCTCGGTGCGTTTCGCGTCGGTCTTCTGCGCATCGTCGCTCTGTGCATCGGCGAGCTCGGCGCCGAGCTGCAGCTCGCCCGTCTGCTCGATGCGCGCGAGCGCACGATCAACTTCTTCGGGCAGCACCGTCTCGGGGTCGTAGCCTTCGAGACCCAACAGCACTGCGGTGAATGTGCCGTGCCCGCGCCCGGTGGCGGCAAGCGATCCGTACAGATCGACCTTCAGACCGGAAACGCTTGCGAGACCGCCGCGCTTAGCAAACGCAGCGACAAAGGCGTGCGCGGCCCGCATCGGACCAACGGTGTGCGAGCTCGACGGCCCGATGCCCACCGTAAATAGGTCGAATACGCTGATGGCCATTGCCCCTCCTTTGGGTGCTGCCCTGGCTCTGCACCAGATTTGTCGCGAAAGTGTCGCTCAGTCTCGCGAGCAGCACTTTCGCTACAAATGCTTGGTTGAGCAGTTAGGCGACGGTGGCGTCGTTCTGCGATGCGTACTCCTCGGCGCTCAGCAGTGGGCCCTCTTCGGTCACGGCGACCTTGAAGAGCCATGCGGCACCGTAAGGGTCTGCGTTGACGAGCGCGGGGTCTGCGACGACAGCGTCGTTGACCTCGACGACCTCACCCGAGACGGGCGAGTACAGCTCGCTCACCGACTTGGTCGACTCGATCTCACCGCACACCTGGCCGGCGGTGAGCTGGGTGCCCACCTCGGGCAGGTCGACGTAGACCACCTCGCCGAGTGCATCTGCGGCGACCTGGCTCACGCCAACCGCGACCGGGCTCTCGGCGTTCACCCATTCGTGCTCTACCGAATAGCGAAGTCCTGCCTGTACCGTGCTCATGATTTTCTCCTTGGGTATTGGTGTCTAGGGGGCGATCGTGTTGCAACTAATTGTTGCGCTTATAGAACGGAAG
The DNA here is from genome assembly GCA_002336855.1 of Leucobacter sp. UBA1945. Classification (GTDB taxonomy): domain Bacteria; phylum Actinomycetota; class Actinomycetes; order Actinomycetales; family Microbacteriaceae; genus Leucobacter. The sequence goes on along the minus strand of DDEV01000008.1, from coordinate 2,767 downwards.
CGCGACAACCTCAAAGGGCTCGAGTTTGCCTCGCAGGTCGACCTCGACCGCGGTGCCGACCTCGGCAAACGCGGGGTCGACGTAGGCGATCGCAACCGGGTAGCCGAGCGTCGGGCTGGGCTGACCACTCGTGATCGCGCCGATCTGGGCACCTCCGGCGTGCACGGCATAGCCGCCGCGGCCCGCGCGGCGGCCAGCACCGCGAAGGCCGACCAGCATGCGATTCGCGCCCGCTTCCTTTGCCGCTTCGAGCGCCGCACGCCCGACGAACGCCTCGTCTTTCTTGAACGAGACGACCGGGCCGAGGCCTGCCTCGAACGGCGTCGTGTCGAGCCCCAGCTCGTTGCCGTAGAGCGGCATGCCCGCCTCGAGGCGCAGCGAGTCGCGAGCCGCGAGACCCGCGGCGATCAGCCCGCGCGGTTCGCCGAGCGAGAGCGCGAGGCGCCAGATCTCGGCCGCGCGGTCGTTCGGCACATAGAGCTCGAAGCCGTCTTCGCCGGTGTAGCCGGTGCGCGCCAGCAACACGTCGATGTCCCCGCTCTTCACTGCGACCCACGCGTAGTAGGGCAGATCGATCACGGCCTGGCGATCCTCTTCGCGAACCATATCGAGCAGGATCGCCTCAGACGCCGGCCCCTGCACCGCGATGAGCGAGGTGTCGGCCGAGGCGTCGACCACCTCGACGTCGAAGCCCGCCGCCCGCGCGGTCAGCTCGGCGACGACCGTTGGCGCGTTGCCAGCATTCGGCACGACGAGGTACCGGGTCTCGGCGATGCGATAGACGATCAGGTCGTCGATGATGCCGCCCTGCTCGTTCACGATCAGCGAGTACTTGGCCTTGCCGACGGCGATGACGGCGAGGTTGCCGACGAGCGCGGTGTTCAAGAAAGTGGCGGCGTCAGGGCCAGAGACCCACACCTCGCCCATGTGCGAGAGATCGAAGAGCCCTGCGGCCTCGCGCACGGCGCGGTGCTCGGCCAGTTCGCTGCCGTAGCGCAGCGGCATGTCCCAGCCGCCGAAGTCGGTGAACGAGGCGCCGAGTGCCGCGTGCTCCTCGTGAAGTGCAGTGTGTTTCAGTTCAGACATGTGAGTTCTTTCTCGTCACTGTTGGGTTCAGGGTTCGCTCATCTCGACAAGCTCGATGAGCGGGAGCGCCGGTCGAGCACGTCGAGACCGAGCTCGGCAAATTACTCAGCAAACGCCTTGGGCGGCGGGCACGAGCAGACGAGGTTGCGGTCACCGAACGCGCCGTTGATGCGCGACACGGGCGGGAAGTACTTGTCGACCCGCAGGCGGGCCACCGGGAAGGCGCCGCGTTCGCGCGGGTAGGCGCGATCCCACGTATCCGACACAAGTACCGAAGCCGGGTGCGGCGCGTTGCGAAGCGGCGAACCCTCGATCGAGAACTCGCCCGCGATCACTGCATCGATCTCGCCACGAATCGTGATCATCGCCTCGATGAAGCGCTCGATCTCGCCGAGGTCTTCGCTCTCGGTCGGCTCGACCATCAGCGTGCCCGCAACCGGGAACGCGAGGGTCGGGGCGTGGAAGCCGAAGTCGATGAGGCGCTTCGCCACGTCTTCGGCGGTCACACCCGACGCGGCGGTCAGCTCGCGCAGGTCGAGAATGCACTCGTGCGCGACGAGACCCTCGTTGCCGGTGAACAGCACCGGAAAGTGCTCGCGCAGGCGCGACGCGATGTAGTTTGCGCTCAGCAGCGCGGTCTGGGTTGCGCGAGTCAGGCCCGCACCGCCCATCATCGCGACGTAGGCGTACGAGATCGGCAGCACACCCGCCGAACCGAAGAGGGTCGCGACCACTGGCACGCCGTCTGCGACCGAGATCTCTTCGCGCGGGTCTCCCGGCAGGTACGGCGCGAGATGCTCGGCAACTGCAACAGGGCCGACGCCGGGGCCGCCACCACCGTGGGGAATCGCGAAGGTCTTGTGCAGGTTCAGGTGCGACACGTCGCCGCCGAACTGGCCGGGCTTCGCGACGCCGACGAGCGCGTTCATGTTCGCGCCGTCGATGTAGACCTGCCCGCCCGCTTCGTGCACGAGATCGCACACCTCGCGCACGTCGTCGTCGTAGACGCCATAGGTCGACGGGTAGGTGATCATGATCGCGGCGAGCGAGTCGCGGTTTGCATCGATCTTGGCGCGCAGGTCATCCATGTCGATGTGGCCGGACTCGGTGTTCGCAACGACGATCACGCGCATGCCGGCGAGCACCGCCGAGGCCGCGTTCGTGCCGTGCGCCGATGCCGGGATCAGGCATAGGTCACGCGCGTCGTCGCCGTTCGCGAGATGGAAGCGGCGGATCGCGAGCAGGCCCGCGTACTCACCCTGCGAGCCGGCGTTCGGCTGCAGCGAGATCGCAGAGTAGCCCGTGATCTCGACGAGCCAGCTCTCGAGCGAGGCGATCAGTTCGCGCCAGCCTGCGCTCTGCTCGGCGGGAACGTACGGGTGAATGCCCGCGAACTCCGGCCACGAGATCGACTCCATCTCTGCGGTCGAGTTGAGCTTCATCGTGCAAGAGCCGAGCGGAATCATGGTGCGATCGAGCGCGAGGTCGCGGTCGGCGAGGCGGCGCAAGTAGCGCAGCATCTGCGTCTCGCTGNNTCGCTGCGCACCGAGTGGAAGATCGGGTGGGTGAGGTAGTCGCTGGTTCTGGTGACGGCAGCATCAAAGCCGTAACTTTCAGCGGCGAGGATCCCGGCAGCGGCATCCGCCGCCGCCTCTGCCGAGACTCCGAAGGCCTGAGCCAC
>DDEV01000097.1 GCA_002336855.1 Leucobacter sp. UBA1945 | reverse complement strand
CCGGAGAAGGTCGTCGAGGTGCAGAAGTACGGCCGCGAGCCGATTTCGTTGCACACCCCGCTGGGCGAAGACGGTGACAGCGAGTTCGGCGATCTGATTGAAGACACCGAGGCAGTGGTTCCCGCAGACGCGGTCGGCTTCACGATGCTGCAGCAGCAGCTCGAGCAGCTGCTCGACTCGCTGAGCGAACGAGAGGCGGGAGTGATTCGTATGCGCTTCGGCCTCGGCGATGGCCAGCCGAAGACGCTCGACCAGATCGGCGACACCTTTGGTGTGACGCGCGAGCGCATTCGACAGATCGAGTCGAAGACGATGGCTAAGCTGCGTCACCCGAGCCGCAGCCAGCAGCTTCGCGACTACCTCGAGTAGATCGATTTGCGAGGATCGCGACCCGCCTGCGGCCGCGATCCTCTGAGCGCACTGAACTCGTGCACCAGCAGAAGACGAAAGCGAGAGCAACATGGCTCAGGCCAACGAAGGAAAAGAGCTGTCGATTTCGGTCGACGGCGTGCAGTACGAGCGTATCCCGCTGAAAACGCACGTCGTGATGCCTGACGACAAACTGATGGATGTCGTGCAGCAGTACGCTGCATCTGAGCTGCGCGACGGAGATATCTTCTTCATCACCGAGAAGATTGTGGCCATCACGCAGGGCCGATCGTACGCGCTCGACGAGATTCACCCTCGAAAGCTCGCTACCTTTTTGTCGCGCTACGTGACGAAGACCGCCTACGGCATTGGTCTTGGCATGCCTGAGACCATGGAGATGGCGCTGCGCGAGGTTGGTGCACCGCGCGTGCTGCTGGCCTCGGCGGTTGCTGCGGTAACGAAGGCCTTCGGTCGTCGGGGCGACTTCTACCGCATCGTTGGCGACAAAGCACGCAGTATCGACGGCCCGACGAACGGCACGATTCCTCCCTACGACAACCGCGTGGTGCTCGGGCCGACCGACCCGCACGGCGTGGCCCGAGACGTGCAGCGCGCGCTGGGACTCGATGTCGTCGTGATGATCGCCGATATCAACGACATCGGCGGCAACATTCTCGGTTCGAACTCCACCAAGGAGCACGAGTTGACGGTCGCGCGCATTCTCGGTGACAACCCGCTCGGCCAGGGCACGCAGAGCACGCCAATGGGCATTATTCGCCAGGTTTCAGAAGGAGCGTAAGCGGCATGGATCTCTCAGTCTTCTCGGCAATGGAATCCGAGGTACGCAGTTACGTTCGCTCATTTCCGACGGTGTTCGAGACCGCGCGTGGCTCGATCATCACCGACGAGAGCGGTCGCGAGTACATCGACTTCTTCTGCGGCGCGGGTGCAGTCAACTATGGGCACAATCACCCCGCGCTCAAGAAAGCAGTGATCGACTACCTCGCCTCCGACGGTATTCAGCACGCGCTTGACATGGCTACCAGCGCGAAGCGCGGGTTTCTCGAGACGTTCCACGAGGTGATCCTCGAACCGCGCGGGCTCGACTACAAGGTGCAGTTCACCGGCCCCACCGGCGCAAACGTGGTCGAGGCGGCATTCAAGCTCGCCCGCCTCGCGACCGGCCGCACCGGAGTCGTCGCGTTCACCCACGGCTATCACGGCCTTTCGATGGGTGCGCTTGCAGCGACTGCGAACTCGTGGTTCAGGGACGCGGCGGGCGCGCACCTCGGCGACGTGGTGTTTCACCCCTATGACGGCTACTACGGCAGCGAGATCGATACCGTCGCGATGCTCGAAAAGCTCATCGAGGATCCGTCGAGCGGACTCGACCTGCCGGCGGCCGTGATCGTTGAGACCGTGCAGGGCGAGGGCGGCGTCAACGTTGCATCGGCCGAGTGGCTGCGCGCTCTGCGCGAGCTGTGCACGAAGCACGGTATCGTCTTCATCGCAGACGAGATTCAGATCGGCATCGGCCGTTCGGGCGACTACTTCGGCTTCGAAGCCTCGGGCATCGTTCCAGACATGGTCACGCTCTCGAAATCCATCTCGGGTTACGGATTCCCGATGTCGATCCTGCTGATCAACCCCGAACTCGACGTGTGGAAGCCGGCGATGCACACCGGCACCTTCCGCGGCAACACGGTCGCGCTCGTGTCGGCCACCGAGGCGCTCAACACGTTCTGGCGAGATCCCGCGTTCGTCGAGGGCATTGCCCGTCGTTCAGAGCTCGTGCGCAGCCGACTCGACGCCATCGCGGCTCGCCACCCCGAGCTTTTCACCACCCGTGGTCGCGGCCTCTTGCAGGGCCTCGTCGGCACGAGCGACAACGAACTGGCGGGGCGCATCTCGCGCAAGGCATTCGAACTGGGGCTGATCGTCGAGGTGAGCGGCGCACACGACGAGGTACTGAAGCTGATGCCGGCGCTGCTCGGCGACGCCGGCGAGCAGGCAGACGCGACGCTGCTGCGCGGCCTCGACATCATCGATCAGGCGGTCGAGGCAGTGCTCGCCGAGTAGCTGCACCCGCACTATACAAAGAACACCCCGTGGTAAACCCCGGGGTGTTCTTTTGCTGGGTAGTGCGCGGCCGCGATCCTTTTCGACTCGGGTCGCGGGAGAGCTAGAACGTTAGAAGCCGATTGCTTCGCGATAGCGGGGGAGCAGCCCGGTGCGCACGCCCGAGACGCTCGGCTTCGCCTGAAACACACCGGTGTTGTAGTTGCCCTCGATCACGACGGGCCCGTTCGGCGAGATCGCGATATCCCAGCCGACGTAGGGCACCTGCGGCACGACTCGGGCGATCTTGTCGACGAAGCTGAGCACCTCGTCGAAGAGCGGTACTTGGAAGCCGACGATCGAGGTGCCGGTCACCGGGTGCACGGTGAACGTGCGGTTCTCGCCGTCGAACGCCGCGTAGTGCGCCACGCCGTGATCATCGAGCATCGTGTACATGCCGCCGTGGCTGAAGTTGTCGATCGCGCCGCCGTTGCCGATCTTGAGCACGCTCGCGAGAATGTGCACTTTGTCGCCGTCGAGGTAGCTGATGACGCGCAGCGTGTTCACGCTCGTATTGCACAGGCGCGACATCTCTTCGTGCTGCGGAATCAGCTGCTCGAGCAGAAACTGGCGACCCGCGAGCAACTCTTCGCGAAACGCGGCGTAGTCGGTGATCTCTGAAGCCTCGCGCTTGGCGATACCGATACCGCCAAGGCTGTCGGGAACCTTCGCCATGACCGCGCCGTGGCGGGTGACGAACTCTTCGATCTGCTGCGCGTCTGCGTTTCGCACATCGAGCCACTCACGCCCGAGAAACTCGGCGAACTCTTCGTTGAACCGCGATTTGTCGGCGAGCTTGCCGCGAAAGTCGGGGTGGTTCAGCTTCAGCGCGAGGTGGTTCGACTTCGGGTGGCTCATGAACGTGCGGCGTTCAGCGCGCGTCAGGTCGAAGAAATCCCAGTCCTGGTAGTCCTGAAATGCGATCTCGTACACGACAGAGCTGTAGAGCATATCGACAAGGATCACCAGGCGCGGCCTACGCGCATCCTTGCTGATGGCACCAGCGAGGTTCCAGAGGCGACCGGCGTCGAGCGCCCTGACACGATCAACGAGATATCGAACGCGTCTGCCGAGCCCGAGCCCCTTCTGCGGTTCGCCTGCGAGGCGCTGTTCGCTCACCGAGCGTCCACGAGGCGCGAGGTCTCGTCATGCCACACCTCTGCCATTGGGCGCAGCTTTGCCTCGTGCTTCTTGGCGTGGTGCCCGCAGAAGAGCAACTCGCTGCCGCCGAGCACCACGCGCACGTAGGCCTGGGCGCCGCAGCTGTCGCAACGGTCGAGGCCGGTGATGGGGCGATCTGCAGCGGTGGTCTCTGCGCGATCCTGTTCCAGCGTAGTCATGGCTGCCTCCCTCATCTCATCTGAAACCGGGCCAACTGCCCGATTTCCTTTCGTGCCTCAATCAAACCACGTTTACCTGGAGTTTGTTCGTAGCGCCGCCCTGTTTCGCTGACCGCGTAGCCTGCTGGGTGTGGGGTTCGGCGGCGCGTTTCAGCGTCGATGTCGGCGGTTCGTTCTAGGGTTAACAGGTCACGCTAGAAAGGGGCCGCCGTCTTGGCAGAGTCGAGCTATTCCGCACGCCATCTCACTGTGCTCGAAGGTCTTGAGGCCGTACGCAAACGCCCGGGCATGTACATCGGCACGACCGACTCCCGCGGCCTGATGCACTGCCTCTGGGAGATCATCGACAACTCGGTCGACGAGGCGCTCGCCGGGTACGGCGAAGAAATCGGCATTCAGCTGCACGCTGATGGCAGTGTCACGGTGAGCGACCGTGGCCGCGGCGTGCCCGTCGATGTCGAGCCGAAGAGCGGGCTCACCGGTGTCGAGCTCGTCTTCACCAAGCTGCACGCCGGTGGCAAGTTCGGCGGTGGCGGCTACGCGTCCTCAGGCGGCCTGCACGGCGTCGGCGCCTCGGTGGTAAACGCGCTGTCGTCTCGCCTTGACGTCGAGGTCGACCGTGATGGCAAGACCTGGGCAATGTCGTTTCGACACGGTGAGCCGGGAGTGTTCGCTGGCGACAGCCCCGACAGCGAGTTCACGCCGTTTGAAGACGCCTCGACGTTGCGCGAGATTGGCAAGGTCAAAAAGGGTGTGACCGGCACGCGGGTGCGCTACTGGGCCGACCCGCAGATCTTTCTTTCGACCGCACGCTTCGAGCCCGAGTCGCTCGTCGCGCGTGCACGACAGACGGCGTTTCTCGTTCCCGGGCTCGCGATCGAAATTCGTGACGAGCGCACCGAGTCTCGCGGCGAATCCGGTGAGGCGCCGATCCACCGCTTTCAATACGAAGGAGGCATCAGCGAGTTCGTCGACTACCTTGCCGTAGACGCGGCACTCACTTCGACCTGGCGGGTGACAGATGAAGGTACCTTCACTGAAACCGTGCCCGTAATGGACGAAAAGTCGGGCGGGCTCGTGTCGCGAGAGATCGAGCGTCGCTGTGAGGTCGACATCGCGATGCGCTGGGGCTCGGGATACGACACCGAGATTCAGAGTTTCGTGAACATCATCGCGACGCCGAAAGGTGGCACGCACCTGAGCGGCTTCGAGCAGGGGCTCACCAAGTTCTTCCGCAAACAGATCGAGCAGAATGCGCGCAAGCTGAAGGCCGGCAGCGATAAGCCCGAGAAAGACGACATTCTGACGGGCCTGACGGCGGTCGTCACTGTGCGCGTGCCTGAGCCGCAATTTGAGGGGCAGACCAAAGAAGTGCTCGGCACTGCGGCAGTGCGTCAGATCGTCGCAAAGGCCGTGGCAAAGGGTCTCGAAGAACGATACGCCTCGACCAAGCGAGACGAGAAGGCGCAGGCCGCTACTCTGCTCGAAAAGATGGTCGCAGAGATGAAGTCGCGTATCGCCCTCCGAGCACAACGCGATACGGCCAGGCGCAAAAGCTCACTCGAGAGCTCGTCACTCCCGGCGAAGCTCATCGATTGCCGCTCGCGCGACGTGGCTGAGACCGAACTCTTCATCGTCGAGGGCGACAGCGCGCTCGGCACTGCGCGCCCCGCGCGCGACAGCGAGTTTCAGGCGCTGCTGCCGATTCGCGGCAAGATTCTGAACGTGCAGAAGGCCTCTGTCGCAGAAATGCTCAGCAACGCCGAGTGCAGCTCGATTATCAAGGTGATCGGCGCCGGCTCTGGGCGCGACTTCGATATCGACTCTGCGCGCTACGGCAAGGTCATTCTCATGAGCGACGCCGACGTCGATGGCGCACACATTCGCACGCTACTGCTGACGCTCTTCTTCCGCTACATGCGTCCGATGCTCGAAGCTGGCAGGGTCTACGCCGCGGTGCCTCCGCTGCACCGCGTGATCGTGCAGAACGCTGGGCGCAAGCCGAACGACGTGATCTACACCTACAGCGAGAAAGAGCTGCAAACGCTGCTCGCAGACCTTCGCCGCCGGGGCAAGAAGTACGTCGAGCCGATCCAGCGCTATAAGGGTCTCGGCGAGATGGACGCCGATCAGTTGGCCGAGACGACGATGGATCGCGAGCACCGAACCCTCCGTCGCGTGCACCTGAAAGACGCGCACGACGCCTCGCAGGTGTTCGAGCTGTTGATGGGCGGCGATGTGGCTCCTCGAAAGGAGTTCATCATCGAGAACGCCGACGACCTCGATCGCGAGCGCATCGACGCATAGGGCTAATGTGTGGCTGCAGGCACAAGGGTGCCTGCAGCCACACGCCCGAGGGGGTGACCGAGAGCCGGTCGTCCGGCTGGCCTACGGGGCCACGCCGACGTAAGCCGCAGCACCGTCGATCGGCACGCCAGAGCCATCTCGGCGGCCGAGCTCGGTAGGCAGCTTGCGCGCCGCACCGTCTGCCGCCAGAGCCCGCGGTTCGCCCATGCCAACCCAGGCGCAAGACAGCTGATCTTCGCCCTTCAAGAAGCGTTGCGCACGCACGCCACCGGTTGCCCTACCCTTTGCCGGGAACTCGGACCAATCGCTCACCTTCGCGGTGGCAACATCGGTGCCGGGCAGCGTGAGCGAGCTATCTGCAACCGTCACGACCTGGGCGGCAGCGTCTGGGGCAACAGCAGTCGCGAAGATCACGCGCGCATCGGCGCCGAGCTTCATGCCGGCCATGCCACCGGCGGGGCGCCCCTGCGGGCGCACGGAAGAGGTGGCGAAGCGCAGCAGTTGCGCGTCGTTTGCGACCGAGGCGAACTCGAAGCCGTCGGGAGCGGGGAAGGCGGCGACGACCCGGTCGCCCGCCTTGAGCCCGATCACCTCGAACTCGGGGCGCGCTGGTAGCTCAGTGAGCACGACGCGCTTCACCACACCCTGCTCGGTGAAGAGCCCGACCGGCGTCTCGCTCTCGAGCGCAACGACGCCGACGACCCGCAGCTTCTTGTCGGTAACGCCGATGTAGGCGGCCAGAGGCACGCCAGCCGAAAACGCGATGGACGCGGCAGGCACAAGCGGAAGGTCGACGGGGGTGAATCTGTGCAGGGTGCCGTCGCTCAGAATCGCACCGAGCTCGCCGCGCACCGTGCCGTCGACTGACGCGAGCACCGCGCCGTGCTTGGTGGCGCGGGAGGCTCCCCGTGCGGGCGACGTGCCGTCGGCCTCGGGGTCTCGATCGAGTCGAAGGGCTCGGCCGGTAGTAGAGAGCAAGACGGTGCACGGTGTATCTGCGACCTCGAGCGATGCGGCCGCCGAGCCCGCGCGCGCCGGGCGAGCCACGGCGCCGGTGAGCACGGTGCGTCGTGGGGTGCCGTATGCCTCGGCGACCTCGTCTAGCTCTTCAGAAACCACGGCCCTCAGACGAGCGTCGTCGCCGAGAATGAGCAGCAGTGCCTCGATCTCGGACTGCAGCTGATCTCGCTCACCCTCGAGCTCGACGCGCGAGAACTTCGTCAGGCGGCGCAGTCGCAGTTCGAGGATGTATTCGGCCTGCGCCTCGCTCAGGTCGAACACCTGCATCAGCCGGCCGCGCGCCGATTCGGCATCATCACTCGTGCGAATGAGCTGAATCACCTCATCGATGTCGAGGATCGCGATGAGCAGGCCCTCGACGAGGTGCAGTCGCTCGCGCCGCTTGCGCAGTCTGTACTCGCTGCGCCTGCGAACCACCGAGAGGCGGTGGTCGACGAAGACGCGCAGTAGCTCACGCAGGCCGAGCGTTTGCGGCTGCCCATCGACAAGTGCGACCGAGTTGATGCTGAATGAGTCTTCGAGCGGGGTGACCCGGTAGAGCTGTTCGAGCACGGCCTCGGGGCTGAAGCCGGTCTTCAGCGTGATCACGAGGCGCAGGCCGTTCTTGCGGTCGGTCAGGTCTGCAACGTCGCTGATACCCGAAAGTCGCTTCGCCTCGACACCCTGCTTGATCTTCTCGATGACGCGCTCAGGGCCGACGAGGTAGGGCAGCTCGGTGACGACCAGGCCGGTGCGCCGCGGCCCGAGCTGCTCGACCGACACCTTGGCGCGAGTGCGGAATGCACCGCGGCCGGTGCGGTACGCGTCTTTCACGCCGTCGAGCCCGACGATGATGCCGCCGCCCGGCAGGTCGGGCCCGGGCACGAACTCCATGAGGTCTTCGACGGTCGCGTCGGGGTGCATCAGCAGATGCCTCGCACCCTCGACCACCTCGATCAGGTTGTGCGGTGCGAGGTTCGTCGCCATGCCGACCGCGATGCCGGAGGCACCGTTGACGAGCAGGTTGGGAATCGCCGACGGCAGCACCTCTGGCTGCATGAGCTGATTGTCGTAGTTCGGTACGAAGTCGACGACGTCTTCGTCGAGGGAGCTGGTCATCGCGAGCGCGGCACCGGCAAGACGCGCCTCGGTGTAGCGAGATGCCGCGGGCCCGTCGTCGAGCGAGCCGAAGTTGCCGTGGCCGTCGACGAGCGGCAGGCGCAGCGCGAACGACTGGGCGAGGCGCACGAGGGCATCGTAGATCGAGGCGTCGCCGTGCGGGTGCAGCTTGCCCATGACCTCGCCGACGACGCGGGCACTCTTCACGTGCCCCTTTTCGGGACGAAGGCCCATGTCGGTCATCATGTAGAGAATGCGGCGCTGCACGGGCTTGAGGCCGTCGCGGGCATCGGGGAGCGCGCGCGAGTAGATCACCGAGTAGGCGTACTCGAGAAACGACGACTCCATCTCTGACTGGATGTCGATGTCTTCGATGCGTTCGAGTGGTTTCTGCTCGGTCACGATCTGGTGCAACACCCTTCTGAGTGCACGCCGATTGGCGCGCGCGGATACGATGGATTTCATGCTACCGATGCCCACCGACAACGGCGCGAGGCTGGCCGCGATTCTTCCGACAGCGATTGCTTCGATGGCGAGCTCGGCCGGCGTCGACGCGTTTCAGCTGCTTTGCGACGCAAAGATTCTGCGAGGATCGACCGCAGAGCAAGCCGCGATCGCCGAAGGGCGCCTTCCTGCGGTGAGGTCGATCGTGCTGGTGGTCGTAGACGGACTCGGGCACGCAAATCTCAAGGCTGCTGCGGGGCACGCCCGTACACTCGCCTCACTGCCGTCCCGACGTATCGAGACTGTGATCCCTTCAACCACCGGCGCGGCACTCACGACGCTTACGACCGGAACGCTGCCCGGTGCGCACGGATTGATCGGGTACAAGATTCGGCACCCGGAGCGAGGTCTCGTCACGACGCTGAAAGATTGGGCGGGTATCGAGGATCGCCGCGCCTGGCAGCGATCTGAGCCGTTGTTCGGCCTGGCAACGCGTATCGGGGCGAGAACCGTCGCGATAGGCAGACCGGCGCACGCAACCGGCGGGCTCACCGAGGCGATCTTGACCGGCGCCGCGTACCACGGGGGTCAGACGATTGCCGATCGCTTCAGTATCGCCTCGCGCCTCGCGCGCGGCGATGATCCTCTGCTCGCCTATCTCTATGTCGATGAGCTCGACAAGGTCGCCCACCACGATGGCTGGCAGAGCGACAAGTGGCGGCTACGACTCGAGCAGCTCGATGCCGCGCTCGCTGACCTGCTGCGCACGCTGCCGAACGACGTGGGGGTCATCGTCACGGCTGACCACGGCGTCATCGACGTGCCGCCTGAGAAACGCATGATGCTCGACCAACTTACCGTGACCGACGAAGTCGAGTTGATCGGGGGAGAGCCTCGCATGCGTTCGCTCTATCTGCGTGCAGGGGCAGATGCCGAGCGAGTTGCTGCTGAGACGCAGCGAGCTCTCGGCAAGCTTGCCTGGGTTGGCACCCGCGACGAGGCCATCGCCGCTGGCTGGTTTGGCGAGGTGGGTGAGGGGATAGCAGAGCGCCTCGGCGAGGTGCTCGTCGCTGCGCGCGGTCAGTCGGCATTCATGCTCACGAGCGATGACCCCGTGGTGCATGAGATGGTCGGGCAACACGGCGGCACGAGCGATGAAGAGCGTGGCGTGCCGCTCGCAGTCTCCGGAGCGCTCGAGGGCACCGGGTTTGCGGGAGCAGTTGCTGCGGTCGCCGAGGCTCGCCGCAGTTAGGTCTTAGTCTTCTTCGCTTCTCGTGCCGAAGAGAATGTCGTCCCAGCTCGGAATCGAGGTGCGGCGTTTGCCGCTCTTCGCCGGGTCGCTCTGCTTCTTGTCTTGAGCGGACTGAACGTCGGGCTCCGCGGGTTTCGTAGTGGCTGATGCCGGCTCAATTGGGCGGCTCTCTGTCGGAATGTTTCGAGACGACTCAGGCTCGTTTCGTTCGAGGCCGCGAAGGGGCAGCTGCTGCACGGGCGCCCCTTCGTGCTCGTCGCTAGACCCCAGATCGTCTGGCTCGGCGGGCGAGGCGTCGCGAGCGCCCCTGCGGCGCCGCAGCGCGTCGAGCAAGTCTGCCGTCTGGCCCAGATCTTGCACCTCGGGCTCGGGCGTCTTAATCGCTCGCTGATCGATCTCGCGGCGCCGAGCGAACTCGTCTTCGGGATCGACGACCGGAATCGACGCGGTTGACGGGTGACCAGCGCGCACTGCTGCCTCGGCTCCCGCACTCATCTGCGGGGGAGCAGGCAGCGTGTTGTCGCCGACTTCGGGGTCAGCATCGGGCGCCGCGGCCAGTGCCGACGAGTCGCTCTCGTGTTCCGCACCGCGAAGCTCCTCGCGGTCGAATGCGTCCGAATCGAAGCGATCCTTCTCGCCCGATGCGTCGACTGCGCGAAGCTTCGGAATCAGTCGGTCGCCGACCTCGCCCTGCCGCGACAGCGACACTGCGTCGGGGGTGATAGGCGAGAGCAGGCCCTTGCGATGTTCGAACGACCACACTGCGTGGTGCGAGACCTCGTGCGAGATGAAATCGAGGCCGATCATCCAGCCGGCCTCTTCGTCGCGCCACGAGGTCCAGGCGATCTTTTTCGCCGCGAGTCCGATGAGGCGCTCAGCGATGACGGCTCCGAAGTGCTCTTCGCTGGGTTCCGACGGGCTGGTACGCACCGCAACGCTCTGCGCGCTCGAAAGGATGAAACGACGCTCGGCCAGCACGGGCTCCTCGTAGCGTTCGATATCGCTGTCTTCGGCGCCGGTGAGCTCCATGATCTCGGCTCGGCTCTTACCTGCGCGCACGAGCGATTGAATCTCGCGAGGGTTGATGCGTGCGCCGCCCGTCGCCTGCCGCGCCAGATGGCGAAGATCAGCGAGCACGCTGCTGTCTACGACCAGTCGGTATTCGTCACCGGCCTCGTTCGCCACGATGAGCGACTGATCCTCGCGTCGCACTACCCGCAATTCATCCATTGCCGTTTCCTTCCGCACTCCACCCCAGCGTGCCATGTTCACGGGGGTCAGCGCCACATTGAGTCGGGTAGTTGCGAAAATTCGAGACCCACGAGGCTTCATCGAGGCTTCGCCCACGAGGATCGCGGCCCGCGCTCAGCAAATTCACGGGTTATGGGTTTGCGCCGAGGGGGGTTCGTGCGGCAAACTATGGCCGCAGTTCGTGAGTTTAATTTTGTCGAGAAGAAGCGTAGGAGAGCATGGCTACCGATTACGACGCCCCCCGGAAGTCTGACGACGAGTCAGAATCGATCGAGGCCCTCAAAGAGCGTGTGCCCACGAAGGGTGCGTCTTCGATTGATTCGGAAGATGCAGATAACCCAGGCTTCGAGCTTGCTGGCGCAGACCTTTCAGACCTTGAGCTCGATGTCGTCGTACTGCCGCAGCAGGATGACGAGTTCACCTGTGTGAACTGCTTCCTCGTGCGTCACCGCTCGCAGCTCGATCACGAGAGCAAGCTCGGGCCCATTTGCGCGGAATGCTCGGGTTAGGACGCATCGCGTCGTAACGCATCCCGCGCCGACGCTACTGCGTCGGGAGCGCGCCTAACTAAGCCTTGACCCCGGCCTTCGCTGCCTCGATTGCTGCGGCGAAGCGCTGGGGGTTGCGGCTCGTCACCACCCAGTACGGGGTCGGGTCTTCGCTGTCGATGAGCTCGATGCGCAGGCCGCGGTGAATGAAGCCGCGCACAAGTAGATAGGCTCGGGCGTCTGCGCCCGGGCCTATCGTTTTTCGGAGCTTCGCATCGTCGAGCTCCTGAATCTCGCCAAGCGCTGAGACCGGAACTCGGGCGCTCCCTGCGCTCAGCACGCCGTCTACGACCTGAACCACGGGCGACATCAGCACGAGAGATCCCGCGATCAGCACGTACACCGCGATGGCTGCGGGAATCGCGAACGTGGCATTGATCGGCGTCATCACCATCGCGACCGCCGGCAAAAGCAGCAGAAGTGCGATCATGAGTCCCGGGGAGGGCCAGAGTCGCTCGCGGTAGCTTGAGGGGGAGTCGTTGCTCATGGCTCTATTATCCCTTGAGTGGCCCTGAGAACGAGCCGGTCGAATCAGGCAACTCGGCCCTGCGAAGGTTTCGGCTCACGCGCCCGCAGAATCCGCTAGCCTGTCTGGGTGAGTGATGTCATTGAACTGCCCATCGTCGGCGAGGCCGAGCAGATTCCCGCCTACGCACAACCTGGCGATGCCGGTGCAGACCTGCGCAGCGCCGAGGCGCTGGTGCTCGCGCCCGGCGAGCGAGCGCTCGTCGCCACGGGCGTACGGTTTGCCCTGCCCGAGGGCTATGCGGCGTTTGTCGTGCCCCGCAGCGGTCTCGCCGTGAAACACGGCATCTCCATCGTGAACTCTCCCGGCACGATCGACGCCGGGTACCGAGGCGAGATCAAAGTGCCGCTCATCAACCTCGATCCTCGAGAGCCGTTCGAGATCGCGCCCGGCGATCGTATTGCCCAACTGATCGTGATGCCGGTGACCCGCGCGGTGTTCGCGCCGGTGCAAGCGCTCCCTGAGAGTCAGCGGGGCGAAGGCGGTTTCGGTTCGACTGGCGTGCGCGAACAAGCCTAGGATTTACACAGACACGACGGGCCCGCGCATTCAGCGCGCTCGGGCCGCAACTGAAAGAAGCAACACATTATGAGTGACGGCACTGCGAACGCCTCAGATGAGCTCGAACTGGCTCAGTCAGAAGCCGCTATCGAGGTCGACTCGTCGAAATCGGCTCCCGAGGACCGCGAAACCGCGGGTCCTTTCGACATCGTCGAGGTGCCGACCATGCGTCCGTACGTTGATTTCGGTGGCATTAAGGTTGCTCCGCGCGAGGGTTTGCAGCTTCGCCTCGAGGTCGACGAGCGCGCAAAGCGCGTGGTTGCGGTCACCCTCGATTTTGAGGGCTCGCTGCTGCAGGTGCAAGCGTTCTCTGCGCCGAAGACGACGGGTCTCTGGCATCAGGTGCGAAGCGAGATCTCTGCGCAGCTTTCGTCGCAGGGCGCGCGAATCGAAGAGGCCGAGGGCGAGCTCGGCCCTGAGTTGATCGCGGTCTCGTCGGTTCCGGCCGAGCAGGGCGGCGGCACCCGTACCGTGCGCTTCGTCGCAGTCGATGGCCCTCGCTGGATGCTGCGCGGCGTCATCATGGGCGCCGCTGCAGAAGACGCCCAGGCTCGCGCCCGGGTAATTGAGCTGTTTCGCGACATGGTCGTCGTGCGCGGCGATCAGCCAATGCCGCCGAGTGAGCTGCTGCAGCTGCAGGTGCCCGCGGGCGTCGCACAGAATCCCACGGGAACGACTCAGGCGTGAGTTCTTCCTCGCCCGACGAGAACCCTGAGCAGGATGCCTCGGGTGAACGAGAGTCGATCGACCCGTCAAAGGTCTTGGGCAGCAGTCTTGGCAAAGTAGTCGAAGCGAGCATGTCGGGCGAGTCGGTGAGCCCGGGAGGCCTGCTGGCCGCGATCGGCGGCTGGCGCGGCGTGCTCGAGTCTCTGCTTCCGGCGACCGTGTACCTGACGGTGTACGTGATCACGAAAGACGCGCGACTCTCGGCGATCGCCCCACTTGTTCTTGCTGCAATCGCGATCGTATGGCGCTTGCTGCGCAAAGAACCGCTCGTCGCAGCGCTCTCAGGAGTGATCGGCGTTGTGGTGTGCGTTGCTGCGGTTATGTTCTCGGGCGAGGGAAGCAGCTATTTCGTTCCCGGATTCTTCATCAACGGCGCGTGGATTTTGGCACACGCGATTTCGTTGATCGTCGGGTGGCCGCTGGTTGGGTTGCTCTTCGGTGTGTTTCGAGGATCGCTGACCGAGTGGCGCGGTGTCGCGAAGCTGAAGCATGCCGCGATCGTCGTGACGGTGATTTGGATCGTGGTGTTTGCGGCCCGACTCGCGGTGCAGTTGCCGCTGTTCTTCGCGGATCAGACCGGTGCGCTCGGCGTGGCTCGACTCGTGATGGGGGTGCCCCTTTTCGCGCTCGCCATGCTCTTCACATGGTTGGTGCTCTCGCGTGTGAGTGCGGCGGTGGGCCCGCCTGAGGGTGAAGAAGCAGCTGGTGCGAGCGAAAAGTCAGCCTCATCAGATGAACGACACGCCGATAGCTAGCTGACCCGAGAGCGGCCCTGCGATCCTCTTCGAGGCGTAACGGTATAGAATTATCTTGACATCGAGATAAATTCGAACGGAGTGGTCATGGCATCTCTCAATAGTTTCGGCGCGCAGACTGCCCTTGAGGTGGGCGGCAAGTCGTACCAGATCTTCGACATCAACAAGGTTGATGGTGGGGGGCGGCTCCCGTACAGCTTGAAGGTGCTGCTCGAGAACTTGCTTCGCACCGAAGACGGCGCGAACGTCACGAAGCAGCACATCGAGGCGCTCGGTGGCTGGGACGCGAACGCAGAGCCCGACACCGAAATTCAGTTCACGCCCGCGCGCGTAATCATGCAAGACTTCACCGGCGTGCCCTGTGTCGTCGACCTCGCCACCATGCGCGAGGCCGTGGTCGACCTGGGTGGCAGCCCAGACAAGATCAACCCACTGGCACCCGCCGAGATGGTCATCGACCACTCGGTCATCTCTGATGTCTACGGCGTCGCTTCGGCTGCAGCCCGCAACGTCGAGATCGAGTACCAGCGCAACGGCGAGCGTTACCAGTTCTTGCGCTGGGGCCAGGGAGCATTCGACGAGTTCAAGGTCGTGCCCCCGGGAACCGGCATCGTGCACCAGGTCAACATCGAGTACCTCGCACGCGTCACCTTTACCCGCGAGATCGACGGTCAGACCTTCGCCTACCCCGACACCTGCGTCGGCA
>DDEV01000040.1 GCA_002336855.1 Leucobacter sp. UBA1945 | reverse complement strand
ACCTTGACGGTCAGCCCCCTCTTTTTTTTTGTGTGAGACAGCCATCAACCACCGAGCTGGGATACCTGGACGGCGAACAACTCCGATCGACGAGGCTCGCACTCTCGCTCCGATAGAATGGTTCAGATACATACAGCGAGTCGGGACGGAGGAAGTGCATGGGGACGATGGCGACAATCCTGCTCGCTCTGTCCTGTTCCGCGCTTCTGATTTACCCGATCGTGCGGCGTATGCGCCGCAACGGCTTCTTTCTCGCGGCGCTCCCGCTTGCCTTCGCATTCGGTGTGCTGCTGCCTCTCGGCGCTCCCGGGGGTCCCGTCGTCGAGCAACTGCAATGGTTGCCTCAGCTCGGGCTCGACCTTACGTTTCGCATGGATCAGCTTTCGTGGTTGTTCGCGCTGCTCGTGACGGGGGCGGGAACGCTGGTGCTGCTGTACTGCCGCAATTACTTCGATGACGAAGAAGAAGGTCTGGCACGCTTCGCTGCGGTCTTTCTCGGCTTCGGGGCAAGCATGCTGGGGCTGGTACTCGCCGATAACGTCTACCTGCTCTTCATCTTTTGGGAAGCCACTTCCGTCTTCTCGTTTTTGCTGATCGCTCACGCTCATAAGAGGCGAACCAGTCGCTCATCGGCGCTCCAAGCGCTTATGGTGACCACCGCCGGCGGTCTCGTGATGCTCGTGGGCGTGGTGATCCTCGCAACCATGAGTGGCACGCCGAACCTCTCTGAAATCGTTGCGTCACCACCGCAGGGCGCGATCGCGACGGTTTCGGTGTACCTCGTGCTCGTCGGTGCGCTTTCGAAATCGGCGATCTTCCCGTTCCATTTCTGGCTCCCGGGCGCTATGGCCGCGCCGACCCCGGTGAGCGCCTACTTGCACGCAGCGGCGATGGTGAAGGCTGGCGTCTACCTCATCGCGAGGCTCGGCGAGGGTTTTGCCGAGGTGCCAGGGTATCGAGAGACCCTGGTGGTGCTCGGCGCGATCACCATGATCGGGGGTGGGGTTCGTGCGCTTCGCCAGTACGACGTCAAGCTCATCGTTGCTCACGGCACGGTCAGCCAGCTCGGCCTGCTGGTGATGGTATTCGGGGTCGCTGAGCCGAACGTCGCGTTTGCCGGGCTCGCGCTGCTCTTCGCGCACGCCCTCGCAAAGGCCCCACTCTTTCTCGTAGTCGGCATCGTCGATCACCGCACCGGTACCCGCGACCTGCGCCGACTCAGCGGCTTGGGCAGGCAGGCTCCCGGGCTCGCGGCCATTGCGGTGCTCGCCTCGCTCAGCATGATGGGTGTGCCGCCGCTGATTGGCTTCGTCGCGAAGGAGGCCGCATTCGCTGAACTCCTCGATGCTGGGCAGACCCTGCCTATCGCGGTGCTCGCGTTCGCCGTCGCGATGCTCGGAAGCGTGCTCACCGTCGCCTATATGTTGCGTTTTCTCTGGGGCACCTTCGCCACTAAGAAACAGGTGCAGCTCTGCACGATCGTGCATCGGGATTCGCCGAGCACCCTGGTGACCCCAGCGATCTTCGTGGCACTGACGCTTCTGGGAGGCGTGCTCGCTCCCCGCTTCGACAGCCTGCTGTGGCGCGCGATGCCTGGCACCGGCGCCGAACACCTGGCGCTTTGGCATGGGTTGACGTTGCCGCTCGCCGCGTCAGCCATCGTGCTTGCTCTCGGCACCGCGCTCGCCATATTCCTCATTCGAGGCAACCGGGCTGTGCCGGTAGCCTCCGAGCGTTTCACTGCCTCGCACGTGTACTGGCTGCTCACGCACTGGCTCGACGTGATCGCAGTGAGGTTGACTTCGCTCACGCAGCGAGGATCCCTTCCGTTCTACTTGGCGGTGATTCTTGCGGTAACCGCGGCAACTCTTGGTGGCACGATGATTGCGACGGCGGCGCTCCCCATGGGCATGCCGCTGTTCACCTCGCCAGTCCAGCTGCCGATCGCACTCATCATGATCGGCGCCGCATTCTTTGCGATGCGGGCACGCACGAGGTTTCAAGCGGTCGTGCTGGTCGGCGTGACCGGATACGGCATGGCCGCCATTTTCGCGCTGCACGGAGCACCCGACCTAGCGTTGACTCAGGCGCTCGTCGAAACGGTCACACTCATCGCGTTCGTGCTCGTCATTCGTAGACTGCCGCAGCGCATCACGCTGCGCGCCTCTCGCTGGAAGCGCTGGGTTCGCGCGGCGATCGGCGGCGCTGTGGGCCTCACCATCGGCGCGCTCGTGCTCATCTCGATGGCGGCGCGCTCCGCCGACCCGATCTCGCTGCAACTGCCCGAGCTCGCCTACCTCGGCGGTCATGGCGCCAACGTGGTGAACGTGATGCTCGTCGACATTCGCGGCTGGGACACGATGGGCGAGCTCTCCGTGATTCTTGCGGCCGCGACGGGCGTGGCCTCGCTTGTGTTCTTGAGAACTCGCGTTGATACGCTGCCGAAACTCGGGCGCCGCGACGCGCGACTGCAGGTGCAAGAGCACATTCGCCGGGTGAACGACCCGAAAGACCCTGTCGAGCGCCGCACCTGGCTGCTCGCGGGCCGCAACCTCGACCCCTCACGCCGCTCAATCCTGCTCGAAGTGGTCGTGAGGCTGACCTTTCACGCCCTGATTCTGCTCTCGTTCTACCTGCTGCTCGTCGGGCATAATTCTCCGGGCGGCGGCTTCGCCGGTGGCCTGGTCGCGGGTCTCGCGCTCGTCGCACGCTACCTCACCGGTGGCCGAGACGAGCTGGGTGCGACGGTGCCCGTCGACGCGGGCCGCATTCTGGGGGCTGGCCTTGCCCTCGCCGCGACGATGGCAATTCTGCCGCTCTTCTTCGGGCAGGCGGCCCTCTCCTCGGCCTGGATCGACCTCGATCTGGGCCCCCTCGGCACGCTGCCGCTCGTGACGTCCACGCTCTTCGATATCGGTGTGTATCTCGTGGTGTTCGGCCTCGTGCTTGACGTGCTGCGAAGCCTTGGCGCTGAGATCGATAGGCAAGAAGAAGATGACCTCGAGACCGCGCTCGATGAGACCGCGACCTCGAGAGGGGGTGCCTCGTGACGCTCTCCATTCCGATCGTGCTTGTCGCCGTGATGGTGGTGCTCTTCGCCGTCGGCGTGTACCTGCTGCTCGATCGCAGTCTGACGCGGGTGCTGCTCGGGTTCTTGCTTGTCGGCAACGCCACGAATCTGCTGATTTTTCTCACCTCCGGCGCGTTCGGTGCGGCACCGATCTACGGTGATGCCGAGCCGATCGACATGAGCGACCCGCTGCCTCAGGCATTCATTCTGACCGCGATCGTGATCACCTTCGGTGTGAGCGCGTTCATGCTCGCGCTGATCTACCGCAGCTGGCGCCTGGCGAGAGAGAGCGAAGACGCCGTGGTCGATGACGCCCACGATCTCGAGCTCGTCGATGCCGAGACGCTCACGACCGACGAGGTCACCGACGAGGAGCTCGAGCGAGCACCCGAGTTCGACGAGCTCGGAGCAGACGCAGACGAGAACGAAGACACGAGGGAGGGCCAGGCATGATTTCGCTGATCCCGCTCGTGGTGCTGATCCCGCTTGGCAGCGCAGCGCTTGCGCTCGCACTGCCTGGCCGCCGCCGTGCGCAGCAGCTGATCACGGTGATCGCCCTCGTCGCGGTGGTCGCATTGAGCGGCGCCTTCATGTGGATCGTCGATCAGCAGGGCGCGCTGGTGATGCAGGTGGGCGGCTGGGCCGCGCCCTTCGGTATTTCTTTGGTCGTGGATCGCCTCAGCGCACTCATGCTGACTGTGTCGGCGGTCGTGCTGCTCGGCGTGCTGCTCTTTTCGCTCGGCCAGGGTCTGGCCGACGGTGACGACGAGACGCCGGTCTCGATCTATTACCCCACCTATCTGGTGCTCGGCGCAGGCGTGTGCAACGCGTTCATCGCGGGCGATCTCTTCAACCTGTACGTCGGTTTCGAGATTCTGCTCGTCGCGAGCTACGTGCTCATCACGCTCGGCGGTACGGGCCCCCGTATTCGGGCGGGCGTCACCTACGTTGTGGTTTCGCTCGTGTCGTCGATCCTCTTTCTCGTCTCAATCGGCCTCGTGTACGCCGCGACCGGGACTGTGAATATTGCGCAGCTCACGCTGCGCATCGCCGAGCTACCGGGCAACGTGCAGCTGCTGTTGAACCTTGCTCTGCTCATCGCCTTCGGCATCAAGGCGGCGATCTTTCCGCTCGCGTTCTGGCTGCCAGACTCGTACCCGACCGCGCCGGCTCCCGTGACCGCGGTGTTCGCGGGCCTGCTGACCAAGGTCGGCGTCTACGCGATCATTCGCGCCCAAACCCAGATCTTTCCGCACTCGAGCGTCGACCAGTTGTTGCTGGTGATCGCCGCGCTGACGCTGCTCGTCGGCATACTCGGAGCGGTGTCGCAGCTCGACATCAAACGTCTGCTCTCGTTCACGCTGATCAGCCATATCGGCTATCTCATCTTCGGCATCGGCATGGCAACCAGCGCCGGGTACGCGGCGACCATCTTCTACGTCGCGCACCACATTATCGTGCAGACCACGCTCTTTCTCGCGGTGGGGCTGATCGAGCGACACGGCGGCACTACCTCCCTCACCTCGCTGGGCGGCATGCTTCGGGCGGCCCCGGTGGTGGCGGTATTGTTCTTCATTCCGATGCTCAACCTCGGGGGTATCCCGCCGTTCTCGGGGTTCATCGGCAAACTCGGCCTCTTCACCGCTGCGGCCGAGCTCGGCACCCCGGGCGCATACTGGCTGATGGGGGTCGGCGCGCTGGTGTCGCTGCTGACACTCTACGCCCTCGCCAGGGCCTGGAGCCTCGCGTTCTGGCGCACTCGGGCCGCCGCGCTCGGCGGCGCGAACGCGCCGGTGCCGAACACTCCCGAGGGGCTCATGCTGCAGGGGCGCGAGGTGGCGCTGATCGAGCATCTGC
>DDEV01000041.1 GCA_002336855.1 Leucobacter sp. UBA1945 | reverse complement strand
GGCAAGGACGGCCTGCTGCACATCAGCGAGGTGCGCAAGCTCGCCGGTGGCAAGCGCATCGAGTCGGTCGACGACGTGCTCTCGATCGGTCAGAAGATTCTCGTGAAGATCACGAAGGTCGACGATCGCGGCAAGCTCTCGCTCGAGCCCGTGCTCGAGGAGGCCGCTGAGGCCCCCGCGGCCGAGGCGGCCAAGGCAGCGGCCGAAGAGGCAGCCGAGTAGTTCTTCGTTTCGAAGAGGATCGGGCCCGCACCCCTTTGGAGGTGCGGGCCCTTTCTGCGTTTCGGCACGCAGCTTCGCTTCTTGATAATCCGGGTCAAGAAGGTCTAGTGCGAGCACGCCAGCACGAGACCTCTATGGCCCGAATTCTGAGCCGCGTGCCAGTAGGGTAGAGGGCATGCCAGAGCCAGTTCTTCTTCCCCTCGACCTGCCCGAACTCGAAGCCGATCTCGGCGGTGGGCTGATGCGCCGTACCGTGCACCCGAGCGGCCTGCGCGTGCTGACCGAGCACATGCCCGGCGCGCGCTCGGCGACGGTCGGATTCTGGGTCGGCATCGGCTCGCGCGACGAGCAGGCTGAGCGCGGAGATGCGCCGGGAAGCCTCGGCAGCACCCACTTTCTCGAGCATCTGCTGTTCAAGGGCACGCCGACGCGGGGCGCGTACGAGATCGCGACGAGCTTCGACAGCATCGGCGCCGAGAACAATGCGCTGACTGCCAAGGAGTACACCTGCTACTACGCGAAGGTGCGCGACGTCGACCTTGACGGCGCGGTTGTCACGCTCGCCGACATGGTGACGAACTCGGTGATCGATCCGGACGAGTTCGAGACCGAACGCGGGGTGATCCTCGAAGAACTCGCGATGGCCGCAGACGACCTCTCAGACGTCGCGAACGAGCGCTTCTTCGAAGCCGTGCTCGGCGCCCACCCGCTCGGGCGCCCCATCGGCGGCAACCCCGAGACGATTCGCGCGGCCCGCCGTGACGACGTGATGGCCCACTACCTTGCGCAGTACGATCCGTCGACGCTTGTGGTGACGGCGGCGGGTGCGGTCGATCACGACCGGCTTGTCGAGCAGGTGCTTGCAGCCTTGCGGCTCGCGGGCGGTCGATGGAGCATCGACGAGGATCGCGCGCCGCTGCGGCGCGCAGTCGGCGTCGGCGGAGGAAGCTCGTTGGGTGAGGGGTTCGCGCCGGCTCCGGACCCGCACCTCGTGCCTCGCGAGAGCGAGCAGATCAACCTCATGATCGGCACGCGGGGACTGCGTGCGGGGGATCCTCGCCGCTTCGCCTTCGGCATCATGAACTCCGTGCTCGGCGGCGGCATGTCGAGTCGACTGTTTCAAGAGATTCGCGAAAAGCGCGGCCTCGCCTACACCGCGTACTCGTTCGGCGCGAGCTATAGCGACGGCGGCGTTTTTGGCATGTACGCCGGCACGATGCCCGAGAAGGCGGCGCAGGTCGCCGAGCTCGCTCAGGCCGAGCTGCGAGGCATCGCGAGCGGTGGCATCACTGAAGAAGAGCACACCCGCGCGCTCGGGCAGATCGCGGGTTCATCGGCGCTCGCCCTTGAAGACAGCGACACTCGCATGGGCAGGCTCGCGAGGGCGGAACTTGGCGCTGGCGAGCTGTTCACGCTTGACGCGTCGCTCGAGCGTTTTCACGCGGTGACTCCGCTGCAGATTCGCGAGATCGCGCAGTTCGTTGCCGAGGGTCCGATGAGCGTGGTCGCGGTCGGCGACGTGGCACGCGCCGCGCTGTAGGTCTTCGCCTTAGGATTGCACCATGACGATTTCGGTTGCGGTGAGCGGTGCGACCGGTCGCCTTGGTGAGTTTGTGTGTGGCATTGTCGAGGATCACCCCGACTTCGAGCTGACGGCGCGACTGAGTAGCGCCTCACCAGCAGACGAGGGGGCAGACGCGTCGGTGCTCTTCGATGTCACCCACCCCGATGTCTCGCCCGCAATCGTCGAGCGTGCGCTGCGGCGCGGGCAGCGCGTGATCATAGGCACGAGCGGCTGGTCTGCCGAGCGCCTCGACGGGCTGCGAGCGGTGGTCGAAGAGCTGCCGGGTGCGGCTGTGCTCGTCGTGCCGAACTTCTCGCTCGGCTCGGTGCTCGGCACGATGCTTTCGACCATCGCGGCGAGGCACTTCGACAGCATCGAGATCATCGAAGCGCATCACGCGGGCAAGATCGACTCACCAAGCGGCACCGCGGTACGCACCGCTGAGCTCGTCGCGCAGGCGCGCGATGGTCGCCCCCCAGAGGCGCCGTTCGCCGACCAGCGGGCGCGGGGCCAGCTGGTCGCCGGGGTTCCCGTGCACAGCCTGCGCATGCAGGGCGTGATTGCGCGCCAAGAGGTGCGTTTCGGTGGCGAGGGCGAAGAGCTGACGATCACCCACGTGACGCACTCGAACGATTCGTATCGCGCGGGCATTCGGGCCGCGCTCGGGGCGGTCTCTGGCCTCGAGGGTCTCGTGGTGGGCCTCGAGCACGTGCTCGGGCTCACTGGTGCGAGCGGGGCAGCGCGCGCGTGAGCGCTCGGGCGAGGGCGATCCTGGGGGTCGCGATCATGAGTGCGCTGCTCGTGCTGTACTTCGGCTTTGCCGGGGTGCGCGCGGCCTCGCTGCTCGCTTCTGGCACCCCGATCGCCATCGCAATGGGAGTGGCGCTGCTCGTGCTGCCGCTGATCGGCGTGTGGGCGTTGGTGCGCGAGTTGCTTTTCGGCGCGCGCTCGACGGCTCTCGTCGACAAACTCGAGGCCGAGGGGTTGCTGCCAGACGATCTGGGCGAGGTCGGCTCAACTGGCAAGCCGGATCGCGCAGTTGCGGACGCCGCGTTCGCGAAGTATCGCGAAGAAGCCGAGGCCGACCCGAACAACTGGAGAAGCTGGATGCGGCTCGGCATCGTGTATGACGCGTGCGGGGACCGCAGCCGCGCGAGGCGTGCGATTCGCGAAGGCATCGCGCGCGAGCGCGCGAGCCGTGGTGCATAAGGCACAGTCGTTTAGGTGATTCTCAGTTTCGGGAATACAATTTTTGCCTAGCAGCGACGACCTCGGCCCCATGACCGAGAACTCATCGTCGTGCGTATAGGCGAACATCTCTTCGTTTCGTCAGATGCCCAGTGCCGCTCTGAGCCGCTCGGTATCGTGTCAAAGATTGTGGGAGACACATGAGCAAGTACGACCTGAACGCGGCCGCGCCCGCGACGCGCACCCTCGACTCGTTGACAGGCATCAGCAAGAAGGGGCTGCCGCAGGGAACCGTCGGCGTGCTCGGAGCGCTCGTGATCGGCCTGTCAACCTGCGCCCCCGCATACACGCTGACCGCTGCGGTCGGCCCGGCCGCGAGCGAGGTTGGCTACCAGACGCCCGCCATCTTCTTGATGGGCTTCATTCCCATGCTGCTCGTGGCCCTCGGCTATCGCGCGCTCAACACCGCGATGCCGGATTCGGGCACCTCGTTCACCTGGGCGACTCGCGCGTTCGGTCCGTGGATCGGCTGGATGGCAGGCTGGGGCCTCATCGCCGCCACCGTGCTCGTGCTCTCGAACCTCGCAGGCATCGCCGTCGAGTTCCTGTTTCAATCGATCAGCATCATGGTCGGTGACCCGTCGATCGCCGACATCGCGAGCAACAAATTCATCAACATACTCGTGTGCCTCGGCTTCATGGCGCTCGCCACCTTCATCTCGTACCGGGGCATGACCTCGACCAAGGTCTTCCAGTACATCACCGTGGTCTTTCAGATGGCGGTCATGATCTGGTTCATCATCGCGATGTTCGTCGGTGCAGGCGACCCTTCGAACCCCGAAGGCAAGATGCCCGAGCTCTCATGGTTCAACCCGCTCGAGGTGTCGAGCTTCAGCGCCTTCGCCGCCGGTATTGCAGTCTCGATCTTCGTGTACTGGGGCTGGGACACCGTGCTCACGATGGGTGAAGAGACCAAGCCGTCGAAGGGCAAGCTGTCGACGGAGAGCAAGGCCGCAATGATTCTCGTCGGTATTCTCGTTGTGCTGTACGTCGGCACTGCGACCGCGACTGTCGCGTACGCGGGTCTTGGTGACGGCCCCACGGGTCTCGGCAATGAAGAGATCATCGAGAACATCTTCGCGGCACTCGCGCACCCCGTCATGGGCCCGGCCGCGATCCTGCTCTCCCTCGCGATTCTTGTCAGCGCAATGGCGTCGATCAACTCCACGGCTATCTCGCCAGCCCGTACCCTGCTCGCGATGTCGCATTACGGTGCGCTGCCACCCGCCATCAAGAAGGTCCACCCGAAGTACAAGTCGCCGCACGTCGCGCTGCTGCTGTCGTCGATCGTCGCCTCGGTGTTCTACGCGGTGATGCGCTTCATCAGCGAAGACGTGCTGTGGGACACGATTACCGCGCTCGGCATGATGGTGTGCTTCTACTACGGCATCACCGCCCTCGCGAGCCCCTGGTACTTCCGCAAGTCGGCCCTCAAGGAGGGCGCGGGGGCCGTCTTCTCGAAGATCGTACTGCCGGGCCTTGGCGGCGTGCTGCTGCTGATCGTGTTCGTGAAAACTACGATCGATGCGATGGATCCCGCGGCCGGCTCCGGCAGCAACATCGCAGGCATCGGCCTCGTCGGTCTGATCGGCGTCGCGGTGCTCGGCATCGGTGTGGTGCTGATGCTGATGCAGGCGAAGAAGTCGCCTGAGTTCTTCAGCGGCAAGGTGCTTGCGAAGGCAGACGCGACGCAAGACACCTCGATGCTCGAGACGTTCGACGACGGCCTCAGCGGCTAAGCGCGAAGCTTCGCTAGAATCTTGCCCATGACTGCCGCACCGATTGCAACCCCGTACGAGGATCTGCTTCGGGAGGTGTTCGAGCACGGCACACCGAAGGGCGATCGTACGGGAACGGGCACGCGCAGCCTCTTCGGCAAGCAGATTCGCTTCGACCTCGCCGAGTCGTTTCCGTTGATCACGACGAAGCGCGTGCACTTCAAATCGGTGGTGTACGAGCTGCTGTGGTTCTTGCGCGGCGAGGGCAACACGAAGTACCTCACCGACAACGGGGTGACGATCTGGGATGAGTGGGCGAACAGCCAGGGCGACCTCGGCCCCGTCTACGGGGTGCAGTGGCGGTCATGGCCGACCCCGGACGGCGGGCACATCGATCAGATCGCGCTGGTGTTGGAGCAGCTGAAGCAGAACCCGGACTCGCGTCGCCACCTGGTGAGCGCATGGAATGTCGCCGAACTCGACGAGATGGCACTCATGCCGTGTCACGCTTTCTTCCAGTTCTACGTCGCAGACGGCAAGCTCAGCTGCCAGCTCTACCAGCGCTCGGCAGATATGTTTCTCGGGGTGCCGTTCAACATTGCGAGCTATGCGCTGCTCACGCTGATGGTGGCGCAGCAGACGGGGCTCGAGCCGGGCGAGTTTATCTGGACCGGTGGCGACTGCCACATCTACGACAATCACGTCGAGCAGGTCGAGAAGCAGCTCGCGCGCGATCCCTTCCCGTACCCGACGATCAAGATCGCGAAGCGCGACAGCATCTTCGACTACGAGTTCGAGGACTTCGAGATCGTCGGCTACCAGCATCATCCAGGCATCAAAGCTCCCGTCGCGGTCTGACGGATGCGGCGGTTTCGCACGACGACGTTCTTCATCGAGGGTCGGGATCGACCCGAGCGCCGACGCAGGGTCTACGGGGCACCGCGACTGGTCGCGTTGGCCGTGGGGCTTCCGGTGCTCGTGCTCTGGTTCGCGCTCGCGAACACGGGTCTCGCGGTCATGCCGATTCTGCAGGGGCTCGTGGTCTGGCTCGCCGTCTCGCTCTACGCCTGTTACGTGCTGAGCGACGATCTGTTCGGCAGCTTCGACTCCGTCACCGTCGATACGGGCGCTGCAGGCGGCGAGGCGCCCTCCATGCGCTTTCGCACCCGACTGCCGTTCGGCCGCACCCTGCTGCTCTGGGCGGCGGTGACCTGCGCGGTCGCGGGCGGGCTGCTCGCGATCGTCGCGCTCGCCGACCTCGACCATACGGCGCGAACGCTCGCCTTCGACCGCGCCGAGGCAGATCGGCTCTGGGTCGGCATCGGTGTTGTCGGCGGCCTGCTCGGCATCGCGCTGCTCGGGGTGTGGCTGGTGCTGCTGCGCGTGAGCCCGGGGGTCGCGCTGTCGCCCGCAGGGCTGTCGTTTCGCAGGGGATTCGGCGCGGAGCATCGAGGCTGGGGCGAGATCAGAGGTGTCGTTTGGTCGCCAGGGTTCGGCAGGCGAGGCAGGCTCAGGGTCGATTTTGCCGAGGATCGTCCGCTCACTCGCTCCGCGGTCGGTTTGGGCTCGAACGCCGAACTCGTGGGCAGGCTGCTCGAGTTCTATCGCGCGAACCCCGAGCGGCGGGCGGTGCTCGTCGATCTCGACCGGGCACTCGATACATTTGAGAGACATCATTGATGTGTGAGCCCCGGTTGCGAGCGAAAGAGGTGCGGCAGTGGTCGCTGAGATAGTTGCAGAGCTCGTCGACGCGCTTCCTGCGGGCGTCGTCGTCACGAGCCCGGAGTCTCTCGAGGCGTACCGCTGGGATCGGGCCGAGGATCCGATGGCCGCACTGCCGATCGCAGTCGTGCGCGCCGAGACCACGGAGCAGGTGCAGCTCGCGGTCGGCATCGCTGTGCGCGCGGGTGTTCCGGTCGTGCCGCGAGGTGCCGGAACAGGGCTGTCTGCGGGCGCGAGTTCGGCGCAGCCGGCGCTCGTGATTTCGCTCGAGCGCATGCGCGGTATCGAGGTCGACGCGCCCACGCGGGTCGCGGTGGTGCAGCCCGGTGCGCTGAACATCGAGGTGAAGCGCGCCGCCGCCCAGCACGGGCTGTGGTATCCGCCCGACCCGTCGTCGTATGAGATCTGCAGCATCGGCGGCAACATCGCCACCAACGCTGGCGGTCTCTGCTGCGTGAAGTACGGGGTGACGTCGGACTATGTGCTGGGTCTCACGGTGGTACTCGCCGACGGCCGCGCTGTCACACTCGGCGGGCCGCGGCTCAAAGACGTGTCAGGGCTCGCGCTCACCAAGCTCTTCGTCGGCAGCGAGGGCACGCTCGGCATCGTCACCGAGGCGGTGCTCAGGCTGATTCCGGCCCAGCAGCCGAAGAGCACGCTCATAGCGATCTTCGGTGAGCTGACGGCCGCCATGGCCGCCGTGGTCGACATCACCCGCTCGCACCGGCCAGCAATGATGGAGTTTCTCGACCGGGCGGCAATCTCGGCGATCGAAGCCGATCGCCGCATGGGGCTCGACCGCGAGGCCGCGGGCATGCTCATCATGCAGATCGACGAGGGCGGTGCGGACGCGGTGGCAGCGATCGAAGCGATCTGCGAGAGTCACGGCGCGAGCGAGTGCTACTCGACCGACGACCCCGACGAGGGCGAGCAGTTCGTCGAGGCGCGGCGCGCAGCCCTGCCCGCCTTCGAGAAACTCGGCAGCCTGCTGCTCGAAGACATCGGCGTGCCGGTGTCGAAGCTGGGCGAATTCGTCGCGGGCGTCGAAGCCATTGCGACGGCGCACGACGTGATCGTAAGCGTCGCCGCGCACGCCGGCGACGGCAACACCCATCCGCTCATCGTGATCGACCGCGAAGACACCGAGCAGCGACGCAGGGCGCACGCGGCGTACGACGACGTGATGGCGCTCGCGATGCGGCTCGGCGGCACGATCTCGGGCGAGCACGGGGTGGGGCGGCTGAAGGCCCCGTGGCTTGAGCAGAGCCTCGGAAGCGGCGCCTACGAGCTGAACCTGCGCATCAAGGCCGCGCTCGACCCGCAGGGAGTGTTCAACCCCGGCGCGAAGTTCGTCACAGCGGCAACCGCGACCGAAGGGATCTCATCGTGAGACTAGGGATGATCTGGGCAGAGGCCCGCGGGGGAGCGATCGGTCGAGACGGCGAGATGCCCTGGCACTTGCCCGAAGACCTCGCCCACTTCAAGCAGTCGACGCTCGGCGACCCGGTGATCATGGGGCGCCGCACCTGGGAGTCGCTGCCCGAGCGCTTCAGGCCGCTGCCCGGGCGGGAGAACCTCGTCGTGACGAGAGATGCGTCGTACAGCGCCCCGGGCGCGGCCGTGCGATCCTCGTTGCCAGCCGCAATCGAGGCCGCCGAACAGGCCGGCGCCGAGACTGCTTGGATCATGGGTGGCGGTGAGCTGTACCGCGCGGCCATGCCGTTGGCCGACGAGCTCGTGATCACGAGGATCGGGCTCGACGTCGATGACGCCGACACCTTCGCCCCCGGGCTCGGCCCCGAGTGGCTCCTCGCCGACGCGGGCGAATCTCGCGTATCGAAGACGGGGCTCGAGTACCGATTCGAACGCTGGACGCGCGAGGCACGATACCCTAGATAGGTGACGACACAAGACAATCCTTTCGGCCAGGTGCTGGTCGCGCTCATCACCCCCTTCGACGCCGCGGGCGAGGTCGACTGGGCGGCGACCGAGCAGCACATCGAGAACTGCATTCAGAGCGGTGCCGACGGCATCGTGGTGACCGGTACGACCGGTGAAACCTCGACGCTCACCGACCCCGAGAAGCTGAAGCTCGTCGAGGTCGCGAAGTCGGTGTCTTCGGGTCGAGCGAAGGTGATCACGGGCGGCGGCTCGAACGAGACCGCGCACGCGATCGAGCTGTACCAGGCCAGCGAGAAGGCCGGCGCAGACGGCGTCATGATCGTCACGCCGTACTACAACAAGCCCACCCAGGCGGGTCTGCTCACCCACTTCCGCATGGTGGCAGATGCGACCGACCTGCCTGTCATTCTCTACGACATTCCGGGCCGCACCGGCGTGCCGATCAAGTACGAGACCATTCTGCGCCTCGCCAAGCACCCGAACATCATGGCCGTGAAAGACGCGAAGGGCGACTTCAGCGAGGTCAGCCGCGTGCTGAACCAGACCGATCTCATGTACTTCTCGGGCGACGATGCGAACGTGCTGCCCCACCTCGCCATTGGTGCGACCGGCCTCATCGGCGTCACCGCGAACATCACCGCGGCCCCGTACCGCACTATCGTCGATGCGGTGAACCGCGGCGACCTGCACACGGCGCGCGCCGAGCACCAGCGTCTCGAACCGCTCGTGCGAGCGATCATGACGCACGTGCCTGGCACCGTTGCGGCGAAATACGTGCTGCACGGCCTCGGCCGTATCGGCAGCCCGCGCGTGCGCCTGCCCCTCGTCGGCCCCGAAGAGTGGGAGGCCGCGCTCATCGAAGACGAGATCGCTCTCGTTCGCGACGTGCCGGGCGCCGACTTCTCGAACTTCCGCCCAGATCGCAACGCCGCCGCTGGTGGCGCGCTGCCGAAGATCGCCGGAACAACCCGCTAATTCTCTAAGGAGACACCCCTTTTGACCACCCTGCACTACGCGCCGCCGAAGCTCGAAGCCGGCACCCTCCGCATCACCCCGCTCGGCGGGCTCGGCGAGGTTGGCCGCAACATGACCGTCTACGAGATCGACGGCAAGCTGCTGGTGGTCGACTGCGGTGTGCTGTTTCCCGAAGAGACGCAGCCCGGCGTCGACCTGATTCTGCCCGACATCTCGAAGATCGACGATCGGCTCGCAGACATCGTCGGTATCGTGCTGACGCACGGCCACGAGGACCACATCGGCGGCGTGCCCTATCTGCTCAAGCGTCGCGAAGACATTCCCCTGATCGGTTCGAAGCTCACGCTGGCGTTCGTCTCTGCAAAGCTCAAGGAGCACCGCATCAGGCCGGTGCTGCAGGAGGTCGCTGAGGGCGACCGCATCAATCGCGGCCCTTTCGACCTCGAGTTCGTCGCGGTGAACCACTCGATTCCCGACGCGCTCGCGGTCGCGATTCGCACGAAGGCCGGCATGGTCATCGGCACCGGCGACTTCAAGATGGATCAGCTGCCCCTCGACGGCCGCATCACCGACCTGCGCGCGTTCGCACGCCTCGGTGAAGAGGGTGTCGACCTGTTCATGACCGACTCGACGAACGCCGACGTGCCGGGATTCACCCCGCTCGAGAAAGACATCGGGCCCGTGCTCGAGCGCGTCATCGCGAGCTCGACGGGCAAGGTGGTCGTCGCGAGCTTCTCGAGCCACGTGCACCGCGTGCAGCAGGTGCTCGACGCCGCGCAGGCCAACGGGCGACGCGTCGTGCTGCTCGGCCGCTCGATGGTGCGCAACATGAAGATCGCCTCCGATCTCGGCTACCTCGAGGTGCCAGAGGGTGTGCTCGTCGACCTGAAGAAGAGCGGCGATATTCCCGACCACCGCATCGTCTACATGTCGACCGGTTCGCAGGGCGAACCGATGGCCGTGCTCAGCCGCATGGCGAACCGCGAACACCAGGTAGAGATCGGTCACGGCGACACGGTGATCCTCGCATCGAGTCTGATTCCTGGCAACGAAAACTCGGTCTACCGCGTGATCAACGGGCTCATGAAGCTCGGCGCGAACGTGGTTCACAAGGGCAACGCGAAGGTGCACGTCTCGGGCCACGCGGCCGCGGGCGAGCTGCTCTACTGCTACAACATCGTGCGCCCGAAGAACGTGATGCCTATTCACGGCGAGTACCGCCACCTGATCGCGAACGCCGCGCTCGC
Organism: Leucobacter sp. UBA1945; assembly: GCA_002336855.1. Taxonomy (GTDB): domain Bacteria; phylum Actinomycetota; class Actinomycetes; order Actinomycetales; family Microbacteriaceae; genus Leucobacter. The sequence goes on along the minus strand of DDEV01000041.1, from coordinate 4,879 downwards.
GATCGAGACTGGCGTGCCGCAGAATCGCACCATCATCGCCGAGAACGGCACGGTCGTAGACCTGGTCGACGGCGTGGCCCGCAAGGTGGGCCAGCTCGACATCGACTTCATCTACGTCGACGGCTCGTCGGTCGGTCGCGTCACCGACGACGACCTGCGCGACCGCCGCGTGCTTGCAGAAGAGGGCTTCATCTCGGTCATCACCGTGGTCGAAACGAGCCTCGGCCAGATCGTCTCGGGCCCCGAGATTCACGCAAAGGGCGTCGCCGAAGACGACCACGTCTTCGACAAGATCAAGCCGCAGATCGCCGATGCGCTCGAGAAGGCGATGAAAGACGGCACGACCGATCACCACCAGCTGCAGCAGATCGTGCGCCGCACGATCGGCCGCTGGGTCGGCACGAAGCTGCGCCGCAAGGCGATGATCGTTCCCGTCGTAGTGGTGGTGTAACCGAGTGGCGGGTGGCTCGGCGATCGCGCGCGCCAGCGCGATCATGGCCTCGGGCACCGTTGTCTCGCGACTGCTCGGTCTCGTCAAGGTCGTCGTGCTCGCATACGCGATCGGCCAGGTCGGCTCGATCTCTGGCGACGCATACGCGAACGGCAATATGCTGCCGAACCTGCTCTACACGGTTCTGCTTGGCGGCATGCTGAATGCGGTGCTCGTGCCGCAGATCGTGAAGGCGGCGAAGAACGCCGACGGCGGGCGGTCGTACATCAACAAGCTCGTGACCTTCGTCACGGTGGCACTCACCGGCATCACCGTGCTGATGATGTTCGCGACCCCCTGGATCGTCACGGCGTTCACCCTGAAGTTTCCGCAGGATCAACGTGAGCTCGCCATCTCGTTTGCCTACTGGTGCATGCCGCAGATTCTTTTCTTCGGCATCTACGCGGTGCTCGGCGAGGTGCTGAACGCGAAGAGCGTCTTCGGTCCGTCGACCTGGGCACCAGTGCTCAACAACGTGATCGCGATCGCCGGCTTCGGCGCGTTCATCTACTTCTTTGGGGCCGATCCGACCGGCGACCGCACGGTCGATGACTGGGGTTCGCTGCCAATCGCGGTGCTCGCGGGCAGCGCGACGCTCGGCATCGCGAGCCAGGCGCTGATCCTTTTCGCATTCTGGCGACGTGCCGGCATTCGGTTCAGGCTCGACTTCAAGTGGCGCGGCATGGGGCTCGCCGATACCGGGCGCATCGCGGGCTGGACGCTCGGCGCGTTGCTCGTCACAAACCTCGGCGCGCTCGTGACGACGAACGTGATCAACGCGGCTTCGGGCGAGGGTGTTGCGACCCTCGCGCTCGAGACGGCTTGGACGATCTACATCATGCCGCACTCGGTCATCACGATCTCGATCGCGACCGCCTACTTCACGAGACTGGCCGAGTGGCATCACGCGGGGGATCGCGCGGCGTTCACTCGCGACTTCTCGGCCGCGGTGCGACAGGTCATGCTGATCCTCGTGCTCGCCGCGGTCGTCGTATTCGCGGTCGCCCCGTTCGTGAGCCGCGTCGTGAACCTCGGCGCTACTCTTGACCAGGTCGACCAGTTCAGCCTCGCCTTGCGCGCGTACCTCGTGAGCCTGCCCGCCTTCAGCGTGCTGTTTGTGGTGCAGCGGGCGTTCTACGCGACCTCAGATACGCGCACGCCGTTCTTCTACGCCTGCGCCCGCATCGCCGTCACCATCGCGCTTTCGCTGCTCGCGCTGGTCGTCGTGCCGACCCCGCTGCTTGGCACCGCGGTCGCGCTGGTGATTTCGATCGCGGCGATTGTCGAGACGATACTCGCGACGCTGCTGCTGCGACGAAAGCTCGGTTCGATCGATGGGCGCAGGATCGGCGCGAGCCTTGCGCGCTACCTCGGTGCAGGCGCCGTCGCCCTTGCGGCCGGGCTCGCGGGCACGTGGGGCGCTCGGCTGTTGCAGCCAGATTTCGGCCCGCTCTATTCGGTGCTCGCCTCGATCGTCATCGCGCTCGGCATGAGCGTGGTCTATCTGCTGGTGCTTCTGGCGCTGCGCACGCCTGAACTTGCCGCAGTGATCGACAGAGTGCGTCGCCGCTGATCTCGCACGGATTTCAAGGCGCGCCGCCGTCGTAGAGCCGAAATGTCGGTGGTGCTTCGTAGGCTCGACGCATGGCCAGCAAGACTTCTGCCCGCGCGAAAACGGGGGGCACTTCACGACCCTCGCGCGCTGGGGCGACGGCGAAAACCAAGGTGATCGAGCCGGTGCACACCGAGAGCGTCGTGGTGCGCGCGTGGCTCGGGCTCGCGCACGCCACGGGTGCTGCATTTCGCATGTTCCGCACCGAGCCGATCGCGGCCGAAGACCGCCGCGACGGTGCGCCGTTCGCGCTCGTGCTGCTCGCGATCGTCGGTGCGGTGATCGAGTGGTTCATGATTGGCAATGGCGTCGCAACGACGGTGAGCGCCTACAGCTTTGGTGGCCTGTTCGGTCGCATCGCCTTCGGCCTGCCCATCGTGATGATCGGCTTTGCGGGGTGGCTGTTCAACCACCCCTCCAGCGTGCATGATAACCGGCGCATCGCCATCGGGCTGGGCCTCGCGCTGCTGAGCGCCTCGGGCCTCGCGCACGTCTTCGGAGGCGCGCCACGACCCGGCGGCGACCTCGCCTCTGCTGGCGGCCTGTTCGGGTGGCTTATCGGGGCCCCGCTGCTCTTCCTGACGGTCTGGGTCGCAGTGCCGATCCTCTCGCTACTGCTGGCGTTCTCGCTGCTCATCGTGACGAAGACCCCGCCCGGGCGCATTGTGGCCCGCCTGAAAGAGGGCTATCGCTACCTCTTCGGCGAGCAACTCGAGCGCGCCGCGGCCGAGCCGGCAACAGACGACGCAGATCTTGTCGAGCAGGCGTCTCGCGGCGAGCTGCCATGGTGGCGTCGCAACGCATCTGGCCGAGAAGAAGATCCGGACTACGTGCCCGCCGCCAACGCGGTCACCGAGCTTTTCGATGGCAGCAAGCTCGACGACGATCGCGGCTTCGAGTCAGCGCTGCAGACCGAGCAGGCGACGCAGCAGTTCGATGACGGCCTGTTCGACTTCGACCGCGGCGAGGCCATCGCCGCAGCGGCAACGCAGGCCCGCGGCTCGGGCCTCGGCGACGACTCGGTCACCGAGGTGTTCGCAGATGGGCTCTTCGATATGCCGGGCGACGAGGTCGCAGCCGACGAGCCGCAGGCTCCCGTCGAACACGCCCCGTTCCAGGTCGCGCCCGCGCACAATGAAGACGCTCGCCCCTACACGCTGCCAGACCAGACTGCGCTCTCAGCCGGAGATCCGCCGAAGGCCCGCACGCAGGCGAACGACGAAACCATGGCCGCGATCGATGCGGTGCTGAAGCAGTTCGGCGTCGACGCGAAGGTCACGGGGTTCTCGCGCGGCCCGACCGTCACGCAGTACGAGGTCGAGGTCGGCCCTGGCGTGCGTGTCGAGCGCGTCACCGCGCTGCAGAAGAACCTCTCGTACGCGGTCGCCTCGAACGAGGTGCGCATTCTCTCGCCGATCCCCGGCAAGAGCGCGATCGGCATCGAGATTCCGAACAAAGACCGCGAGAACGTTGCGCTTGGCGACGTGCTGCGCTCGGCCAAGGCGCAACGCAGCAAGCACCCCATGACGATCGGCATCGGCAAAGACGTCAAGGGCGACTTCGTCGTGGCGAACCTCGCGAAGATGCCGCACCTCCTGGTGGCAGGCGCGACGGGTTCGGGCAAGTCGAGCTTTATCAACTCCATGATCACGAGCGTGCTGATGCGGGCGACGCCCGCCGAGGTGCGCATGGTGCTGGTCGACCCGAAGCGCGTCGAGCTCACCGTCTATCAGGGCGTGCCCCACCTGATCACCCCCATCATCACGAACCCGAAGAAGGCCGCCGAGGCGCTGCAGTGGGTCGTGAAAGAGATGGACATGCGCTACGACGACCTCGCGAGCTTCGGCTTCAGGCACATCGATGACTTCAATGACGCGGTGCGCCAGGGCTCGATCGTGCTGCCAGCCGGCAGCGAGCGAAAGCTGAAGCCCTACCCGTACCTGCTCGTGGTGGTCGACGAGCTCGCCGACCTGATGCTGGTGGCTCCTCGCGACGTCGAAGACTCGATCCAGCGCATTACCCAGCTTGCTCGCGCCGCGGGCATTCACCTCGTGCTCGCGACCCAGCGCCCCTCGGTCAACGTCGTCACCGGCGTGATCAAGTCGAACGTGCCAAGCCGCTACGCCTTCGCGGTTGCCTCGGGCACCGACTCGCGCGTGATCCTCGACGAGGTGGGTGCAGAACGCCTCATCGGGCAGGGCGACGGACTGCTGCTCGTCAACGGTGATTCTTCACCCATGCGCGTGCAGGGCGCCTGGGTCAACGAGAGCGAGATCGCTCGTGTCGTCTCTCATGTGAAGCAGCAGGCGCAGCCCGAGTACCGCGCAGACGTTGCTCAGGCAGCCGAGAAGAAAGAAATCGACGCCGATATCGGTGACGATCTCGACGTGCTGTTGCAGGCCATCGAACTCGTCGTCACCTCGCAGTTCGGGTCGACCTCGATGCTGCAGCGCAAGCNNAGCGCAAGCTGCGCGTCGGCTTCGCGAAGGCCGGCAGGCTCATGGACCTGATGGAGTCGCGTGAGATCGTCGGCCCATCTGAGGGTTCGAAGGCGCGCGACGTGCTGGTCGCGCCCGAACAGCTGGCAGAGGTGCTCGCCGGCATTCGTGGGGGCGGTTCGCCTCAGGCTGCGTTCTCAGCGCCCGCGCCGGTGGCGCCAGCAGCGCCGGTCGCCCCCGCACCGGTTGTGGCTGCTGTGCCCGCCGCCGCGTCTGCTGCCGCCGTTGCGTCCGAGCTCGGTGACGAGAATGAGCCTGCAGCGACCCCGGTGCTCGAGC
>DDEV01000018.1 GCA_002336855.1 Leucobacter sp. UBA1945 | reverse complement strand
GTAGTCGTTGGCGTCGCCGATCAGGCGCAGCGTGAGGCCGGCGGGCAGGAAGGCGCCGAGCGACTGGCCGGCCGAGCCGGTGAGCGTCACGTCGATTGTCTCGGGGGCGAGGCCCGCCGAGCCGAAGCGCTTCGTGACTTCGTGCCCGAGCATGGTGCCGACGGCGCGATCGATGTTGCGAATCGGCAGATCGATCACCACCGGGTCCCGCCGCTCGAGCGCGTCGGCCGCATCTGCAATGAGGCGGTGATCGAAGTGCGAATCGACGTCGTGCTGCTGCGCCACGCCGTGCTTTCTCGGCGCCGCCTCGTCGAACGAGGGGCCGCGCAGCACGGGGGTGAGGTCGAGGCCCTCGGCTTTCCAGTGCCGCACCGCGTCGTCGAGATCGAGCGCCGCGGTGTCACCGACAGCCTCGTCAAGCGAGCGGTAACCGAGCGACGCAAGAATCTCGCGCACCTCTTCGGCGATGAACGTGAAGAAGTTCACCACGTGATCGGCCTGCCCGGTGAAACGGCTGCGCAGCTCGGGGTTCTGCGTCGCCACGCCGACCGGGCACGTGTCGAGGTGGCAGACCCGCATCATGATGCAGCCCGACACCACGAGCGCAGAGGTGGCGAAGCCGAACTCCTCGGCGCCCAGCAGCGCAGCTATCACCACGTCTCGACCGGTCTTGAGCTGCCCGTCGACCTGCACGATCACTCGATCGCGCAGCCCGTTGAGCATCAGCGTCTGCTGCACCTCTGCCAGCCCGAGCTCCCACGGTGCGCCTGCGTGCTTCAGCGAGTTCATGGGGCTCGCGCCGGTGCCACCGTCGTGGCCAGACACGAGCACGACGTCGCTGAGCGCCTTCGCGACGCCGGCGGCGACCGGGCCGATTCCCGACTGTGAGACGAGCTTGGTCGAGATGCGCGCCGCGGGATTCGCGCGCTTCAGGTCGAAGATCAACTGTTTCAGGTCTTCGATCGAGTAGATGTCGTGNNTGCGGCGGCGGCGAGATCAGGCCAACCCCGGGGGTCGCGTGCCGGGTCTTCGCGATCCACGGATACATCTTCTGCGGCGGCAGCTGCCCGCCCTCACCCGGCTTCGCTCCCTGGGCCAGCTTGATCTGAATCTCGTCGGCGTTCGTGAGATACATCGAGGTCACCCCGAAGCGACCCGACGCGACCTGCTTGATCGCGCTGCGGCGCTCGGGGTCGAGCAGGCGATCCTCATTCTCGCCGCCCTCGCCCGTGTTCGACTTGCCTCCGATGCGGTTCATCGCGATGGCGAGTGTCTCGTGCGCCTCGGGCGAGATCGAGCCGTAGCTCATCGCCCCGGTCGCGAAGCGCCGCAGAATGCCCTCGACCGGCTCGACCTCGTCGAGCGGCACCGGTGGGCGCTGTGGGGCAAAACGAAACAACCCACGCAGCGTCATGAGCCGCTCCTGCTGCTCGTTGACGCGCGCCGTGTATTCGGCGAAGATCTCACGCTTCGCGGTGCGAGTGGCGTGCTGCAACTTGTAGATGGTCTCGGGATCGAAGAGGTGGGGCTCCTCGCCGCGACGCCAGCGATACTCACCACCGGTCTCGAGTCGCCGGGCTGCGAACGTCGCCTGGTTGTCTGGGTACGCTCTGCGGTGCCTGGCTGCGACCTCGGCAGCGAGCACGTCGAGGCCGACTCCCCCGAGCTTCGTGCTGGTGCCGGTGAAGTAGCGTTCGACCACTCCGGTCGAGAGCCCGATGGCCTCGAACGTTTGGGCGCCGCAGTAGCTCGCGACGGTCGAGATGCCCATCTTGCTCATCACCTTGAGCAGCCCCTTGCCGAGCGCCTTGATGAGGTGATGCACCGCTTCGTATTCAGAGACACCCTCGAGCTCGCCCGAGCGCACGAGGCCCTCCGCGCTCTCCATCGCCAGATAGGGGTTCACCGCCGCCGCCCCGTAGCCAATCAGCGCCGCGACGTGATGCACCTCGCGCACGTCACCGGCCTCGGCGATCAGTGCGACCTTCATGCGCGCCCCCTGCCTGATGAGGTGGTGGTGCACCGCCGAGATGGCAAGCAGCGACGGTACCGGGGCGAGATCCTTGTCGCTATCTCGGTCTGAGATGATCAAGAACTCGGCGCCAGCTTCGATCGCGGCGCTCGCTTCGAGGCACATCGCTTCGAGTCGATCGGCGAGGCCCTTCGCGTGGTAGTCGACCGGGTAGAGGCCGCGAATCGTAACGGTGCGCTCGCGTTCGGGATCCTCGCCGAAGTGCTGAATTCTTGCGAGCGCGTCGTTGTCGATCACTGGAAAATCGAGGATCACTTGGCGCGCGTGCTCAGGCCCCTGCGAGAGGAGGTTGCCGACGGGCCCGATGCTCGTGGCGAGGCTCGTCACGAGCTCTTCGCGCAGCGCGTCGAGTGGCGGGTTCGTCACCTGGGCGAACTGCTGCACGAAGTAATCGAACAGCGTGCGCGGGCGATCGCTCAGCACCGCGATCGGAGTATCGGTGCCCATCGCGGCGAGGGGCTCGGCGCCGTCTTTCGCCATCGGCGCGATGAGCAGACGCAGCTCTTCTTCGGTATAGCCAAAGGTGCGCTGACGGCGCACGATCGAGGCCGGCGGGTGCACGAGATGCTCGCGCTCGGGCACATCTGCGAGACGAATCAGACCCGCCTCGAGCCACTCGCCCCAGGGGGCAGCGGCCGCGAGTTCACCCTTTACCTCGTCGTCTTCGCGAATCGCTCCGGTCGCCAGGTCGACCGCGATCATGCGGCCCGGCTGCAGGCGGCCGCGGCGCACCACCCGGCTGGGCTCGAACTCGAGCACGCCGGTCTCGCTCGCGATCACGAGCAGGCCGTCTGCCGTGATCTGGTAGCGGCCGGGCCGCAGGCCGTTGCGATCAAGCAGAGCGACGAGCTCGCTGCCGTCGGTTGCGATCATCGCGGCCGGCCCGTCCCACGGCTCCATCACGAGCGAGTGGTATTCGAGAAAGTCGCGCAACTCGGGGCTGAGGCCGTGCTCGAGCTCCCACGCCTCGGGCACCATCATGGCGAGCGCGTGCGGCAGGCTGCGACCCGAGAGCACGAGCAGTTCGAGCACCTCGTCGAAGCTCGCCGAGTCGCTGCCGCCCTCGGAGCAGATGGGCAGCAGGGGCGCGAGATCGCCGAGCGTCGGGCTCTCGAGCTGCGCCTCGCGAGCACGCATCCAGTTGCGGTTGCCGCGCACAGTGTTGATCTCACCGTTGTGCGCGACCATGCGCAGCGGCTGCGCGAGGTGCCAAGACGGAAACGTGTTGGTCGAGTAGCGCGAGTGCACGATCGCGTAGCGCGCCTCGAAGCGCTCATCGAGCAGTTCGGGGTAGAACTCCGAGAGCTGCAGCGTCGTGACCATGCCCTTGTACACGATCGTGTGGCTGCTGAGCGACGGCGCGTACGCGCCGGTCTCGTGCTGCATGCGCTTGCGCGTGCGATACGCCGCACGCTCGAGTTGCTCGCGGCTCGGCGTCGATCCTTTTGCCGTAAGCGTCACCAGACCCGAACCCTTCGCCTGCGACGCTGCCGCCACCAGCACCAACTGCTCGATGCGGGGCGCAGCCTCGCGGGCCGCGTCGCCGAGCACCTCGGGGCGCACCTCGACGGGGCGCCAGGTCAGCACCTCGAGCCCTTCTTCTGCCGCGATCGCCGCGATGCGGTACTTCACCGCCTTTCGCTCGGTGCGCTGCTGCGGCAAAAAAATAAGGCCGGTCGCATAGCGGCCGGCCTGTGGAAGATGCACCTCGGGAGTGCGCTCCAACAAAGAGGAGCGCAGAAAGCGGTCGGGCAGCTCGCAGAGTACGCCCGCGCCATCGCCAGTGCCCGCATCGCTGCCAACGGCACCGCGGTGCTCAAGGTTTTCGAGCGCCTCAAGCGCCAGCTCAACAATGCGGTGGCTCGCCTCACCCGTCAGCGAAACAACGCTGGCGAGACCGCAGGCGTCGTGCTCCTCGGCCGGATCGTAAAGACCGATACGGGCGGGCTGGTGTTGCGAGGTGGCGGTAAACGTCTCCATCGGCGTCCTCTCGGGCACAGGAAAACTGCGTTCGCAGGGTGCCACGGCTGCAACCCTTGCAGTTTCGGAGCTTTTGAGATTAGCACACCTCAAACCGTGTTCCTTCCCAAGCCAGTCATATGTGAAGCCGAGTTACCGAACCGTAACCAACCGGGGGTTCGCACCTTGCGAGCCAACAAAGCCGCGCGTCGGCGGAGATAGAATTGCGGCAGCCACGTCGGTGGTTCGTCTTCAGCAGGGGGTGGTCATGGACGCTGCACGCGCGGTCTCGACAGATACAGTCGCCATCGGCCTCGACATGGCCCCGATCGAAAGCCGCTTCGCCGAGATCGGCACGTTTCTGCTCGACTCGGGGCACTCCGTGACCGACACGCGCGACACACTCGAGGCGGTGCAGCGTTCCCACGCACCTGACGCGAAGCTCTCGTTCGCAGTGCTGCCCGAGGCTGTCTTCGTCGGCAGAAATGCGGGGGCCGCGCCCGCAGCCATGGGCATCTCGGCCGCGCCGTTCTCGATGACGCAATCGGCCGCCGCGAACCGGCTGACCCGCGCGCTGCGCTTCGGCGAGATCGACCTCGACACCGCAACCCGACGATCTCGCTCGATTCGGCACCTCACCCCGCGTTTTCAGTTTCTGCGAATGGTGCTCGGCAGCTCGTTGCTCGCGGTCGGCCTCGCGGTGCTGTTTCGTTGCCCGTGGTGGGCGGTCGCGTTCTGCGCGGTGACCGGCGCCGTCGTTGGCGTGTTGATCGCGGTTGCTTCGAGGATCGGCACGGCGCAGTCGATCCTGCCGTTCTTGGCGGCGTTCGTGTCAACCGGCCTCGTCGGCATCGCCGCTCACCTCTTCGATCTGGGTGAGGTGCCGCTGTTCGCGGTCTGTTCGCCGGTCGCCATCCTCGTTCCCGGCGCCCTCATCACGAACGCGCTGCTCGAGCTCACCGCCTCCGACATCGTCACCGGGGCCGCGCGCCTGGTCTCTGGCGTCGTGCTGCTCGGTTTCATGACCGCCGGCATCATCGCGGGTTCAGCGATCACCGGGCTGCGCCTCGATCCGGGGTCGGTCGCCCTCGTCGGCGAGATCTCGTCGGCGTCGACGAGCGCGGCGGGCTGGTACGCGCTGCCACCGTTCTGGGCGGGCTGGGCAGGAGTAGTGCTCGTCGCCGTCGGCATAGGTTTCGCGTTCGGCGCCGACCGCAGGCTATTGCCTGTAACCGTGCTCACCATGGGCTGCACCTACCTGCTGCTGACGGCGCTCGGCCCGTTCACCGGCAGCATCTTCGCGACCGGCGCAACCGCGATGCTGCTGTTCATCGCTTCGCGTCTGCTCGAGCGCATGCCGAGCGGTATCCCCTCTGCGGTGTCGTTTCAGCCCGCGTTTCTGCTGCTCGTGCCGGGCACGATCGGCCTCGTCGCACTGACCTCGCAGAACCCCGAGAGCCTCTCCTCTACCCCGCTCGCGTTCGTCAGCCTCTGCATCGGCACGAAAGTCGGTGCGGCGATCAGCGAGGTGGGGCAGCAGTTGCGCACTCGTCGCAGCGCGAAACACGATCGGGCGCGAACGGTTACCAACCTGTAACAGTGACGCCGCTGTTCTGAAACGCGCGCATCGCAGACTGTGACTGTCGGCGCTGCAGCCGACCGAACAGAAAGGCGGCGGCGATGCAACTCACTGCTTCAGATGTCTGGACTCTCGCGAGCACCGCGCTCGTGCTCATCATGACCCCGGGTCTCGCGCTCTTCTACGGCGGCCTCGTTCGGGTGCGGTCTGTCGTGAACATGATGCTCTTCAGCGTCAGCGCGATGGGCGTGGTCGGCGTGCTCTGGATACTGTTCGGCTACAGCATGAACTACTTCGCGCCAGGCGAAGCCGGTTTTGCTGGTAGTCCGTTCAAAGACTTCGGGCTCATCTCGACCTCTCCCGGCGACTACATCAGCGTCGGCTTCGGCGCCGCATTCGCAATGATCACAACCGCGCTTATCTCTGGTGCGATCGCCGATCGCGTTGGTCTTGGCTCGTGGGTGTTGTTCGCCGGGGTCTGGGCGACGCTCGTCTACTTCCCCGTAGCGGCATGGGTCTGGGGCGGCGGCTGGATCCAGCGGCTCGGCGCCACGCTCGGCACGCCCGACGTGATCGACCTAGCTGGCGGCACGGTAATTCACATCAACGCCGGTGCCGCGGCGCTCGCTCTCGCGCTCGTCGCCGGCAAGCGAATCGGCTTCGCACCAGGGTCACACCGGCCGCACAGCGTGCCGCTCGTCACCATCGGTGCCGCCCTGCTGTGGTTCGGGTGGATCGGTTTCAACTCGGGGCTCGCGACCGAGGTGGGCGAGGCTGGCCTGATCCTCGTGAACACTCTTGCCGCACCCGCAGCGGGCATTATCGGTTGGATTGCGGTCGATGCGCTTCGCGGCAGAAAGCCGGGCGTCATCGGCGCGATGTCGGGTGCGGTCGCAGGCCTCGTCGGCATCACCCCTGCGGCCGCCAACCTCGCGCCGGTCTGGGCGCTACTGCTCGGCCTCATCTCCGGTGTGGCGTGCGCGTTTGCCATCGACCTGAAGTATCGCCTCGGCTACGACGATTCGCTCGACGTGGTCGGCCTGCATCTCGTTGCGGGCGTCATCGGTTCACTCTACCTCGGCTTCTTCGCGTTCGAGGACGGGCTGCTCGTCGGCGGCGGCGCCGGGCTCTTGCTCGTGCAGACCATCTCGGTGGTGTCGGTCGTCGGCTACTCGTTCGTGGTGTCGCTGCTGATCGCGCTCGCGGTGAAGCTACTCACCGGGCTGCGGGTTCCGGCAGAGATCGAAGAGGCCGGTATCGATGAGTTGGCGCACGGCGAGATCGCCTACGCGCTCGAAGAAGAGGATCGCCTGGCGGTCAGCACGACCTCGTAGCTGGGCGCAGGCGGCTCAGCCGAGTGACGCCCGGATGGCGTCTGCCGGGGTGGAGTGTTCGAACTCGAAGCCACTGCCCAGCAGCGCCTCCGGGCGCACCACTGCGTCAGATGTCAGCAGAGACTCGGTGGCGTCACGGCTCAGGGCGAGGTTCAGGGCGAAGCGCGGGGCCGGGATCAGGAACGGGCGGTGCAGCTGGGCAGCGAGCTCGCGGCCGATATCGTTCGCAGATGCCAGGGTGGGCCCGGTGAGGTTGATCGGGCCGGTCAGGCCATGGTCGAGCGCGTGCAGCACGCCGCGCACCTCGTCGGTCAACGAGACCCACGGCCAGATCTGCTTGCCGCTGCCGAGCGGGCCGCCGAGCCCGAGCTTTGTCAGCGCGATCATGGGCTTCAGCACGCCCTCGGGGTGCACGACCGGCGCGGTGCGCAGCAGTATGACGCGGGTGTGCGCCGCGGCCACGAGAGCCTCGGCCTCCCAGTCGACGCAGAGCTTGGCCAGAAACGTGTCGCCTGCGGTTGAGGCCTCGGTGAGCACCTCGCCCGGCCTGTCACCGTAGAAGCCGACCGCTGAGGCCGAGAGCCAGGCCGCCGGGGCCTTAGAGCCGCGCGCACTCACCGCGGCCGCGAGTGTGCGGGTGGCGCCGATCCTAGACTCTCGAAGCAATCGACGATACGACTTCGTCCATGGCAGGTGACCAACGCTCGCCCCGTTCAGCGAGATCAGCGCGTCGGCGCCGGCAAGCAGTGAGGGGTCGAGTTCGCCGCGCTCGGGGCTCCAGCGGTGTTCGTTTTGGGTTCGCGGATCGCGCCTGACCAGATGATGCACATCCGCACCGCGCGCCTGCAGCTCGGCTTCGAGAGCCCGCCCAATGAGGCCCGACGCTCCCGCGAGCACGATTCGTTCGGTCATGCCTCGAGTCTGCCAAGTTTCGCCCGCGAGCGCGAGCCCTATGCGCGCGGCAAGCCGCGAATCTGCTCGTAGGCGTCGAGAGCTTGCTGACGGGTTTCCGCGAGGTCGACTACGGGCGGAATGAGCAGGCTGTCTGGTGCCCAGCGATCGACGTACTTGCCGTCGGGGTCGAACTTCTTCTGCTGCGTGACCGGGTTGAACACCCGAAAGTACGGGGCCGCATCGACACCGCAGCCAGCGACCCACTGCCAGTTGAAGGGGTTGCTCGCGCGATCGGCGTCGACGAGTGTGTCCCAGAACCAGGCCTCGCCGACCCGCCAGTCCACCAGCAGGTTCTTCGTCAGGAACGAGGCCGCAACCATGCGCACCCGATTGTGCATCACACCGGCCTGCCAGAGCTCGCGCATGCCCGCATCGACGAGCCCGAAGCCGGTTTCGCCTTTGCGCCAGGCTGCTGTTTCGGCGGCGCTTTCGCCCTCAGAGCGCCACGGAAACGCGTCGTATCGGCGGTCGAGCCCCGTCGATTCGAGCACGCCGCGGTGAAAGAGCGTGTGCCACGCGAACTCGCGCCACCCGAGCTCAGAGAGAAAGCCGCCGACCTCGTCGCCGGTGCCGTCACCTATGCCTGTGCCCGCCGCCTCGAGCGCGCGCCACCACACGGTGCGCGGGCTGATCTCGCCCCAGCGCAGGTGTGGCGAGAGCCCCGAGGTCGCGGGCAGGCTCGGCACGTCTCGGGCACGGTCGTAGTCGCTCACCCGCTCGTCGAGAAACTCGTCGAGCCGGTCTTTCGCGGCGTTTTCGCCCGGCGCGCAGTGCGCCTCGAGCGTGTGCGCCCAGCGCGCGTCGAGCAGCCCCCACTCTTCGAGCGAGT
>DDEV01000050.1:514-19347 GCA_002336855.1 Leucobacter sp. UBA1945 | reverse complement strand
GCACGCAGCACTGGGTGAGGCGCTCTTCGATCATGGTGTTGATGTCCATGAACGGTTTGATCGTGATGCGCTTCACCCGCTCGCCGAGAAAGCTGCGCAGCCGCTTGTGCTGACCGGGCAGCGCTGACGTCGCGAGCTGCGTGAGCGTGCCGATGCCAAGGTCGCAGCCCACACAGATGTCTTTCCACAGGCTGCCGATCGAGGGGTGCGAGAGCGACGACTGCTCGCTCAACAGGTCGAGCAGCGACTGCTTCACGCTGTCTTTCAGCGCCTGATTGATGTTGCTGTCGGCAATGCGGTTCGCGATCAGGTCGGGGTTGAGGTCGAGAAACTCTTTCAGCCTGTCGTGCCCGACCAGCGAGGTGAGCGAGCGCCACGACCCCGAATCGTCGCGCAGCAGGTAGCCGACCGAGCAGCAGTGCGGGTGCGAACAGGGCAACGCCGTCAGGTCTTGCCAGGTCACCTCGCCCTCGGTCTGCGGCCCCAGACGGGCAAGCACGCCCGTGTGGGTGAGGCGATCCATCGCGTCGATACCCGCCGAACGCCCCGAACCGAATACCGGTTGAATTGTGACCCCACCGACGAATGGAGTCTGCATCGCGCGCCGAATCACGTTGCCGATCTCGTGATCATTCACGCCGAACGCGGCGGTCATCGTCAGGGTCGTAAACACGCCCGCGGCAGAGAGCCGCTCGAGCGCGCGCGCCTTGAAGCGGCGAATGTCGGCGCCGCGGTGATAGCGCGACGACTCTGGCTCTTCGCCGTCGTACTGCAGATAGATTTCAACGCGCTCGCGGTACTTCTTCAGCGTTTCAACGAAGGCGTCATCGTTCGCGATGCGCAGCCCGTTCGAGTTGATGAGAATGCGCACGATCGGTCGCGCCACGAGCTGCTCGAGCAGCTGCTCGAGCCACGGGTACAGCGTCGGTTCGCCTCCCGAGAGCATGAGCACATCGATGCGGTTGTTCTCTCGCGACAGTTTCGCATCGACCGAGGCCAGCACCTCGGCGAGCGGTGCGACTGCGCTCGCCGCCGGGCTCGACTCGGCGAAGCAGGTGGGGCACTTGAGGTTGCAGTGGTCGGTGATGTCTTCGAGCAGGATGCACGTGTGCTGCGTCTGCATCTCGGGGAGGCCGTCTTCGTATGCTTCAGGGACAGGCTTGAAGTTGCCAGCGAGGTCGGGGGTGTGGATCTTCGTCGGGGCCGTCCACTGCTCGAGATAGCTGAGAATCTCGGCGGATTCGTCGTAGAGTGTGCGCTGCACGCCGTGGGTGCGGCAACCTCGCTCGAGGTAGATGACGCCGTCTCGGTCTGCGAGCCAGCCCGAGAGCCGCTGCACCTCTGCTAGCGGCCTGTCGGGCTGTTCGTTGTGACACTCGGGGCAGAACGCGTTCACGTAGCGGTGCACGCGGTAGTCGCGCAGGGGCATTCCGGGGGAGGCGCTGGACTTCGTCGTCATGACCCAACGCTACCGCAGAGGTGCGACATGTACGCGCTCGTCGGTGCCGGACCCATGCCCAACCAGCACCGGCGCCGCATTCGCGGGTGTCTGGTGCTAGTCGTCGATGGGGTTGAAGCGATCGACGCTTAGCGCGAGCTTGCGCAGCAAGGCGGCGAGGCGTTCGCGTTCAGCGCGGGGCATGCCGCCGATGAGGCGCTCCTCTGCGTCTGCGAGCCTCGTCATCGCCGCATCTACCAGCGTTTGGCCCTGCGCGGTCATCTCGACGAGCACCCCGCGCCCGTCGTTCGGGTCGGTGAGTCGGCGCACCAGGTCGCGCTCGACCATGCGGTCAATACGGTTGGTCATCGTGCCGCTCGACACCATGGTCTGCTGCACAAGAATCTTCGGACTGAGCCGGTAGGGGTGGCCGCTGCGGCGAAGCACGGCGAGCACGTCGAACTCCCATGACGCGAGACCGCTGCGCTCGAACGCATGCACACGTGCGCGATCGAGGTGCTTGGTGATTCGCGTCATGCGCGAGAACACCGCGAGCGGAGCGATGTCGAGATCTGGGCGGGCCGCTGCCCACTCGCCAAGAATGCGGTCGACCTCGTCTTGTTCGTTCACGGTTCTATTATCTCGGGTTCGGGTGCGAGGATCGGCGCCTGATCGGTGCGAAACGGGCGCAGCTGCGCGGTTCTTCTCGTTTCTGCGTGCCGAACTCCCGGCAATAGTGCGCGTTTTGCGCTCTGCAGCTGCCCGACAGCGCAAAACGCGCACTATCGCCGCGGGGTGAGTTGGGGCGGCGGTCAACACCGCTCGCGAAGTCTGCCAGAATAGTACGGTGCCGGTTTCGGCGCGGTCCGCCTTGGTGTAACGGCAGCACGACAGCCTTTGGAGCTGTTAGGTCCAGGTTCGAATCCTGGGGGCGGAGCAATGAAATACAGCAGCGCTGTATTTCATTGCTCCGAAAGCGGCGCTCACAGCGCCGAGAATTGGGGAGGCGAAGCCTCTCCGAATGTCGGGAGCGATGAAATGAAGCAGCGCTTGATTCACTTGCTCCGAAAGCGGCGCCCACGGCGCCGAGAACTGGGGGAGGCCAAGCCTCTCTGCGTGTTCGGAGCTCACTTATGCGGATCGCCGAGGTCCCAGAACGCCTGCCACCCGGGCGACGGAGTTGGCAGGCGTGCGAGGTCTGCAGGCCGAGGCACGGTGCGGTCGGTGTAGAACGGCGGTCGGGCGATAGCCGGCTCTTTGCCCGCCGCAGCACTCCAGGACCTCACGTGATCGACCAGCCGCGAGGTCACGGAGAGCACCCACGCCCAGCGGTCTGCGTCAGGCGACGAGATGGTGATTCCGAGCGCATAGAGATAGACCCACTCGCTGGTGATCTCGATGTCGAACTCCATCGATGCGGCGCACAGCATCTGCAGGCGTTCGGGCGTGAGAAACGCGCGGGCCGCGGCGCTTTCGCCAAG
This sequence comes from Leucobacter sp. UBA1945, assembly GCA_002336855.1. Classification (GTDB taxonomy): domain Bacteria; phylum Actinomycetota; class Actinomycetes; order Actinomycetales; family Microbacteriaceae; genus Leucobacter. The sequence continues at coordinate 16,428 of DDEV01000050.1, read as the reverse complement.
ATCGCAGTACGCCTGAAAATAGCTGTCAATCTCGGGCCCGAGGTCAAGTCGCTCGGTTCTTGAGCGCACTCTGTCCATTGCTGATGCCGACTCTGAGCCGTAGTAGTTCTCCGAGAGGCTCCTGTAACTCGATTTGCTCGCGTAAAACCAAGAGCCGGGTGGCGGCGTGGCGTCATTTGCCCGGGCATCGATGATGAGGTGCGGGAGCCCAAGGTCGTGACGCACCGCGACATAGCCGAAAGCCTGCTCGAGTTCGCTGCCAATCGATGACCAGTTGCCGAACTCGATGGCAATCGGCTCGCCCCACGTCAAGAAGTCGCGTCGTTCGCCGCCGCGAAAGATCATTCCGGGGAGCGCGCCGCCCTCTTCCCACTGTCGGTCGTATTGCTGGCGGTGAAACTCGAGCTGGTTCACCTCTGCGAAACGCTTGATCTCGTCGCCCCCAGCCCAGAAGTCCTTCCAGAGGTCAGAGGCCATGCCCTGAATATTCGCCGATCGCACGGCTTCGAGGCGGCCCTTGAGCCCAGCACCGCCGCCCCAAGCCTTTCGAAACTTGTTGCTTGCAGAATCGGGTGCGTCAGCGGCTTTCTCGGGCTTTACGGTCAGCGGAGTCGCATCAAACCAGTAGGTCTCATCCAATGGCGGGCCTCACTGCTCCGACGTTTTGAGCGTTACCGAGATCTCGCCGACGCGCCCATCGACGTACTCGAAGCGCACGAATACCTTGCCGGGCGCGTCTGCCGCGATCCAGAACCGATCGGCGTGATCGTTCGACCACTCGGGCTCTCCGAAGCGGGCGAGCACCTCGTCTCTCGACGTCTCAGCGCCGACGCCGTCGATCAGCGCGTCGGGCCGCGCGTGGGCACCGCTGCCGTCGGATGCGGCGATTCGCACCCGGGCCGACACGAGCACGCCCTCTTCATAGATCAGCTCGGCGTGCTTGTCGCTCGCGGTGAAGTACGTGCGGGTGATGTCGCCGATTGCAAAGTGGCTGCGCGTGAACTTCGACTCGAAGACGGCGAAAGCTGCGTTGCCCTCGGGGTCGTCTGCTCCGTGACCGAGGGCCGCGATCAATGTGAGTAGCTCGCCCGAGATGCTGGCGCTCGATTGCGCCGCGGCGTCACTACGTGCCTTCGCGGCGGNNGCGATCCTTTTCTCGCTGTCTGCTGCTTCGGCTTCTCTCTTGCGCGCGTAGTAATAACTGCTGGGGCCGTCTGACTCGTTGCTCGGAAAGTCATCGAGCCCGTCGCCCTGCACGTCGAATCCGAGCTCCCGGCAGGCCTGAGCGAGCTCGGCGATCTTGTCGTCTTCGTACTCGCCGAGGTCGACGCACATTGCTTCGGTGAGCGTGCGGCCCGGCACGTCACCAAACCACTCGGAAGGTTCGAGCAGCACGATCGACGCAGCGCCGATCGGGGTGTCGTTTGCACCGTGCCAGTACCCGAGGCTTCTGCCCTCGCCATCTTCGACGACCCAGGTGGCACGCTCTGCGGTCAGGCGTGTGGCCTCGGCGCTGGCGAGTGCCCACCGGTCGCCCGACTCGGCGGCATCGTTCAGCGCACGAGTCACCTCGTTCGGCGTTTCACCAGCTGCGAGAAAGCGCACACCGAAGCGATCCCACGGTGCGGTTTCGCCCGCGGCCGCGCGCTCGCGCCATCTCGTCAGATCCTGCGGCAGCTCTTCGAGCGCTGGATCCCAGCCCGTCGCACCGCGAGCAGATGCCGAGTCTTGCGTCGCGTCGTTGGCTGGTTCGTCGGCGTCGTCGGTGCCCGACGGCTGTGAGGTATCTGCTTCGCGCAGCGCCGTGTATCGCGCGTCACGAAACTTGCCTGGCCCCTCGACCACGGGGCTCGGCAGTTCGGCGATCGAGCTCGCCTCGACGAGCGTCGACGTGATACCTGGCACGGTCTCGGCAGCAAGCTCGCGAGCTCGGCTCGCGAGGGCCGCGAACTCGTCGTCGTCAAACTCGGCGACCGAAGCGCACAGTGCCTCGGTGATGTTTCGCCCGGGTACCACCATGTACTGGCCTTCGGAGTCGAGTGACACCACCACCGGGTCGCCATCGGCCGCCTGCCAATACCCGAACGCTGCCTCGCCCTCTGCTTCGGCTGCCCAGCGAATACGCTCGTTGGTCTCGGTCATCGCCTGCACATTGGCACGAATGCCGGGGTCTGCGAGATCATCTTCGTCGAGATACGACGTATCGACCATCTCGGGCTCCTCGTCGTGTTCGAGAAACCTGACTCCCTGCTCACTCCATGGTGTCGGAAGGCCAGAACGCTGACGTTTGAGCCAAAGCTCAAGATCCGGGGGGTTGGGCTGCGTTGCACTCATGTTTTTCAGCATACTTTTCTTGTTTTCAAGCATTGAGAGAGGATCGCGGCTCGCGCTGTGCCGGTGTCTGTGGGCGCAGCGAGGGCGGGCCCTCGGTTTTTGAGGCGAAAGTGAATCGAGTAGGATTCATGCGGGAGAGGCGGCGCGTGTCGAGTGCGCCGAACGAGCGCCTGACGCTCCTCACTACTTCGAACGAAGGGATGCGCATGACGCAGAAGCTCGCGGTCGTGATTCTGGCGGCAGGTCAGGGAACTCGCATGAAGTCAGCGGTTCCGAAGATTCTGCACCGGATCGGTGGCAAAGCGCTCATCTCGCATGTGCTCGATACCGCGGCAGGTCTGCAGCCCGAGATCGTGATCGCCGTTGTGCGTCACGAGCGTGAGCAAGTGTCGCAGGCGATTCTCGATCACGCGCCCCACACCCTGATCGTCGACCAAGACGAAGTACCTGGCACCGGCCGAGCTGTCGAACAGGCACTCGCGGCATTGCCAGCAGACTTCGACGGTTCGATTGTGGTGTTGAGCGGCGACGCTCCGCTGATCGACGTGGCGACGCTGCAGCGCCTCGTTGCCGGTCACATTGAGAGCGATCGCGGCATGACGCTGCTCTCGGCAATCTTTGAGAACCCGACCGGACTCGGCCGCATTCTGCGCGAGGGCGACGGCTCGATGGTCGGCATCGTCGAAGAGAAAGACGCGAGCGAGTCGCAGCGTCGCATCACCGAGATCAATGGTGGCATCTACGTGTTCGCGCGCCGCGCGCTGAGCAGCGCACTCGACGAGATCGACACGAACAATGCGCAGGCCGAGAAGTACTTGACCGACGCAGCAGCGAGAATTCTCGCTGCTGGCGGCGTGGTCGACGCCGTCGCCACCGATGACCCGTGGCTCATCGCGGGCGTCAACGATCGCGCACAGCTCGCCGACGCAGGCAGAGAGCTCAACCGCCGCATCGTGCTCGAGCACCAGCGCGCAGGTGTGACCGTCGTCGACCCTGCAACGACCTGGATCGACGCAGACGTGAGCATCGAGCCCGACGTCGAGATTCGTCCGGGCACGTTTCTGCACGGGGCAACCTCGATCTCGACTGGCGCAATCGTCGGCCCTGACACGACGCTCGTGGACTGCGAGGTCGGCGAGGGCGCGCACATTCGCCGCAGCGAGGCGACGCTCGCGGTGTTTGGTGACGGCGTTGAGGTCGGTCCGTTCGCGTTCATTCGCCCCGGCACCGAGCTCGGTGCCGGAGGCAAGATCGGCGCGTTCGTCGAGACGAAGAACGCCAAGATCGGCGACGGCAGCAAGGTGCCGCACCTGAGCTACGTCGGCGATGCCACTATCGGCGAGGGTAGCAACATTGGCGCCGGCACGATTTTCGCAAACTACGACGGTGTAAAGAAGCACCAGAGCACCGTGGGCAACGCGGTTCGAGTCGGCTCGAAGAACGTGCTCATCGCGCCGGTTACCATTGAAGACGGCGCGTACACTGCCGCCGGCACAGTGGTGCGAAAAGACGTTCCCCGAGGCTCGCTGGCGCTCAACGTGGCGCCGCAGCGAAACCTCGAGGGGTGGGTGGCCGAGAATCGGCCGGGCACGAGCAGCGCGAGTGCGGCAGAACAACCAAGCAGCGGCAGCGCTGCAGAATAGGGCAGAGAGAATAGCGACATGAGCGCGATCGAAATGGCAGGCCAGAAGAAGCTGGTCTTGATCACGGGCCGGGCGTACCCGGCGCTTGCCGAGCGGGTAGCCGAAGAGCTGGGCGCCGAACTCGTGCCCACCGATGCGCGCACCTTCGCCAACGGCGAGCTCTACGCCAGGTTCGACGAGAGCGTTCGTGGTTGCGACGCATTCGTGATTCAGAGCCACACGCACCCGATCAACGAGTGGCTCATGGAGCAGCTCATCATGGTTGACGCACTGAAGCGTGCATCGGCCAAGCGCATCACCGTAGTGGCCCCGTTCTACCCCTACTCGCGACAGGACAAGAAGGGTCGCGGCCGCGAGCCCATCTCGGCACGCCTCGTCGCCGACCTGTTCAAGGCCGCCGGCGCCGACCGCATCATGTCGGTCGACCTGCACGCGTCGCAGATTCAGGGCTTCTTCGACGGCCCCGTCGACCATCTCTTCGCGATGCCGGTGCTGCTCGACCACTTCAAGAAGACCATCGATCGTGACGACCTCTGCGTCGTTTCGCCCGACATGGGCCGCGTGCGCGTGGCCGATGTCTGGAGCGACAAGCTCGGGGCACCGCTTGCGATCATTCACAAGCGCCGCGATCCTCTCGTGCCGAACCAGGTCACCGTGCACGACATCGTGGGTGACGTGAAGGACAAGTGGTGCGTGGTCGTCGACGACATGATCGACACCGGCGGCACGATCGCGAAGGCGGCCGAGGCGCTGAAGGCGAACGGCGCCCGCGGTGTGACGATCGCGTGTACCCACGCGATTTTCTCGGGCAGGGCTACCGAGCACCTCTCGCAGGACTTCATCGACCAGGTCGTCGTCACCGACACCCTGCCGATTCCCGAAGAGAAGCGCTTTGACAAGCTGACAGTGCTGTCGATCGCCCCGCTGCTGGCGCAGGCGATTCACGAGGTCTTCGAAGACGGCTCGGTGACGAGCATGTTTGAGGGCGCGGCGTAAGCAGAAAAGCATAGCTTTTCTGCAAGCCGCGGCGTCGCCTCTGCGACGCCGACTGAAATAGTTTGAGCGAAAGCCCCGGCTCTCTCCGTTCGTGAGGAGCCGGGGCTTTTGCGTACCGCGAGCAGCGACGGCTACGCGCCGAGCCGCAGCTCCCTGCCGCGCCATCGTGCGCGCAGCCATCGGTCGTGGCTCGCGATCGCGAGCGCGCCGGGGTAGCGCTGCAGTGCCTCCTCGAGCTCTTCGACCAGCGTGAGCGAAAGATGGTTCGTTGGTTCGTCGAGCAACAGCACCTGGGGTGCATCCGCGACGAGCGTGGCGAGCGCGAGCCGTCGCCGCTGCCCGACGCTGAGTTCTGACACGCGTCGGTGCAGGTCGCGTGGCGCAAGAAGCCCGATCGATTCGAGCGGAACCTCATCGGCAATCGTCGCGCCAACCGCGCTTCGATAGGTCTCGGCAGAGGATCGCTCGCCGCGCGCGAACGAGACCTCCTGGGGCAGATAGCCGATGGTCGCGTCTCGTTCGACGTTGCCGTGCTGCGGCTGCAGGGTATCTGCGAGGATCGCCAGAAGCGTCGACTTGCCCGCCCCGTTTGGGCCGGTCAGCAGTAGTTTCTCGCCCTCGCGCAGCTCGAGTGAGGTCTGCTCGAGGCGGCCGTCGATCGCGACCGCGTGCGCGGCGAGCAGCAGGGGAGTCGCCTCTGGCTCTTCGCCTTCTTGCGCGACGTCTGGCACCGCGACGGGCGTCGGCGGAGCCGACCGATCCTCGAACCCCCTGAAACGCAGCGGCTCTGGCGGGCGGCGCACTCGCTCACGATCGAGCGTGTCGAGTCGTACCCTCGCGTTACGCGCGCGCCTGGCGGTGACGCGTGCGTCTTTGTCTGCGTAGAACTTGCGGGTGATCCTCGACTCCGACTTCGATTCGTGCTTGCGATTGACCTCGCGCGAACCCACCTCGATTTCATGCTCGAGCGCGGCGTGCTGCTCGGTTTCTGCCGCGAAGCGTGCGCGCCAGCGCCGCATCTCTTCGGCTCGCTCAGCGCGTGCGGCCGAATAGCCGACACCCCAGAGCCGCACTCCCATGCCGGACCCCGGGTCTTCGCCGACGTCTTCTGCGAGCTCGTTCGCCGCGACGGGCAGCGCGTCGAGGTCGAGAATCTTCGTCGCGACGGCGTCGAGCAGGGTGCGGTCGTGGCTCGCGAAGATCACGGTGCCGGGCCACTCGCTCAAAACTCGGTCGAGGTAGGCGGCCGAGGCGTCGTCAAGGTGATTCGAAGGCTCGTCGAGCAGCAGCAGGTGCGGGGCGCGCAGCAGGATCGCGGCGAGCGAGAGGCGCAGCCGCTGCCCGCCGGAGAGCTCACCGATGGGTCGAGTCTCGGCAATGCCGCCGAGGCCGAGGCCGTTCATGGTCTCACCCCGCGCGGCCTCGGCGTTCCAGGCCCCCGTCTGTTCAGCCATTTCGAGCGCCTCGGCGTAGGCCTCGGCAACCGCGGGGTCGTCAGGGCGCTCGCCGAGGGCGGCACCGAGCGTTTCGAGCCGCTCGAGCGTGTCGACGGCATCGTGTTGGGCGTCGTCGAGCACGCGCGAGATCGGGGCGTCGTCAGGGTAGGGGAGCTCTTGCGCGAGCAGCGCGACCGACCCTGGGAGCGACACCGTGCCCTCATCGGGGGTCTGCTCTCCGGCGAGCACCCTGAGCAGAGTTGACTTGCCCGTGCCGTTCTCGCCGATCAAGCCGAGGCGATCCCCCGTGCGCGCCGAGAACGACAGGTCGGTGAGCACGCGGCGATCCGGGTACGAAACCGAGAGCCCGTCGACCGAAAGGTGAGTGCGCGTCGTGGCGCCGGTGTCAGCAATGGCTGCGCGGCGAGCGGCGGCGAGGTCTGGTGAAGTGGGTTGATTCGGCAAAAGGTGCCTTTCGAGACGGAACGATGCTCCGCAACGGGCATGTGCCGGGCGCTCACGAATCGGTGCGAGTTGAACTGCAGCGAAAGTGGGATCGCGAATACCGGCGCCTCAGCGCAGAACGGGTATCGCGTTACTTCTCCACACCGAAGAGCGTACAGCAATCTCGCGTTCGCGCAAGTGCCGCTGTCTCAGCCGCGCGCGAGCCCGCAAAATGCGCTAGACTTGTGAGCTGTACTTCGGCGAGGGGCTGCGCGTGCACAACGCGCGCCCGTGATCGACGCGGTGGAGCCTCTAGCGGGCCCTTCTGACGCGCCATTCGGCGAGACACATCAGACAGGCGGCCCGAGCCGCCCCGTTTGGGCGCAAGCCCGCTAAAGGAGACAACTATGAGCGAGACTGCAAAGCTCGTCGCAACCGCACGCGAGACCTTCGGCAAGGGCGTTGCCCGCAAGCTGCGTGCCGCAGGCCAGACCCCCGTGGTCGTGTACGGCCACGGCGCTGACCCCGTGCACCTCTCGGTCGAGACCCACCCGCTGACCCTGATCGTGCGCCACGCAAACGCACTGATCGAGCTCGACATCGAGGGCAAGAAGCAGCTCGTGCTCGTCAAGGACGTGCAGAAGAACCCGCTGCTGCAGGCTATCGAGCACGTCGACCTGCTCATCGTCAAGAAGGGCGAGACCGTCGAGGTTGAGGTGCCCATCGTGATCGTTGGCGAGCCGTTCTCGGGCACCAACGCGCTGCAGGAGCTCAACACTCTTCGCCTGAGCGTTCCCGCGACCAACATTCCCGAGCACGTCGAGGTCAACATCGAGGGCTTCGAGGCTGGCGCCCGCGTGCTCGCCGGTGAGGTCAAGCTCGCAAGTGACGAGACTCTGCTCGACGCTGCAGACCAGCTCGTCGTGCACGTTGTTGCACCTCGCGGCTCGAAGGATGACGAGGCTGCAGAAGAGGCTGCCGAGTAATCTCGCGCATTCGTCGCACTGACACGAAAGGATCCCTCGCCGATACGGCGGGGGATCCTTTCGTTTGTCGCTACTCGCTGATCTGCGACTTCACCGTGCGCCCGGCGAGGGCCCAGTACGCGACGATCGAGACAAGCATGCCCACCGGCACCGAAAGGTCGAGGTACCCGATCGCCACAGCGAGTGGGCCCGTCCAGACATCGGTCGAGAGGAACAGCGCGGTGGCGATACCGCCGAGCACCACCGAGGTGAGGCCTGCGGGGCTGAAGCCTCCGCGGTACCAGAACCTTGCACCGGGTCGCTCGTCGAAGAGGTCGTCGCCGACGTACTTGTTGCGGCGCAGCACGATGTCGGCCACGTAGACCGCGATGGTCGGCGCCGAGATGATGAGCAGGAACTGCAGCATGAGATTGACCGCGTCGATCAGGCTGGTCGACATGACGAGGTAGAGCGTGAACGCCGTGCCGAGCAGGCCGATCAGAATCGCTGACGGGATGCGGCGAATGGGCACGCCGATAGACTGGAATGCCATGCTCGCGGTGTAGGTAGTCATGCCGTTGAGCGCGACCGTGTTGACGATCACGCCGAGCACAAGGATCGGGCCGAGCCACAGCGGCAACATGTCGAGCAGCGCGTACTCGATGCCGAACTCGAGCGCGTCGGCAGAGACGACGGTGCCGAGCAGTGAACCGACGATCGAGAAGACCACGAACGGCAGGGCCCCGCCGAGTGCGGTCGCCCAAATGATGCGCGACGGCTTGGTGTCACGGGGCAGGTAGCGCGCCATGTCGGCGCTGTTCGAGAACGAGAGTGGGCTCGAGGCGAGGATCGCGAAGGCGATCGTCAGGCTGCTCCAGAGGGCGACGCCCTCGAGCGGCTCGGGTTGCGTGAAGCTCCAATCGACCGACGGGAGGATGAACCCCGAGACCGCGATGAAAATGACGAGCAGCACGGCGGTCAGCACCGCGTAGGCCTTGAGAATGAGTGCGTGTCCGTAGACCGCGACGAGCACGGTGATGAGCGAGACTACCACCGTGACGATGACGAGCCAGATGGTCTTGTCGCCCCAGCCGATGCTCGAGAACAACTCGGCACCCATGAACGACGAGGCGACCCAGTTCAGTGCGAGAAACACGCCCGAGATGAACCAACCGTAGAAGGCGATCACGATCTTGTTGCCGCGGAAGCCGTAGATCGCGCGCTGGATCACCGAGCCCGAGGTGCCTGCGGCCGGGCCGCTGATCGCGACGATTCCGGGGAAGATCCAGAGCAGAGAGGCGACAAGGGTTACTGCGATCGCCTGCCAGATCTCGAGGCCGAGCACCACGGTGAATGAGGCTCCGATGGTGAAGTTGAGCACGCTCACCATGGTGGCTGCCCAGACCGGGAAGAGGCTTCCGGCCTTGCCGTGCCGCTCGTTGTCGGCAACCAGTTCGATGCCGCGGGTCTCGGGTTGTGACGCGGTATCTGTGAACTTCTCGTTAGGGGTGCGTGTGGTCTCCGACACGGCGGGTCGTCCTCTCATAGTTCTCTCGGGGGTCGTCCTCGACCTCCGAGGGCTATTGGTCATGGAACCAATAGGCTTATGAAGCCTAATCCAATAGCATTGCGGGCATGGTGTCAAGACCGAGTAATGCAGCGCTTCGCAAGCCGCCCGAAGAACGGCGGGCAGAGATTGTCGCTGGGGCAGCACAGATCGCGCTCAACGAAAGCCTCGAGCACATCACGCTGCGTGCGGTGGCCGATCGCCTCGGGGTGCGACCGGGCCTGATCAGCCACTATTTTCCTGCCGTCGAGACGCTCGTCGTCGAGGCGCTGGCCTCGGTGCTCTCGCGAGAGCGCGACGAGCACTTTCCAGAATCGGGCAGCGCGCTCGCGCGCCTCTCCAGGCTCGCCGCTCAGGCCTCGAGCGATGAGTCGCTGCAGTTCGCGAGGCTCTGGCTGAACGCCAGACACCTGGCGCGGTTTCGGCCGCTCATCGCAGCCGAGCTCGAAGAGCAAGAGCGCCTCGGTCGCGATCGCCTGATCGCACTGCTCGAAGACGGTGTGCGCGCAGGCGAGTTCTCGGTCGCTGACCCGCGATCTGCGGCGGTGCGCATTCTCATCGCGAACGACGGCTACGGCGCTTACGCGAACAACCCCGAGCCGTTTCTCGAGGAATCATTCACGAACTTCGTGGCCGACGCCATCGAGTGGGCGCTGGGGCTCGAGCCGGGAGCGCTCAAGAACGCTGAGCACGCGTCCGACGCTCCCGACTCGGTCGACTCGGTCGAATCGCCCTAGCGTTCGAAGACAGTGCGCCCGCCGACGACGGTGCGCACGATCGACGCCCGCAGCAGATCTTCGGGGTCGCCCGAGAACACGTCGCGGTCGAGCACGACGAAATCGGCGAAGAGCGAGGCCGCAATGCGCCCGTACATGTGCTCCGCTCGGCTCGCCCAAGCAGATCCACTAGTTGCGTGCGTGATCGCGCTCTCGAGCGGCATCGCATACTTCGGCAGGTTCGGCTCGAGCGCGGGGTTGAGCGCAGACCGCCTGGTCGAGGCGATGAACATGTTGGGCAGGGGAGCGTAAGGCGAGGTGGGCGAGTCGGTGCCGAATGCGAGCGGCGCGCCCGCGTCGGTCATTTCGGGCCAGGGGAAGCCGCGATCGATGCGGTGATCGCCGAGCATCTTGCGCCAGTTGTCTTGGATTGCCGGGTCTGAGTGCACCGGCTGCATGCTGGCGGTGATGCCGATGGCAGCGAGGCGCTGCACTTCGGCCTGATCCACGACCTCGAGGTGCTCGATGCGGTGGCGGCGGTCGGCCGGTCCGTTCTCTCGCACCGCCGCTTCGACCGCGTCGATTGCGATGCGCACCGCCTCGTCGCCGATGGCGTGCATCGCAACCTGCAGGCCAGCCGCGTCGGCGGCGACGACTAGGGGGGTGAGCTCTTCGCGGCTCCACATTGGCTCAGCGTTCGAACCGTCGACGTAGGGGGCGCCGAGGGTCGCGGTGCAGCCATCGACGGTGCCGTCGATCATGACCTTGATGCCGACGACGCGCAGGCGCTCCGACTGCTGGGTGCGGTGCAGTTCGATCGCGCGGTCGAGCTGCGCGAGGTTTTCGTTCGTGTCTCCGCTCGGCAGAATGCGCCAGTGCGCCGCGATTCGAGCCGTCAGCGTGCCCTCGGCGTCGGCCTTCTGCAGGGTCGCGAGGTCGGCCTCGTCGAGCCCCATATCGGTCGCTGCGGTGACCCCGGTTTCGCGGTACGCACGCAGGGCTTCGGCGAGGTACGCGTCGCGATCGTCTTCGGTTTGCAGATCATCGAGAAACGGCCAGACGATGCGGTGCATGGCTGCCTCGTCGACGAGCCCGGTCGGCCCGTGCTCGTCGCGGTGAATCTGCCCGCCCTCGGGCGAAGCGGTGTCTGCATCGATACCGACCTCAGCGAGCGCGGCGGTGTTCAGCAGGATGGAGTGGTAATCGTACGCCTGCGCATAGACCGGTCGGTTCGAGACGACCGCGTCGAGAATCTCGCGGTGCGGCTCGACCCCTTCAAACGCCGAATGGGCCCAGCCCTGCACGAGCACCCGCGGGGCATCAGGGTTGTCGGCGGCCCAGGCTCGCACGCGATCCTGAATCTCTGCAATGGTGTTCGCGCCCCAGAGGTCGACCTGCTGTGCGGCCTGGCCGGTGCCGACGATGTGCGCGTGGCCCTCGACGAAGCCGGGCAGCACCGTGGCGCCGCCCAAATCGGTCATCTCGGCATCAGGCCCGGCGATCCTCGCGGCCGTCGCTTCGTCGCCAACGTAGGCGATGCGGTCGCCGCTGACGACGATCGCTTCTGCCCAACGGCGGGCATCGGCGGTGAAGATTTTTGCGTTGCTGTAGACGTGGGCGCTCATGGGGAGCCTTTCTGCTGCGGGAACCTAATTGTTCGCGTGACCAATAGCTTAGCTTTCACCGAGCTATTTGGCACGGGAGATTTTGCACCGTGATGTGGTTCGATAGTGCGGTGGGACTTTTCAGGCGCGGCACGAAGACAGAGGGAGAGCCGGTGGGCGACGGGTGGTTGGTTGTTGGGCTCGGAAACCCCGGCGCAAAATACGAGGCGACCAGACATAATGTCGGCCAGATGGCGCTCGACGTGCTCGCCGATCGCATCGGCGGCCGCTTCGCCGCGCACAAGACCAATTCGCGCGTCGCCGAGGGCTTTCTGCGCCCCGGCGGGCCGAAGCTCGTGCTCGCTAAGTCGAACGGCTACATGAACACCTCGGGCGGCCCCGTCTCAGCGCTGTGCAAGTACTTCGGCGTGCCCGCAGAGCGCGTGATCGTGCTGCATGACGAACTCGACCTGCCGTTCGACAGCATCAAGGTAAAGCAGGGGGGTGGTCACGGTGGCCACAACGGCCTGCGTGACATCGCGAAGGCGCTCGATACGCCCGAGTTCTTGCGCGTGCGCATTGGCATCGGCAGGCCCCCGGGGCAGCAGGATCCGGCGGACTTCGTGTTGAAGCCGTTCGCAAGCGGCGAGCGAGACACGCTTGCGGTGCTGCTCGAAGACGCTGCAGACGCGGTCGAAGCGCTCGTCGACGACGGCCTGCTCGCCACGCAGCAGCGCTTTCACGGCAGGACAGCAAAGTGAGCCTGTCGGGCCTCGACCGACTGCTCGCGACCGCGCCCTCGTTCGAGCGCGCGCTCGAAGCCGCGGGCGAGAGCGTCGACTTCGCCGCGGCAGAACCGCTGCGCCCGGCGTTGATCGCGGGGTTGCTTCGTCGCCGCATGCAAGCGGGATCACGCGGCGCTTATTTGCTGATCGCCGCGACGAGCCGCGAGGCAGACGCGATGCGCTCCGCTGTCGCCTCGCTCGTGCCCGAAGCAATCACCGCCGAGTTTCCGGCGTGGGAGACGCTGCCGCACGAGCGGCTCAGCCCGCGCAGCGACACGGTCGGGCGCCGCCTCGCCGTCCTGCGCCGGCTCGCTCATCCCGACCCCACCGACCCGACGTACGGTCCGATCCGCGTCCTCGTCGCACCCGTCCGCGCCCTGCTGCAGCCGCTCGCGCGTGGCCTCGGCGACCTCGTTCCGGTGGCGCTGCACGAGGGTGACGATCGGTCCTTGGAGGAGGTCGTCGCCGCGCTGGCCGGTGCGGCGTACGTGCGGACCGACCTGGTCGAGCGGCGCGGGGAGTTCGCGGTTCGCGGGGGCATCCTCGACGTCTTCCCACCGACCGAGGACCACCCGATCCGGGTCGAGTTCTTCGGGGACACCGTCGAGGAGATCCGAACCTTCCGGGTGGCGGACCAGCGGTCCCTCGACGTGGCCGCGCACGGCCTCTGGGCGCCCCCCTGCCGCGAGATCCTCCTGACCGAGGAGGTCCGCAGGCGAGCCGCCGAGCTGGTCCGGGAGTTGCCCGGCGTCGCCGACCTGCTCGGCAAGATCGCCGCCGGGGTGGCGGTCGAGGGCATGGAGTCGCTCGCCCCCGTCCTGGTCGACGGGATGGAATCGCTGCTCGATCTGCTGCCGCGGGGCGCTCGGGTCCTGGTCTCCGACCCCGAGCGGGTCCGGGCGCGGGCCCACGACCTGGTCGCGACGAGCGAGGAGTTCCTGGAGGCCAGCTGGTCCGGGGCGGCCGCGGGCGCCGCCGTACCGATCGACCTGCAGTCCGTCCTCGGCGAGGGATCGTTCTGGACCGTCGCCCGCGCCCGCGAACATGCGCTGGAGCGGGGCCTGCCGTGGTGGACGATGACGCCGTTCGCGGTGGACGCCTCGTTGGCCGCGTTCAGCGATGGCGCGGACGACGCCCTCGCGGTGACCGTCGACAGCCACGACATGGAGGGCTACCGCGGGGACGGCGAGGCCATCCGCGCGGCGGCGCGGCGCTGGGCCCTGGAGGAGAACCGCCGGATCGCCGTCGTGACGGAGGGGATCGGCCTCGGCCAGCGCGTCGCCGAGGTGCTCGCGGAGCAGGGCGTGCCGTGCGTCCTGGAACCCGGCGGGCTGGGACCCGAGTTCCTGCGCGATGCCGGGGTGGTGCACGTGACCACCGGCTGCCTGCAGCGCGGGTTTGTCGCGCCGGGGGCCAACTTGGTCGTGGTAGCGGAGTCCGACCTGGTCGGGCAGGGCGGCGCGGGGTCTGGCGGATCGACCCGGGACATGCGCAAGCTGCCGTCCCGGCGCCGCAATCAGGTCGATCCCCTGCAGCTGCGGCCCGGCGACTTCGTCGTGCACGAGCAACACGGCGTGGGCCGGTTCGTGGAGATGACCCAGCGGACCGTCCAGGGCGCGACCAGGGAATACCTCGTGCTGGAATACGCGGCCTCCAAGCGTGGCCAGCCCGGGGACCGGCTGTTCGTGCCGACGGATCAGTTGGACCAGGTCACCCGGTACGTCGGGGGCGAGGCGCCGACCCTGAACAAGCTCGGCGGGTCTGACTGGGCCAAGACCAAGTCCCGGGCGAAGCGGCACGTCAAGCAGATCGCCGGCGAGCTGATCCGGCTGTACTCCGCCCGGATGGCCACCCGTGGGCACGCGTTCGCGCCGGACTCGCCGTGGCAGCGGGAGCTGGAGGACGCCTTCGCCTACGTCGAGACTCCCGACCAGCTCAGCTCCATCGACGAGGTCAAGGTCGACATGGAGAAGGAGGTCCCGATGGACCGCCTGATCTGCGGCGACGTCGGCTACGGCAAGACCGAGATCGCGGTGCGGGCGGCGTTCAAGGCGATCCAGGACGGCAAACAGGTCGCGGTCCTGGTGCCCACGACGCTGCTCGTGCAACAACACCAGGTGACGTTCAGCGAGCGGTACGCCCAGTTCCCCGTGCGGGTCAAAGCCCTGTCCCGGTTCCAGAGCGACGCCGAGGCCAAGGTCGTCATTGAGGGGCTGCGCGACGGCTCGGTGGACCTCGTCATCGGCACCCACCGGCTGCTGTCGCCCGAGGTGAAGTTCAAGGACCTGGGCCTGGTTGTCATCGACGAGGAGCAGCGCTTCGGCGTCGAGCACAAGGAGCAGCTGAAGGCGCTGCGCACCAACGTCGACGTCCTCGCGATGAGCGCCACCCCGATCCCGCGCACGCTGGAGATGGCGGTCACCGGGATTCGCGAGATGTCCACGCTGGCGACCCCGCCGGAGGAGCGGCACCCGGTGCTGACGTTCGTCGGTGCGTACGACGAGAAACAGGTCGTCGCGGCCATCCGTCGCGAGCTGTTGCGGGAGGGCCAGGTCTTCTTCGTCCACAACCGGGTGCAGTCGATCGAGAAGACCGCCGCGCGGCTGCGGGAGCTGGTGCCCGAGGCGCGGATCGCGACCGCGCACGGGCAGATGGGCGAGTCCCGGCTGGAACAGGTCGTCGTCGACTTCTGGGAGAAGCGCGCTGACGTGCTGGTCTGTACGACGATCGTGGAGACCGGCCTGGACGTCTCGAACGCCAACACGCTGATCGTGGACCGGGCCGACGTGCTGGGGCTCTCGCAGCTGCATCAGCTGCGCGGGCGCGTCGGACGCGGCCGGGAACGGGCCTACGCCTACTTCCTCTACCCGGCCGGTCAGCCGCTGACCGAGACCGCCCACGACCGGCTCGCCACCATCGCCTCCCACACCGATCTCGGGGCGGGCATGGCGGTCGCGATGAAAGACCTGGAGATCCGCGGCGCCGGCAATCTGCTCGGCGGCGAACAGTCGGGGCACATCGCCGGCGTCGGGTTCGACCTCTATGTGCGGCTGGTCGGCGAGGCCGTGGCCGACTTCCGCGACCCCGACCGGGTCGAAGCTCCGGTCGAGATCAAGATCGAGCTGCCCGTCGACGCCCACCTGCCGCACGAATACGTGCCGGGGGAGCGGCTGCGGCTGGAGGCGTACAAAAAGCTCGCGCAGGTCGCCGACGAGGCCGAGCTGGACGAGATCGTCGCCGAGCTGACGGACCGGTACGGCGCGCTGCCCCCGGCGGCCGAGAACCTCGTCGAGGTGGCCCGGCTGCGGACCGTGGCCCGAGCGGCCGGGGTGGCCGACATCGGGGTGCAGGGCAATTACGTGCGGTTCGGCCCGGTCGAGCTGCCGGAGAGCCGCCTCATGCGGCTGCAGCGGCTCTACAAGGG
>DDEV01000050.1:0-504 GCA_002336855.1 Leucobacter sp. UBA1945 | reverse complement strand
GGGACAAGGCGGTGCTCGACTGGGCCGCCGAGCTGATCCGCGCGGTGATGCTGGCGGAGCTGACGCGCACGGGGGCGCCCGCGGACGCCGTACGCCGGTGAGGGTTTTCGTCGGCGAGGCCCCTTCCCCCGGCTCGGCGCGACTGGCAGGGTGAGGGACGCACGTCCAGCCAACGCCGGGTGGCCGCCGCGAGGCGCGCCTTCCCGTCCGGGCCCCCCNNCCCCCCGAGGAGGGCGGATGACCGCCGTACGCCGACGCAGGACCGTACTGAGCATGGCCGCAGCCGTTGGGATGGTGGGCGGGGCAGGGGTCTTGGGCGGCGCGACCGCTGCGGCCGGGGCGAGCACCGGCGTACCGCCGAAGACACCCACCGCCGTCGGGACGGGCGGGGCCGTCAGCACCGTCGACAACTACGCGACCCAGGTGGGGCTCGCGGTGCTGCGGGAGGGCGGCAACGCCGTCGACGCCGCCGTGGCCACGGCGGCCGCGCTGGGCGTCACCGCG
>DDEV01000143.1 GCA_002336855.1 Leucobacter sp. UBA1945 | reverse complement strand
GCACTCGCTCTACGGCTGCTTCGCGTGCGCGAAGCACTTCGAGCACGTCGTTGCCATCCACATCTTCGCTCTCAAGGCCGAACGCGCGAGCTCGCACCGACATCGGCCCACCCGCGAGCGCCACCTGCGAGGTGAGCGAAGTCGCGTATTGGTTGTCCTGGCACAGGTAGACGATGGGAAGCTGCAACATCGCGGCAAGGTTCAGCGATTCGCTTACGATCCCGGTGTTTGCGGTGCCGTCTCCGAACGAGCACACAGCGACCCCGCCCTGACCGAGCTGCTTGAGACGCAAGGCGGCACCGGTGGCATACGCCACGCTCGTACCGAGCGACCCGGAATACATGCCGAACAGCTTTCCACTCGGCGCAGGGTTAATGTCTCCACGCCAGTGCCCACTGGTGGGGCCCGCCTGCTTACCGAACACTCCGGCTGCGAGTTCGGCGGGATCCTCGCCGCGCATGACTGCGATCGCGCAGGTTCCGCGAAAGTGCGGAGCAAGCACATCGTCGGCGCCGAGCCCGGCGAACCCACCAACGATCACGGCTTCCTCACCTCTCGCTTCGTGCCAGTGCGGGTTGTGGATTGTCATCGCCCGGTCAAAAGCGCGCGCGATCACCATCTGCTCCCACAACGATCTGGTCGAGGGACGCACCGCCGTCACGCTTCGCCTCGAATGAGACCGATCACCTGGCCGAGTTCGACCGGATCCTCTTCAGCTATGGGCTGGGGTTCGAACGTGCCGCTTCCGGACGCCTGAATCTCCATGTTGACTTTGTCGGTCATCACTTCAGCCACGGCCTCGCCCTGAGCAACGTGTTCCCCGGCGGCTTTGAGCCAACCGACAAACACTCCCTCTTCTGCCCCGCCAAGGTCTTCGACAACGATGTTGAAGATCACGATGCTCCCTTGCTCGTATACGTAATACCATTTTTATAATTGGTATTACCAGAATATGCAAACGGTATGACCATTGTCAAGCGAGCGACTCGCGGCGCGGATGCGAGCAAGAAAAACAGCGCGCCCCGCACTGGCGGGAGGCGCGCTGTTACGAGCTGCGGCAAATCGCGAGCTTAGCCTTCGAGGTCGTCGACGCCCGGCAACCAGCTCAGGCCGGGCTTACCCCAGCCGTTCTTGCGCTCAGCCTTCTGCGCCCCGCGGCTCTCGGGGTGCACGAGACGATCGACGTAGAGCAGACCGAGCAGGTGATCGAACTCGTGCTGCATGATGCGCGCGAACCATCCGCTCGCCTCGATCTCAAACGGCTCGCCGTTGATGTCTTGCGCCCGCAGCAGCGCACGCTCAGAGCGGCGCAGCGCGAAACGCTCGCCGGGAAACGACAGGCACCCCTCGATCTCGTCTTCGCCCGGCAGCCCGGGCTCGGGTGGCGAGAGCCAGAGCCCGGGGTTGATGGCGACGCCTCGCTCGGGAGCCTCGTCTTGATCGTCATACATCCAGACGAAGATGCGCTTGCCCACGCCAACCTGGGGCGCGGCGAGCCCCACGCCCGGGGCGGCCTCACACGTCTCGAACATGTCGTCGACGAGTGTGCGCAGGGCGTCGTCGAACTCTGCGACGGGTTCGGCGGGGCGGTGCAGCACGGGGTCGCCGCAGATCACGATAGGAAGAATTGCCATGCGAGCTAGTGTATTAGCGCTCGCCCGAGGTGATCACCGAACGGGCCTCGCGTCACGCCCGCGTCGATCCAGCCGAGCAGCCCGCTCACGAGCGTCGCCGTCGTCGCTGCCGCACGGGCATGCAGTTCGATCGCCGCAAGCTTCTCGGTCTCTTGCAGGTAGCGCACGAATGCTCGGTTCAACTCGAGCACCCGACCGGCGCCGCTCGCGGCGAGATCTTCTGCCGCCTCGAGTAGGCGGTAGTTCTGCAGCGCCCACGGGATACGGCTGCTCTCGAACGTCGCCGCAAAGCAGAGCAGCGCCTCGCGCAGTGAGGGCCGCGCTTCTGCCGCCAGCTGCGCTTCGAGGTGAGCGCGCAGCGACGCGATCAGCGCGTCGACTTCGAGCCAGAAGAGCTCGGCTTTCGAAGCAAAGCAGTTGAAGAACGTCGCCCGGCTGAAGCCCGCGGTTCTCGCGATCTGTTCGACTGTGGTGCCGCGGTACCCGCGATGCTGAAAGAGCTCGAACGCGGCCTCTTGCAGCAGCTCCTGCGACGCCCGTTTGGGCCTGCCTGCCGTCGCGGCCATGCGGGATCCTTTCGTAACACGGTAAAGAAATTGCAGAAACGCAATTATTAGACTGAGTCTAATATTATAGGATGAGTGCCCGTGAGTGAAACAAACACCAAGAAGTTCAAGATCGCAGGCGCGATCCTCGCCGCCCTCGTGCTGCCCCTCGCGGCCTGCACCGCTGCCCCGGGCCAGGCAGACGGCCCCCGCGACACTCTCGTGTATGCGACCGGCGATGCCGAGCCCGACTGCCTCGACCCGCACGTCGGCGGCAACTACCCCCAGGCGCTGCTCGCAACGCAGGTGCTCGAGTCGCTCGTCTCGCTCGACAAAGACGGTAACATCGTGCCGTGGCTTGCAACCGCCTGGACGACGAGCGAGGACGGCCTGAGCTGGGACTTCACACTCGACCCGAAGGCCAAGTTCAGCGACGGCACCGCCGTCGACGCGGCCGCGATCAAGGCCAACATCGAACACCTGCAGAACCCCGGCACCGGCTCGTCGACCGGTTACCTCGCGGTGCAGCAGATCGCCGAGGTCGAGGTTGTCAGCCCCGACGTCGCGCGTTTTCATCTGACCCGCCCCGATGCGGCGCTGCTCGAGTCGCTCGCTCAGCCATGGGTGGCCATTCAGTCGCCCGCCGGCATTGACCGGGGCACCGAGGCGAACTGCCTCGCTCCCATCGGCTCGGGCCCATTCGTGGTGAGCGACTGGACGAAGCAGGATCGCATCGTGCTCGACCGCAACCCCGACTACGCGACGCCCCCGACCGGCTTCGAGGTGGCCTCGGCAGACGCGCCGAAACAGCTCATCTGGCGCTTCATCCCTGACGCCACAGCGCGCTTCGCGGCGCTGCAGAGCGGCGAGGTCGACATCATCGACAACCCCCTGCCTGAGCAGATCACCACGGCTGAGAGCGACGCGCAGCTCGCGCACCTTGACGCGCCCCGACCCGGCGCGAGCAACCGACTCGAACTGAATACCGCGCAGGCACCGTTTGACGACAAGCTCGTGCGCGAGGCGTTTATCGCTGCGGCCGACGTGAATCCCGGCATCGAGACCCTCTTCGAGGGCACCACCGAGCGTTCGTACAGCGCACTGTCGAGCGTCGAACCGCTCGGCCTGCAGTCGCCCGATGCCTACAAGACCGACCCCGAGCATGCGAACGAACTGCTCGACGAGGCCGGCTGGGGCGAAAAGAACGCCGACGGCATTCGCGTGAAAGACGGCAAGCCGCTCACCGTTCGCTTCCCCGTGACCGGCGCGCAGTCGACCCAGACCGAGCAGGCGCTCTTCGAGCAGATTCAGGCCTCGGCTCGCGAGGTCGGCTTCGACGTGCAGATCACGCTGCTCGACCTCGGCGCCTGGTACGGCGCGCTCGGTGCCCACGAGTACGAACTCGTGAGTGCTCCGTACACGAAGATCGGCCCCGACGTGCTGCGCTTCCTGTACCACAGTGACGCCACCGTGCCGGCTCCCAGCGGTTACTTCGCGAACCACTCGATGATCGCGAACCCCGAGCTCGACAAGCTGCTCGACGCGATCGGCAGCGAGCAGGATCCCGAGGCGCGTGCGGCCGCCGCCAAGGCCGCTCAGCAGTTCATCGCCGATGAGCAGATCATTCTGCCGATCTACGACCAGCAGAACCACTTCCTGTACCGCGCAGATCTGCAGAACTTCGCGGCGCTGCCGACCGTGAGCACGCCGTGGCTCGGGCAGGTCGCCTCGGCTTGAGTCGGGCGCGTACCGCGGTTTCGCGCGTGGCCGGTGCCGCGGCGGTGATGCTCATCGTCGCGACACTGGCCTTTGCCGCACTGCAGCTCATTCCCGGCGATCCGGCAGAGGCGGCGCTCGGCGGCCCGGGCAGCCAGGCGAGCGCAGAGGCTCTCGCGGCCGCACGCGCCGAGTTCGGGCTCGACCGCCCGATCCTCGTACAATATTTCGATTTTCTGTGGCGACTCGTGCGCGGCGACCTTGGCGTGTCATATTCGCAAAGGATCCCGGTCGCACAGGTGCTGCAGCACGCCATCGGGCCGACGCTGGCGCTTGCAGGGCTTTCGCTCGCGGTTGCGTGGCTCATCGCGCTGGTGAGCGTCTTCGTGGCGAGCGGCACCTCGCGGGCGGGCCGCGCGGTAACCTCGGCGCTCGACCTCGTCGCCGCAGCAATGCCGAACTTCTGGCTCGCGGGCCTGCTCGTGCTGCTGTTCACCAGCGTGCTCGGCTGGCTGCCCGCAGTCAGCACCGGCGGCTTCACCGGAATCATTCTGCCCGCCCTCGCCCTCGCGATCCCGACCGCGGGGTTCATCGCTCAGGTGTGCCGTGCCGGCGTTGACGTTGCACGAGACGCCCCCTTCGTCGAGAGCGCCCGCGCCCGCGGCGAGACCGAGGCAGGGGTGCGGCTGCGCCACATTCTTCGGCACGGCATCGTGCCCGGTCTCAACATGACTGCTTGGGCGCTCGGCTCTCTGCTCGGTGGGGCAGCCGTGATCGAGGTCATCTTCGCTCGGCCCGGCCTCGGGCGCACCCTTGTCAATGCGGTGACGGTGCGCGACATTCCCGTCGTGCTCGGGGTCGTGCTGTTCGCGGCACTCGCCTACGTGGTGGTGACGCTCGTCACCGACCTCACGATCGCCAGGGTCGACCCCCGCACCGAAGCCAAGCTGCAGCAGGTGATGGCGAATGGCTGAGGTCGCCACGCCCGCTCCGCCGTTGGCGAGTCGCGGCCTCGGCGCGGCCGGCTGGGTCGCTCTCGCCTGCGTCGCGCTGCTCGCACTCTGTGCGGCGGTGCCGGGCTTGCTGGCCCCTTTTGAGCCCCTCGCGATCGACCCGCGTGGGGCATTCGCTCCCCCATCGCTCGCCCACCCCTTCGGCACGGACGACTCGGGGCGGGACGTGCTGAGCCGCGTCATCTTCGGCGCCCGCGACTCCCTCACCATCGGGGTGACCGCAACCCTCGCCGGGGTCGCGGGCGGGCTCGTGCTCGGCTCGATCGCGGGCGGCAGCCGAAGCCACGGGCTCGGTCCGCTTCGTTACGCCGGCGACCGCCTCATCGAGGCGCTCTTCGCGTTTCCGGGGCTGCTTCTCGCGCTGCTGCTCATCTCGGTGCGCGGGCCGGGCGTCGCCTCGGTGGTGATCGCGGTGGCGATCTCGACGGCACCGGGATACGCGCGTATGGTGCGCGGCGGGGTGCGGCAGATGCTCGGGGCCGGCTCGGTCGAGGCGGCCAGACTGCAGGGCGACAGCGGCCTGCGCGTGTGGACCACGCTCGTGCTACCCGAAACCATGCGACCGGTGCTCGTGCTCGCGACACTCGGCATCGGGCACGCCGTCATTCTGGCGGCAGCACTCGGCTTTCTCGGACTCGGCACGCCACCGCCAGCACCCGAATGGGGCACGATGCTGAACGCGGGCCGACCCTACCTCACGAAAGCGTGGTGGCTCACGTTCTTTCCCGGTCTCGCGATCCTCACCGTCGGTATCGCGTGCACCGTGCTCGGTCGCGCGTTGGAACGACGGGGGCAAGCAGTATGACTCGTCTCACTCACGACTCGACCCCACTTTCCCGCCGCTCTGCCCCGCTCGCGCGCATCGAACACCTCAGCATCTCCTTCCCAGGCCGCGACCGTCCCGCCGTCGACGATCTCTCGCTCGAGGTGCGCGCAGGTGAGTGCGTGGCGCTCGTCGGCGAGAGCGGCTCGGGCAAGTCGCTCACCGCACGCGCACTGCTGGGCCTCGTACCCGCCACTGCGACGCTGCGAGGCACAGTTTTTCTCGGCGAGGATCACGCACCCCCGAACGGCCACCCCTCGTGGGCCGCGCTTCGCGGGGTGCGCGCTGCGCTCGTGCCGCAAGACGCACTCGGCGGGTTGAACCCCCTGCGACGCCTCGAGCAGGAGGTCGGAGACGCCCTGCGTCTGCACCGCATCTTGCCGCACGGCGAGGCGCGACGGGCGCGCACCATCGACGCCCTCGCAGCGGCGGGCATGCCCACACCCGAGCAACAACTGCGCCGCCGCTCAGACGAGCTCTCGGGTGGTCTGCGTCAGCGCGCGCTCGTTGCCTCGGCGCTCATCGCCGAACCCGAGTTGATCATCGCCGACGAGCCGACCACCGCGCTCGATGCCGGGCACCGCGTGCGCGTGCTCGAAGAACTGCGTCGCAGGGTCGACTCCGGGGCAGGGGCACTGCTCGTCAGTCACGACCTCGCGAGCGTGCGCGACTTCGCCGACCGCGTGCTCGTCATGCGCGACGGCCGCATCGTCGAGGCCGGAGACCCTCGCACCGTGTTCGCGTCACCGCAGCACGCGTTCACCCGCGAACTCATCGCCGCATCACCCGCGGGCAAACCGCGCGGCAGCAGCCTACTCGCCGTCGGGGCTGATGCTGCTTCATCGGCAGACACCTCATCGGCAGATCGTTCGTCGACAAATCACCCATCGGCAGATTCTTCATTAGAAGCTCCTCACACTACGTCTTCCTTGACGACAGCAGTGTCTCACCGACCACCGACATCAACCGTCGACGCTCGGCAAGACCGCGACCACTTCACGACCCCGCGCCTCGAACTTCGCGGCATCGAAGCCGGATTCGGGCAGGGAGCGGCCCGAAAGGTCGTGCTGCAAGAGGTGTCACTCCAGGTGTTCCCCGGCGAAACCGTGGGCCTCGTCGGCGAGAGCGGCTCGGGTAAGACCACGCTCATTCGCGTCGCACTCGGCCTGCACTCACAGCACCGCGGCGAGGTGCTGATCGACGGAGTCGATCGATCCTCTGCTGAAAGAAGAACAAAGCAGCTCCTGAGACGACGCATTGCGCTGGTGCCGCAAGACCCGCTCGACTCGTTTCCGCGCGGCATCAGCGGTCAACGCCTGCTCGAAGACGCGCTGCGCGCCGCGGCGGTGCCGAAGCGCGCGCGAACTCACCGAGCCACCACGCTCGCCGAAGAGGTCGGCCTCGCTCCGGCACAACTCGCGCAGGCAGCTGCCACCCTCTCGGGAGGCCAGCGACAGCGACTCGCCATCGCGCGAGCGCTCGCCCGCGAGCCCGAGCTGCTGCTGCTCGATGAGCCGGTGTCGGCGCTCGACGTTACCGTGCAGGCGAGGGTGCTCGATCTGCTCGACGAGCTGCAGAGGCGGCGCGGCACCGCGTACCTCTTCGTGTCGCATGACGCCGACGTCATCGCGCACATGAGCGACAGGGTGCTTCGCCTCGAAGGCGGGCGCATAACGGGCAAAGCCACAGGCGCACCGACGGCTGACACCGCGGGCGTACCCACCGCAGACGCTAGAGCCATTACGGACGCCCTGACCTCTGACGACGCGGCAGCAGAACGGTAGACTGGTTCGGCCCGCCACCCCGATAGGAGCTTCATGTCGAACACCCCTGCCACCCAATTGGTGTGGATCGACTGCGAGATGACCGGGCTCGACCCCGATCGCGACGGGCTCTGCGAGATTGCCGTCATCGTTACCGATTTTGACCTCACTCCCCTGCACCCGGGATTCGAGCTGGTCATCAACCCGGGCGCCGAGGCGCTCGAGCAGATGAACAGTTTTGTTCGCGGCATGCACGAGAAGTCAGGGTTGCTGCCGCGCATTGAAGCAGGCGTGAGCGTCGAAGAGGCCGAGCGGCAGGTCATCGACTACATTGCGCTGCATGTGACTGCTGGGCGACGCCCCCTCGTCGCGGGCAACACGATCGGCATGGATCGCCGTTTCATCGCCAAGTACATGCCAACGCTCGAAGAAAAGCTGCACTATCGCAGCATCGACGTGTCGACCATCAAAGAGCTGTCACGGCAGTGGTTTCCGGCGGCATTCTTCGGTGCCCCCACCAAGCGCGGCGGTCATCGCGCGCTCGCAGATATCGCCGAGTCGATTCAAGAGCTCGCCTATTTTCGGGCCGCAGTGCTCGTCGCACAGCCCGGGCCCGACAAGCAGGCAAGCGAGCAGCTGGCCGATGAGGTGAGCGGCATCTACGCGCCGTTCATCGACGGCACGGCATAGCGCTGGCCCGGTGGTGACCGAAAAGGATCAGCAGAAGCCAGCGCGGTTCGGCCTCGGAGCGCACGAGCTCGCTCTCGTCGGCGTGACCGCTCTGTGGGGCAGCACGTTTCTGATTATCCATACGGCGATGGATTTCGCCGGCCCCATGTTCTTCGTGGGCGTGCGCTTTCTCGTCGCGGGGCTCGTTGCGGCGGCGGTCTTTTGGCGCTGGCTGCGCGGCATCACCTGGATGGAGCTCGGTGCCGGCCTCGCGATCGGCGCGTCTCTCACGCTCGGCTATGGCCTGCAAACCATCGGTCTGCAGAGCATCTCGAGCAGCATGTCGGGGTTCATCACCGCGTTCTACGTGCCACTCGTGCCCCTCATGCAGTGGGCATTTCTGCGCAAGCCGCCGGGCAAGATGAGCTTCATCGGCGCCGGACTCGCGTTCGCTGGCCTCATCGTGCTTGGCGGGCCGGGTGCGTCTGGCTTCAGCTTTGGTTTCGGCGAGTGGATCACGGTCGCCGCCGCGGTTGCGTGCGCCGTCGAGGTCATTTTGATCAGCGCCTTCGCAAGTAGGCGTGTCGAGTTTCGCAGGGTCACCGTGGTACAGCTGCTCGCCGCGGGTGGCTTCGCGTTTCTTGCAATGCCGCTGACCGGTGAAAGCGTGCCCACGGCCGACTGGCGGTGGCTCGTACCCGCGGTGGCGCTCGGCGGCATGAGCATGGTGATCCAGCTCACGATGAACTGGGCGCAGCGCCACGTCTCAGCGACGCGCGCCACCATCATCTATTCGGGCGAGCCGGTCTGGGCCGGGCTCATCGGTTGGGTCGCCGGGGATCAACTACCTTGGTTCGCGCTTGTCGGAGCGGGCCTCATCGTCGCCGGCGTGCTGGTGAGTGAGCTCAAACTCAGGCCGGACGCTCCTATCGAGTCCGAACATTCAGCCGCCGAGGGTTCCGGCTCCGAAGAAATCGGCTCTGGCGCCCCCGTCCGCGAGTGCGACCCGCCGCTACTCGCGTCACCGCAAAAGTAGTGTTCGCGGGGCATCACGATGCTCGGCTACCCGCGCGTCCTTTCTCACACGCAGCATTCCTCGTACGCGGCCTGACGCAGCCTCACACACCTGTCACGCCGCCTCACTGAATCGCCTCGGCGGCGAGTTTGCCAGGCGCCAGCCGTAACTGATGGCAGGGCGCACAGGCAGTTCAGTCGGCGGAAACTGCGGCAGCGAAGCCGTCGGTGCCTGTGAACTCGACGAAGATGGCAAGCCCGGAAGCGGCGGTGAATCTCTCGGAGATTGTGCCTCGAACGGCGGGTTTGAGCCCCGCGGCGAATGCAACAAGAACGGCCCTCGCTCGTGCCGCGTGATCTTCCAACCGTTATTGTGCAGTTGCAAGTGATGAAAGCTTCACAGCAGCACTCCCCGATCGATATCGGTGCGTCCACCGTCCACTTTCCACTCATCAATGTGGTGGGCCTCGCAGTATGATGCAGACCGATCGCACCCGGTCTATCTGCATCCACCGTCTCGAACCGCAAGTGCTATCCGCTGTTTCAGCGTGAACAAGCGTTGCTCTCTCTCCCGACGTTCAGCGGGTCGCCCTTCGCGTCGACGACAACCGGCTGCACGCCGGTGTTACAGCGATGCTTCTCGACCGCGCTACGAGGGAGCACGTCGCCACTTTCTTGCAATCGCACCGTCGATGCAGTCACACCGCCGCTTGCATGCCCTCGCAAGTACTCGTCGCGATTCACGACCTGCACGAGTTTCACGCCCGCCTGCCGAACCCCGAACACCGTCTCGGCATCGGCAGTCGCCCGACCTTCAGCACGTCGAGAAACAGGTCATGCGCCAGCTGGTCATTCGTTCGCGGGTCTTCGAGCAACTGCTTCGCACGCGTTTTCTCTGCGACACTGACGAATCACGGTCCTCCTCGGCGAGGCCTGAGTGCGGCATCGATGATGTTTCGGACCCACTCGGCGGATTCGGGGTCGAACACGAACTTACCGTGGGTCATACCTTCGTGATCGGTCCACATTCGAAACGACCGAGCCTCGTACTTCGCGAGAAATCTTGCTTCGGCGCCCAGCGGATCGAGCAGATCTCGAAGCGCGCGGGCCAGCTTTGCCAGTTCTTCAACCGGCACGTCTGCGGCATACGCCACAAGTTCTTCAGCGGCAAGCAGCCAGGCGGCGCACGCGACGCGCCCGTCATCTGCAGACTCGCCGCTGGGAGGCTCGCCGAGACCACGAGCGATTGCATCGTACTGAGCCGAAGAGAGCACGCCGCCGCGCAACCCGGCGCCTAGCGGTGCATGCCAGGAGCTTGGCCCGGAAGCGAGCGGGTGCGCCGGCCCAGAGACCTCGGACCCCCCCCCGCCCTCGTTGGCTATCTCAAGCCTCAAGGCATTCTCGGCATCGATCAACGCCGAGCCGACGCGCCTCTGCCGCATGGCCTCACCGCGAGTTACGCCCGACACCTGCTGAATCAGTGTCGCTGGGGTGCGATGCCCCTGCGACTGAGCGAGCCCCGAGTACCCGCGCTCGCGGCTCGAGCGCGCGGCGATCACCGCGCTTGCGGCAAGTGAGACCTGTTCGAGCATTTGCCGCGCTTGCGCGGCGCTCAAGGTCGGTGAAGAAATTCATACCCACAGTCTCGGATACACCACCGACATCGCAGCCCGAATACCTTGCTGAAGAGGCACCCGAAGATCACGAAGTGGTAACGTTCGCGCATTCACCAAAAGGCAGCTATTTCAGCGGTGAGTCTTGCACACGTTCACCGGAATTTCGACCGGAACAGGCGACTGGTTCACCGGAAGAATCGCAAGTAGGACCGCTCAAAGAGTCGCTGCGCAGGTCCCCCGAGTTCGAAGCTTCAACCGGAAGTTCCTGCTCTACTTCGCGAACCTCAACAACGCGAGCGGCCTCCGGGCGAAACACTTCGTCCATCATTCCGAGAACGCCCGAAAGCGGGCTTCGGGTGTCGCCCGCATGCCTACGACGCCGGTCTACAATCCAAACGCCAAGCAGCAGCAGGGCGAATGCGAGAAGCGCGGCTACGGTGATGATCTCGTTCCGATCCATACACCCCACCTCTTCTCATTCGCTGCACCGATCCTATCCGCGAAATACCAACCTCGCCCCTGCTCGAAGCACCCCGGAAACCCGCGCCAGATATTCTGGAGTCTTCGCTACCGACGGGAACCCCTTGCACACACTCACGCCTGCCAGGCGCCGCATGGCCCTGTTCACCCTAGCGCTCGGCGGCTTCGCAATCGGCGTGACAGAGTTTGCAACTATGGGCGTGCTGCCAAATATCGCCGAAGATCTGTTACCCGACTTCGCAAGCAATCCCGCAAAGGGAATCGCTCAAGCAGGCACCCTGATTACGCTCTACGCCGTCGGTGTCGTGGTTGGCGCACCGGTCATCACAGCGCTTGCCGCCCGGGTCTCGCAGACGACGCTCGCCTTTTGGCTGCTCGGCGCGTTCACGGCGGGCTCTCTCGCCTCAGCGGTCGCACCGACCTTCGAGACACTCGCTATCGCCCGTTTCATCGCCGGCCTGCCGCATGCCACCTTCTTCGGCGCCGCAGCACTGCTCGCGGGCCGCCTCATGGGTCCAGGCAATCAAGGCAAAGGCATCGCGATCGCAATGTCGGGCCTCCCCATCGCGAACGTGCTCGGCGTGCCCCTCGCCACATGGATCGGCCAGACCCTCGGCTGGCGGTGGGCTTACGTGCTGGTGTCGATCCTTTTCGCAGCAACCCTGTTGCTTGGCCTGCGCTTTCTGCCACGGTACCCGGGAGACGCGACTCTCAGTCCGCTGCGCAGCCTCGCCAGCTTCAAGAACATCAGAATCTGGATCATGGTCGCGCTCGGCGCGATCGGCTTCGGCGGCTTCTTCGCCGTCTACTCCTACATCGCCGAGGTCGTCACGAGAGTCACCTCGCTGCCCGAGAGCTCGATTCCCTTGGTGCTCAGCGCGATCGGTATCGGCATGACCATCGGCACATTCTTCGGTGGCTGGATGGCCGACCGCAATGGGCCCCGCGCGATCCTGCTCTCATTCGCAGCACTGATCGTCTCGCTCAGCCTCTACGTCACCACAGCGGCGACACCTGCGGGCCTCATCGTCTCCGTGTTCTTGGTCGGTTTCTGGTTCTCGGCGCTGCTTCCGGCGGTGCAGTCGCGTTTCATTCGCATGGCACGCGAGGCCGAACTGATGGGATCGGCGATCACTCACGCAGCGTTCAACGTCGCAAATGCGCTCGGCGCGTGGCTCGGCGGCCTCGTGATCGCAGCAGGCTTCGGCTATCTCGCGCCGGGCTGGGCGGGCATTTTGCTCGCGGTGATCGGCGCACTGCTTGCAATTCTCAGCCTCTCGATTACCAAGCGGGATCGGCATCGCAGCATCGACACGACCGGCATTCGGCTGCCCTGAGGCCTGCCCTGATCCTTTTCGAAAAAAGTAAGACCCCTCATGCACCCGCTAGAGCCCCGGTACCCTTGCTCTGTTTCCAGCCTGGGGGAGTTTCCGAAGATAGCGCCACATGAGGGGCCTTAACGAGCCTACCCTATTCGGCAGCCTCAGCAGAATCGGCTGAGGCCGGCGCGCCCGCGTCGATGCCCGCAGCGGCGCCTGCGTCAGCGCCCGCCTCTACCTCAGCGACCGACGCGCCACCAGCGGCTTCTTGCTCCGCTGCGTCCTCGTTCTCATCGGTGCCTTTGAACTGCGACTGGTAGAGCTCGTAGTAGGCGCCGCGCTGCGCGAGCAGCTGCTCATGCGAGCCCTGCTCGACGATATCGCCGTGCTCCATCATCAGAATGGTGTCGGCGTCGCGAATGGTCGAGAGCCGGTGCGCGATCACGAACGAGGTGCGGTCTGCGCGCAGCGCGCTCATGGCCTGCTGCACGAGCACCTCGGTGCGCGTATCGACCGATGAGGTCGCCTCATCGAGAATCAGCAGCGACGGGTTCGCGATGAACGCACGTGCGATCGTGAGCAGCTGGCGCTCACCGGCCGACAGCGACGACGCGTTCTCTTCGATGACCGTGTCGTAGCCCTCAGGCAGCTGGCGCACGAAGCGGTCGACCATGGTGGCCTTCGCAGCCTCGATCACCTCTTCGTCAGTTGCTTCGAGGCGACCGTAACGAATGTTCTCTCGAATGCTGCCTTCGAAGAGGAACGCATCTTGCAGCACCATGCCGACGTGCCCTCGCAGCTCGGCACGAGAGAGCTTCGTGATGTCGGTGCCGTCGAGCAAAATTCGCCCGCCCTGCAGCTCGTAGAAGCGCATGATCAGATTCACGAGCGTCGTCTTGCCCGCGCCTGTCGGGCCGACGATTGCGACGGTCTGACCGGGATGCACCTCGAGCGACAGATCTTTGATCAGCGATTCTTCGGGGTCGTAGCTGAACGCCACGTGATCGAACTCGACGTGGCCCGTTGCGCGCTCCGGCAAGTGCTCGGTCACGGTCTCAGCGTCTTGCTCGTCTGCGTCGAGCAGTTCGAATGTGCGCTCGGCCGAGGCCACACCCGACTGCAGCATGTTCGCCATGCCTGCCATTTGACCAATGGGCTGCGCAAACTCACGCGAATACTGAATGAACGCGGTCACGTCGCCGAGCGTCATCTGCCCCGCGGTGACCTTCAGCGCGCCCACGACAGCGATCAGCACGTACGTGAGGTACTGCACGAACTGCATCGCGGGCATCATCGCACCGGACAGAGCCTGGGCCTTGAACGACGCGTCATAGAGGCCGTCGTTGCGCCTGTCGAACTCCTCGATCATCTCGGTATCGCGGTTGAACACGCGAATCAGTTCGTGTCCGGTAAACGACTCCTCGATGTGGCCGTTCAGGTCGCCAGTGCGCTTCCACTGAGCGGTGAAGAGTTTCTGAGCACGTACGCCGACGATACCGACGATGACGGCCGAGAGCGGCAACGCGAGCAGCGCGATGAGGCCCAGCTGCCACGATACCCAGAACATCATCGCGCCGATGCCGATAATCGTGAGCACCGACTGCACCAGCTGCGAGAACGCCTGCTGCAGTGCCTGCTGAATGTTGTCGACGTCGTTCGTGACGCGCGAGAGCACGTCGCCGCGCTGACGGCCGTCGAAGTACGACAGCGGCAGGCGGTTGATCTTCTCTTCGATGTCCTTGCGCAGCTTGTAGACGACGCGCATGACGAGTCCGTTCAGCAGGTAACCCTGCAGCCACATCAAGAACGATGCGACGAGGTACAGAGCAAGCACGACGAGGATCAGCCAGCCGAGCCTCTCGAAGTCGATCCCCTGGCCTGGCACGATGTCTGCGCCCTGCAGCATGTCGGCGAACTGGGTTTCGCCCTGCGCACGCAAGCCCTCGATGATCTGCTCCTTGGGCACGCCCGCGGGAAGCTGCGCCCCGAGAATGCCGTTGAAGATCACGTCCATCGCTTGGCCGAGCACCTTCGGCGCGATCACTGTCAGCACCACCGAGGCGACGACGAGCAGGGTCACAAACCCGAACAGCATCTTTTCCGGGCCGAGCAGCGCCATCAGGCGCTTTGCCGACGGCCAGAACGCCTTCGCCTTGCGAGTCGGCTGACTGCCCGACCAGTCGTCGGTGGCCGGCGCGTAGTCGTCGGGCAGCTCGAACTCAGCGGTGTCCGTGCTCACTGCGCCCGAGCCCGCCAATGTCGTCTGCTTCTTGTTTAGCTTCTCGCGCGCCATCAGACTGCCTCCGCCTCGGTCAACTGCGATCTGACGATCTCTTGGTACACGCTGTTGCTCTCGAGCAACTCGTGGTGCGTGCCGCGACCCACAAGCTCACCGTCTTCGAGCACGAGAATCTGGTCGGCGTCGGTGATCGTCGACACGCGCTGGGCCACGATGATGGTCGTCGCACCCGCAGTGGCCGATGGTAGGGCCGCACGCAGGCGCGCGTCGGTTGCGACGTCGAGCGCCGAAAACGAGTCATCGAAGAGATAGACGCGCGGCTTCGCAACGAGCGCGCGCGCAATCGAGAGTCGCTGGCGTTGACCGCCCGAGACGCTCGTGCCGCCCTGCGAGACAGGCTCATCGAGACCCTTGTCTTTCTCGCGCACGAAGTCTTCGCCCTGGGCGACGCGCAGCGCGTCCCACAGTTCCTCGTCGCTCGCATCGGTATTGCCGAAGCGCAGGTTCGAGGCAATCGTGCCGCCGAAGAGATACGGACGCTGCGGCACCAGGCCGAGCGTGCTCGCCAACTGTGCGCGGGTGAGCGCCGATACGGGCTGGCCGTCGATGGTGACGCTGCCCGATTGCGGGTCAAAGAGGCGCAGCATGAGCCCGAGCAGCGTGGTTTTGCCCGAGCCCGTCGATCCGATGATTGCTGTGGTCTTTCCCGGTTCTGCGACAAAGCTCACGTTCTTGATGACCGGCAGCTCTGCACCGGGAAACCCGAAGGTGACGTCGTTGAACTCGACCCGACCGATCGTCGGCGTCGCGACCTGCTCGTTCTCGGCGAACTGCAGCGACGACTCCGTGTCGAGCAGTTCGCGGATGCGCTCTGCACAGACGACGGCGCGCGGGATCATCATGACCATGAACACGCCCATCATCACTGCCATGAGAATCTGCAGCAGGTACTGCAAGAAGGCGGTGAGCGAGCCGATCTCGACGTCGCCCGCCTCCACGCGATGACCGCCGAACCACAGCACCGCGGCCGTTGCGAGGTGCAGCACCATCATGATGATGGGAAACATCAGCACGAAGACGTTGCCCACCTGCACCGAGATGCGAGTGATGTTCTCGTTCGCGACGCGGTAGCGGTTCTCTTCGAAGGGTTCGCGCACGAACGCGCGAACGACGCGAATGCCCATGATCTGCTCACGCAGCACGCTGTTGATGTCGTCAACGCGATCCTGCATTTGCCTGAAGAGCGGCAGCAGCAGCCACACCAAGAAGCCGACGATGACGGCGAGGATCGCGACCGAAGCCCAGACCAGCCAAGACATGCCCGCATCTTCTCGCAGTGCCATGATGATGCCGCCCACGGCCATGATGGGAGCCGAGATCATGAAGTTCATGGTCATCAGCACGAGCATCTGCACCTGCTGCACGTCGTTGGTGCCGCGGGTGATCAGCGTGCCAGCGCCAAACTTGGTCGCTTCGAGAGTCGACAACGAGTCGACCTTGCGAAAGACTTCGCGGCGCAGATCTCTGCCGACTGACATCGCGACTCGGGCACCGCAGTAGACTCCGAGCACGGCAGCGGCGAGCTGAGCAAACGACACCGCCAGCATGAGGCCGCCGGTGCTCCAGATGAAGTCGATATCGCCGAGCGTGATGCCCTTGTCGATGATCTGTGCGTTGAGGCTGGGCAGCCACAGCGCGGCGATCGTAGCGAGCAGTTGCAGTACGATCACGCCGACGACCCACGCCCAATAGGGCTTGGCGTGGTGAAGAGTGAGTCTGAGAAGAGCCACGGTGCACCTTTCGTAATGGGAAACGATCAACACTAGCGCTGAACAATGGTTATGCGCAACGTCTTCCCGAGAACTTATCGGCGCGCCGCGGCCCTCTCAGTCGTGACTAGCTTTGCGCGCGGCGCCGCGCGAGCGCGAGCACCGCACCCGAGAGCAGCAGGAGCGCGGCAGCTGTGGCGGCAAACCCGTTTATATCGGAGCCGGTGTTGGCCAGCTTGCCGGGTGCGTTCGGGGCCGTCGGTGTGGTCGTCGTTACCGATGCTTTCTCTACGAGCACGGTCTGCGCGGCGTCATTGATGTCTCGGTGCACCGCAACAGCGGTTTCGCCCTCGAACTCTGTCTCAAACAACTCTTCGAACGCGACGAGGTGCTCCCCCGCGTAGCCCGTCGGAACCGTAAACGTAACGTCAACCGTGCCCGACGGAGAGGAAGGCGTGAACACGGCCGAACCCACGATCCCCGTGGCCGAACCGTCAGACTTACGCATGAGCTCACCCTCAACTCGGTACTCGATTCCCGGGGTGAGGTTTTGGTAGGCGACAGTATCGACGACCGTGCCGCCGTTCCAAGCTAAGGTGTGATCCCCATCGGCAAAGTCGGTCAGCGTGGTTCCGATCGCGGGCGCCTCCGCGCCTGCCCAGCGCACGCTCGCCTGGGCGGTGGTGGTCTTTCCGGCAGCGGCGATCAGCCCGAGCGTCTGCCAGTGATCTACCTCCGCTTCGGGGTCCGGATTCGGCACCGTCACGATATGTCCGCTTACGCTCGAGCCGCTCACCGTAGCGGTCAGCGTCGCAGTTCCGGGATCATCCGCTCCGCGCAGGTCGACGTAGAGCTCTTGACTATCGCTTACAGCAGAGGGGTCGACCGCATTCCCGTTCTCGTCGACTAGGTTCAGCGATGGATCTACCATGACACTCGCGGTGGGTCGATTCGTATTCACCAAGAACGGGCCGACCAGCGAGTCAGCCTGCTGCGCACCAGAGGGTGCCGTGATCGAAACCGTCGTCTCGAAGTCACCCAGGGTCATGCCCGAGCTTGCGTTCGCACCGTTCACCAAATACCAGTAAGCGGCCTCGGTTGCCGCCTCATCGTCACTGCCCGACCAATTCCAATTCGAATCCCATCCAACGTCCGTGTATCGCCAAATGGCGTACTGGATTGCCTCGATCGCGTCGTTTCGGGAGAGGCCGGGCACATTGGCAGCGGCGCGGAAGTCATCAAGGCTCATCGCCGGGTAGCTATGCGCCAGCACCCAGAGTACTTTTCCTTGGATCACCGGGTCGGTGAAGTAATTCTCACCGGAAAAACCGGACGGGTCATCGATTTCGCCCACTAGACGCGTCTTTGCAGAGACATCGTGTTCGATACAGTAGGCCCAGAAGTCAGGCTCGCCCGGATTCGCAGGATCCTCCGGTGTCTGCAGGTAGATCGGAAAGAGCCCGGTACCTCCGTGACCCTGTCTGCTTCCGATCCACACGCTATCCCCTGGCTCGGCCACAGCATATGCCGTCGAGGCGACCGACGGCACAAACATGGCCACAGCGGCAATAATTGCCGCAAACCACCACCGCTTTGTTCGCCTCGACTTCATCTCGCGATTCACTGACATCAGAACACTCCCCATCTTCTTTGATCTCCACTGAGCGCCCCAACGCCCATAGGAGGAATGACCGGGTTTCGGCACGACAAAACCCGCTTTCACAATGAAGAGAGCGCAGAAATATCAAAAAGTGTCGCGAAGCATGCGCAAATAGTTCTTCCTGTGGTCGCGGGGCCCAAGAGCCTTTTCGGGGGGCGTTTCTACCGATAACCCGAACTGGCCCACGGGCCCATGCCCGGCCTCCCCAACCCGCCGACGGCAGCGACGAAAAAGAAATCGGCCCCGACGCAAACGCCGGAGCCGATTCATCAGGGTGGACAACGGGACTTGAACCCGCGACCACCGGCACCACAAGCCGGTGCTCTACCAACTGAGCTATGCCCACCATGCTGCACCATCGAGCCGAGGCTCATTTGGCAACCTGACGATCATATCCCAAAGCTGCGGCGAGCGCACAATCGAGAAGCATTTGACGCACAACCGGGCGGGTAGCCTGGTGCATATGCTCTTCTTCGTCGGGGTCATCGGCCTGAATTTGTATGCGATTGCGCTCGTGATCCTCAGGGCCGTCGTCTACCGCGTGACGCTCTATCGGCCCATGCTCTGGAACGTTTTTCTTTCGATGGTGCCCATCTTCGTGCTGCTGCTCGGGCTGCTCGCGGGGGCGATCGCGACGCAGGTGGCTGCCGCGGCCGGCACTGCGGTCTGGATTGCGACGATGCTCATCTGGTTGCTGATGCTGCCGAACGCGAGCTATCTGATCACCGAGCTGAATTTTTCGCATCGCGGTGACGACGATCCGGTGCCGCTCTGGTACGACATCATTCTCGTCATCAGCCTCGCGATGTCTGGCGTGGTGAACACGGTCGTGAACGTGCTCGTGGTGCACGTGATGGCGGCGATCATGGTGTTCGGCGATTCGATGGCGGCGATTACGCGGCCCGCCTCGTGGATCGCGGTCGGCGTGGTGTTGCTCCTGCTGGGCTTCGGCATGTATCTGGGCAGGTATCTTCGCCTGAACAGTTGGGACATCAAGCACCCGATCGGTTTTCTGCGCCGAATCGTCGAGCATTTCAGCGCGTGGGAGCGTGTGTGGGCGTGCGTCGGGTTCACCCTCACTTATGCGGCGTTTCTCGGTTTCATCTACCTGATTATTGGCGGTATGTATATCGACACGCTTTCGACGCTCGAGGCGAGCAAGGGATCTTTGTGAGGCTGCGTGCGCAGCCCGTCACTTGTTAGGGTGAGAGCATGTTGAGTGTGTCGCATGCCGACTTCGAGATTCTCGTTGGCGAGGGTCTCGATACGCTGCCCGACGACATGCTGCGCGAGCTCGACAACGTCATCTTTCTCGTCGAAGATCGCCCTGAAGATGGCAGCGATGTGCTCGGCGTCTACGAGGGCTTCTCACTCGCCGAGCGCGAGAGCTACGGCTTCGGCGAAGAACCCGACCGCATCATTCTCTTTCGCGAGAATCTGCTCGCCCACTGCGCAGATATGCAAGAGCTGGTGTCAGAGATCAGAATCACGCTCGTGCACGAGATCGCACACTTCTACGGGATCACCGAAGAGCGCATTCACGAGCTGGGGTGGGGTTGATGGCCGCACATACCGACGCGAGTAGCTCTTCGAGCAGCCAGTTGCTGGCCGAGCGACCATGGCAGACCGTGGTGTGGGATGATCCCGTGAACCTGATGTCGTACGTCACCTATGTGTTTCGCACCCACTTCGGTTTCGACCAGGCACACGCCGAAGAGCTCATGCTGCGGGTGCATCAGGCGGGCAGCGCGGTGGTCGCCGAGGGTTCGCGCGAGGCGATGGAGATGCACGTCGAGGCGATGCACGGCTATGGATTGTGGGCCACCGTTCGGCAGGCGGGCGCGCAATGAGACTGCTCCCCCTTCCTGAGGGCGGACTGCGCCTGCGGCTCGACCATGACGAGGCGCAGCTGCTCGACCGTCTGGTCACCCAGCTCACCGCCCTGTTGCAGAGCCACAGCTCGACCGCACTCGATCCCGACCCCCTGTTCGCAAGCCTCGAGGTCGGCGGCAGCGACGCGACCCCTGAGGATCCCGCGCTCGCAAGACTCTTTCCTGACGCCTTCGAAGACGAGGGCGACGCTTCTGCGTTTCGGCGATTGACTGAGCAGGGCCTCGTGAACAGAAAGCTCCAGGACGCGCTCGAGGTGACGGGCGCGCTCGGCCTCGGAGC
Organism: Leucobacter sp. UBA1945; assembly: GCA_002336855.1. Taxonomy (GTDB): domain Bacteria; phylum Actinomycetota; class Actinomycetes; order Actinomycetales; family Microbacteriaceae; genus Leucobacter. The sequence goes on along the minus strand of DDEV01000143.1, from coordinate 13,881 downwards.
TGAAACGCTCACCGACGAGACCGCGAGCGTCGAGATCGACGTCACCGAGAAGACGATGCCCGCCTGGGTTCGCACGCTGACCTCACTTCGACTGGCGATCGCCGCGCGCATCGGCCTCGAACGCGAGAGCGATCACGCGAGGCTGCTTGCAGAAGACGAGACTCGCGGCACGGTGATGGTGTACGACTGGTTGGCCGCGATCCTCGACTCCGTGCTGCGCATGCACGAGACTTCGTAAGTCGGCAGCGCGGCTTTTGCCACGTGAGCTTCAGGGCGTTTCAAGCGAACGAGGATCAACCACATCTCTGCGCGGGGCGAGCAGCCGGGCAGAGGTCAAGCCGTCACGGCCGAACTTGCCCTTCACCTCGTCAACTGCTTGATCAAGGGCGCGCCACTCCTCGTTCTCGCTCCAGAGTGCGGCAGTGTCGCTTCCGGACGGCAGCAGCTGCTCCGCCCGCACTCCGATGAGCCTGACAGGACGCACCGGTCCACCGTCGTATGAAGCGCCGAGCGAGGCGAACAGCTCGCGCGCGGTCTGATAGATCCGCTGCGTAGCGTTCGTCGCCTCGTTCAGGGTGCGCGAGCGGCTGACGGTCTGAAAGTCGTCGTAGCGCACTTTGATCGCGATGGTGCGAGCTTCGAGGTCGTGCTGCCGCAACCGCTCGCCGGTGCGCGTCGCCAGGCGCAATAGCTCTCGCTCGAGCACCTCTCGAGATCGCTCATCGATAGCGAAGGTCTCTTCGTGACCGATGCTCTTCTCGACCCGCTGCGTCTCTACCTCTCGAGCGTCGCGACCGTTCGCGAGGTCGTGCAACTTCTGCGCGCTCGAGGCACCAACGATGCGACGCAGGCTCTCGAGCGGTTCGCGGGCGAGGTCACCGACCGTGTGGATCGCGCGACCGTGCAACTGCTTCGCTGTCGCGCCGCCGACGCCCCAGATCGCCTCGATCGGCAGCGGGTGCAGAAACGCGAGCGTGCGCTCGGGTGAGATCTCAAGCAGTCCGTCGGGTTTCGCGCGCTGCGACGCAAGCTTCGCGACGTGTTTGGTCGCGGCGAGCCCAACCGAGGCCGGCAGGCCGGTGCGCTGCCTGACTCGCTCTCGCAGCTGGTGAGCGATCTCTACGGGTGAACCGAACAGCCGCACCGAACCCGCAACGTCGAGAAACGCCTCGTCGATACTGAGCGGCTCGACCAGCGGCGTGAACTCGTGAAAAATCTCCATCACCTGCCTCGATGCAGCGCGGTACTTCTCGAAGTGCGGGTCGATCAGCACGAGCTGCGGGCAGAGCTGCTTCGCGCGCGCAACGGGCATCGCAGAGCGCACGCCGAAACGACGCGCCTCGTAGCTCGCGCTCGACACCACCGAGCGCGCCGTGTCATGGGCAACTGCGCTGGGCAAGCCCCGCAGCTCGGGACTGTCGAGCAGTTCAACCGAGACGAAGAACGAATCCATGTCGACGTGCAGCATCGAGGCAGTTGCGCGCTCACGATGGTTCATGCCCTCTATTGTCGGGCATATCGGGTGCGCAGTTCTCGCCGCGCGGGGCGGTTCTTGTGCACTCGAGCCGCGCGAAGCGCGCCGCGCTGAGCGCGGTCACAGGATCAGATGTGGCAGATGGCTAGAATGTTGGAAGCTATTTGGGGCGGCCCGCCCGCCCATCAGGTCGCGGCAGCGCGCGGCCCCGAACGAAACATCACAGGCCGAGCGAACGGATCCGCATGACGAGCACCCTTCCGATCCGCCTTCCCCTAGACGGGAACACGGCGAGCGGCGCGCGCAGCTCACAACTGCCGCAGTTCGAGGGATCAGCCCACGCAAAGGCGATCCTCTTTGGTGAACACGCGGTCGTGTACGGCGCACCGGCCATTGCCGTGCCGATTCACGAGCTTGCCGCCGAGGCCCGCGTCGACTCTGCCGCCGAGGGCGTGCGCATCGAGAGCGAGCTGTTCTCTGGCGATGCATCGGCGGCACCGGCCCGCCTGCAGCCGGTCGTGACGGCGATCCACGCGGCACTGGCCTATTGCGGCAAGAGCGACGCGTCTGTGCGCGTGCAGATTCTGAGCGCGATCCCGCACTCTCGCGGCCTCGGCTCGAGCGCGGCAGTCGCCGCAGCGATTGCGCGCGGCATCACGAACTGGGCGGGAGTGCAGCTCACCACCGCTGGTCTCTACGACATCGTGCAGCAGGCCGAACGCGTGGCTCATGGCAACCCGAGCGGCCTCGATGCCCGGGCGGTGACCTCTGACGGCGCGATTCGCTTCGATTTCGGCGCCGTCTCGCCGGTGCGCATCGGGGCACCACTGAGCTTCGTGCTCGCAGACTCTGGCATTGCTGGCTCGACCGCCGAGGCGGTCGGCGCAGTGCGCCTGCGCCGAGAGCAGAACCCCGAGGGCATGGAGACCCTCCTTTCGCGGCTCGCGTCGATCGCTGAGGGAGCAATCGACGATCTCGCGCTCGGCGATCACGAGGCCATCGGCGCCCGCATGCGCGACGCGCACGAAGTGCTGCACGCAATTGGTGTCAGCTCCGACGCACTCGATGCGCTCGTGGCCGCCGCGCACGACGCAGGTGCGATCGGCGCAAAACTTACTGGTGGCGGCCTCGGCGGCTGCATCATCGCGCTCGCCCACTCGGCAGAGCACGCTGAGCAACTTGGCTGCGCACTGCGCGAGGCCGGCGCGACGCGCACGTGGACTGCGACGGTGCCCGTCGCATGAGCGCACTCACCCAGCCCGACGCGGCGACCGCCCGCGCCTATCCGAACATCGCGCTCGTCAAATACTGGGGCAAGCGAGATGAGTCGCTGATCCTTCCTGTTGCGGGCAGCCTCTCGCTCACCCTCGACGCGTTTGCGACCACCACGACGGTCGAGGTGCTCGACAGCCTGGCCACCGATGAGTTCTCGCTCAACGGCGCTGCACAGATCGGCGATTCCCTCGGCCGAGTGACGAAGTTTCTCGACCTTGTGCGCGCAATGGCGGGGTCGACGCAGCATGCCTCGGTCACGTCGATCAACGAGGCCCCGACGGGCGCAGGTCTTGCGTCTTCTGCCTCCGGCTTCGCCGCGCTCGCAGTGGCCGCCTCAGCCGCGTACGGGCTCGACCTCGATCGTGCGGCGCTGAGCCGTCTCGCGAGGCGGGGATCAGGTTCGGCAGCCCGTTCGCTCATCGATGGCATCAGCGTGTGGCACGCGGGCACGAGCGACGAGACCTCGTTCGCCGAGCCGGTCGAGGCCCCCGAGATGAGCATGATCATCGTCACTGTCGATTCGCGTCAGAAGGCCGTGTCAAGCCGCGCCGCAATGCGCCGCACCGCGCTCACCTCGCCGTTCTATCCCGCGTGGGCACCGTCGACCGAACAGAGCCTCGCGGCAATGCTCGAAGCCTGCCGAGACCGCGATTTCTCGCGCATCGGCCGCATCACCGAGACGCACGCATTGCGCATGCACGCGCTCATTCAGTCGGCAGACCCGCCTATTCGCTACCTCTCCCCCGTCAGCATCGCGATTTTCGACGCGGTCGCCGCGCTGCGCGACGCCGGTGTCGAGGCGTATGCGACCGCCGATGCGGGCCCGAACGTCGCGGTGATCTCGCGCCCCGAAGACGCTGCGGCCGTTGCCGAAGCGCTTGCACAATACGGTGCGGTGCGCGTCGTGGGCGCCGGATCCGGTGCGACCCTGATCGACCCCACGGACACCGATGCCAGCCCCGCGGAGGGCACGGCTTGATTGAGACTCGCGCACCCGGCAAGCTCTTCATCGCCGGCGAGTACGCGGTCGTAGAAGCAGGCGAGCCCGCCGTCTTGGTGGCCGTCGATCGTTTTCTGTATGTGCGGCTGCACGAACGGGTGTCGCCCGACGATGCCGCCGGCGCGGCGAGCAGCACCCACGTCAGTGCGGCTCTCGCCACGATCGACGAGCTGCGCCGCGAGCGCGGCTTGCCCGAGCGCTTCTTCGAGATCGAAACCAAGAGCGAGCTCGATGAGGCAGACGGGCGAAAGTTCGGGCTCGGCTCGTCAGCGGCGGTCACCGTCGCCACGATCGACGCCCTCAACCGGCTGTACGAGCTCGGCTTGACCGCGCACGAGCGGTTTCGATTGGCGCTGCTCGCAACCATCGAGGTCTCACCGAAGGCCTCTGGCGGCGACCTTGCGGCGAGCACCTTCGGGGGCTGGTTGCGCTACAGCTCACCCGATCGCGAGGCGCTCCGGGCGCATCGCCTGACCCACGGGGTGACGTCGGCACTGCAGAGCGACGCCTGGCAGGCCTGCAGCATCGAGCGGCTGCCGACGCCACAGAATCTCAGTTTGCTCGTCGGCTGGACGGGTTCGCCCGCCTCGACCGAGAGCCTCGTCGGCAAAGCCGGCGAGGGCGATGCGAGCTCGGCGCAGACCTTTCTCACCAGAAGCCGCGGTTTCGTTGACGCGTTCTGTCTTGCGCTTACCTCGGCTCCCGCGCCGGGCAGCGACGAGGCCGCTTTTGCTGCCGTTCGTCACGCCCGCACACTGCTACAGCGTCTCGGCGAGGATCGCGGCATCGTCATCGAGACGGCCGCCCTCAGCGAGTTGTGCACCATAGCCGAGCGATACGGAGCCGCAGCGAAGTCCTCGGGCGCGGGTGGCGGTGATTGCGGCATCGCATTGGCTGGCCTGGACAGCGATATTGCGGGTATTCTGCGAGAGTGGGAGCAGCACGGCATCACGCCGCTCGACCTGCAAGTATTTGCCCCCTCGCGCCAGGCAGAAGGAGACGCAGATGAGCGTTGAACCACCCGCCGTACGCGCGGCACGAAAAGACGACCATGTCGAGCTGGCAAGCGCCCAGCGCAAGCATGCTGCCGACACCCGCGAGTTCGATGACGTCGAATTCTTGCATCACGCCCTCGGCGGCATCGACGCGAACGACGTAAGTCTCGCTGTGACGGTCAACGAGTGGCGCTGGGCCACGCCGTTTTACGTCAACGGTATGACGGGCGGCACCGAGCAGACCGGCATCATCAACCGAGAGCTCGCAATCGCCGCGCGCGAGACCGGCCTGCCCATCGCCTGCGGCTCAGTGTCAATCGCACTCGACGCGCCGGAAGACGCCGCAATCAGACGCGGGTTCACGGTTATTCGCGACGAGAACCCCGACGGATTCGTGATGGCAAACATCGGCGTCGGGCGACCAGCGAGCGACGCGGTGCGCGCCGTTGACCTGCTGCAGGCTGACGCATTGCAGGTGCACCTGAACGCGGTGCAAGAGACGGTGATGCCAGAGGGCAGTCGCGACTTTTCGAGCTGGCAGCGCTCGCTCGAGACGCTCATCGCCGCCTCACCGGTGCCCGTCATCGTGAAAGAGGTCGGCTTCGGTCTCAGCCGACGCACCCTCGAACGCCTCACCGAACTGGGCGCACGCGTGGCAGATGTGAGCGGCAAGGGCGGCACCGATTTTCTTCGCATCGAGAACGCGCGCCGCACGAGCGAGCAGGGCGACTACTCGATGCTCTCCGGCTTCGGGCAGTCGGCCATGGCCTGCCTGCTCGACGCACCCCCGAGCGGCCCCGAGCTGCTCGCGTCAGGTGGAGTGCGTCACCCCTACGACGTCGTGAAGGCCCTCGCCGCGGGCGCGAAGGCGGTCGGCGTCGCGGGCACCTTTCTCGAAACCGTGCGGGCGGGCGGCGCGGAGGCCCTCGTGCCACTCATCAGGCAGTGGCTCGACCAGACGACGGCGATCCTCGCCATGCTCGGCGCTACGACCCCCGCGCACCTCACCCATACCGACATGCTCGTACGGGGAGGCCTGGCGGAGTACTGTCTACTGCGGGGCATCGACACGCCGTCGCTGGCCAGGCGATCCAACGCTACACAGATAGACGCGGCTCGTCACGACGCCGCCCATCCCGCAGACCACACCGAACTCAGGAGCCAGTAGCTGTGAACGCCACCGCAGAAACCTTCGCCACCGAGGTACCTACCCGCTGGGTCGGCCCGCTTCGAGTGAGCGGTGACGCTGTCGCGCCAAACGCTCCTCACGCCGAGATCTCGGTGCCTCTCGCAACCTACGAGACCCCGCTCTGGCCCTCGGTGGGCCGCGGCGCCTCGATCTCGCGCGAGATCGAGGGCGGCATTCGCACCGTGATCGTTGACGAGCGCATGAGCCGATCAGTGCTCTTCGTCACTCCCAGCGCGGTCGTGGCAGAGCACGGGGCGAGCGTCGTGCAGCAGCGCTTCGATGAACTCGCCGAGGTGGTCGCTGCGGGCAGCCGCCACGCCCGTCTCATCGAGGCGCACCCCGAGATCGTCGGCAACCTGCTCTTCGTGCGCTTCGCATACAAGACCGGAGACGCTTCTGGCCACAACATGGTGACGAACGCGTCAGACGCGCTCATGCAACGAATTCTGTCGTGGAACATCGGCCTCGAGTACGGCTCGATCTCTGGCAACTTCTGCTCCGACAAGAAGGCGACGGCGGTCAACGGCATTCTCGGTCGCGGCCGCAACGTGGTGGCCGAGATCCTGATTCCACATGAGGTCGTTGAGCGACGGCTTCGGTCGACGGCACGCCAGATCACCGACTTGGTGGTGCGCAAGAATCTGGTCGGCAGCACCATCGCCGGCGCTCTGCGCTCGGCCAACGCGCACTATGCGAACATGCTGCTCGCCTTCTATCTTTCGACCGGGCAAGACGCCGCGAACATCGTCGAGGGCTCCCAGGGCATCACCTACGCCGAGGAGCGAGAGGAAGGTCTCTACTTCTCTTGCACACTTCCTCACCTCATCGTTGGTACTGTTGGTAATGGGAAACACCTCGCGCACGTCAACGACGCGCTCGAGAAGCTGGGATGTCGCGAGGATCGCGAGCCTGGTGAGAATTCCCGTCGCCTGGCCGCACTGATGGCCGCCACGGTGTTGTGTGGGGAGCTCTCGCTGCTCGCTGCGCAAACGAATCCCGGCGAACTGATGGCCACACACATACTTATGGAGCGAAAGGAGAAGCCGAGCGCATGAGTGCTTCGACTGCTGCCACCCCGATCGGAATTCACGATCTGGAGATCACGACGACCCATCACGTGGTCGACCTCGCCGATCTCGCGCACTCGAACGGCACCGAGCCGGCGAAGTACCGCCTCGGCCTCGGCCAGGACCAGTTCAGCTTCCCAGCCCCAGACGAAGACATCGTGACGATGGGCGCCGCCGCGGCGCTGCCCCTGATCGAACGAAACGGCACCGAAGGCATTCGTACGGTCATGTTCGCGACCGAATCGGGCGTCGACCAGTCGAAGGCCGCCGGCGTGCCCGTGCAGCGTCTGCTCGGCCTGCCGAGCCAGGTACGCGTCGTCGAGCTGAAGCAGGCCTGCTACGGCGGCACCGCCGCACTGCAGGCAGCGCTTGGCATCGTGGCACGCAACCCGAACGAGCGCGTCCTCATCATCTCGAGCGACATCGCCCGCTACCAGCTCGACAGCCCCGGCGAGCCCACGCAGGGTGCGGGAGCCGTCGCTATGCTCGTCTCGGCAAACCCCGCACTGCTCGAGATCGAGGCTGCAGCTGGCCTCTTCACCGACGATGTCGATGATTTCTGGCGCCCTAACGACTCGACCACCGCGGTCGTCGACGGCAAACTCTCGATGTCGGCCTACCTCGACGCGCTCAGCGGCGCGTGGGCAGACCTGCAGGCTCAGGGCGGCCCGGGCATCGACCAGATCGACCGCATCATCTACCACCAGCCGTTCACGAAGATGGCGAAGAAGGCTCAGGCACACCTCGCTGCGCTCACGGGCGTCGATCTGGGCCTCGAGCTGCCCGGCGAAGTGGCGGTCGACGGCTCCAACGATTCAGACGATGCGGCACGCGACACCGGGCTCGCGACAGGCACGCTCTACAACCGCCGCCTCGGCAACTCGTACACGGCATCAGTGTTCGCGGGCCTCGCCGCCCTGCTGCACCACGACGCTGAGCTCGAGGGCAAGCGCATCGGCCTCTTCAGCTATGGTTCGGGCAGCGTGAGCGAGTTTCTCACGGGCATCGTGCAGCCAGGCTATTTCGACGCCGAAGCTGCATCAAGCTTCTATGCCACGCTCGAGGCACGTGAGCCGCTCGACATCGCGGCCTATCGTGAGCTGCATCAGGCTGAGCGCCCGAGTGCTGACGACTACGAGACTCCTCGCGTCACCTCGGCACCGTTCCGTTTCAGCGGTGTCAAGGATCAGGCCCGCCAGTACGAGCGCAACGCTTAGGCGCCCCACTCCCCTTCTTTCACCTCGAGCTGGCTCGCCATATTCTCGAGAAAGCGCGCGACGACGGCGCGCTCTTCTGAGCTCAGGTCGATACTCGCGATGAATCGCTTCGCGTGCTGTTTGCCGACCGTGCGCATCGCCGCAGCCCGGGTCTCGGGCTGCACGGTGATGTGCAGGGCCCTTCGATCCGTAGGGTGAGTGTGCCGCAAAATGTGGTCGCCGCGTTCGAGGCGGTCAAGCAGCTTCGTGGTCGACGCTGTCGAGATACCGAGGTGCTCTGCAATCGCGCTGGGGGTGACAATCTGCTTGCGGTTCTCGGCGACGATCAAGAAGTGCAGGGCGCGCATGTCCGTGCGATTGAGCTTCATGTAGCGCAGTGACGCCTCTGAGAGCTTCTCCTCGGCTTGGCGCAGCGCCGCCATCGCCGCCATGATGCGATTGATCTCAGCAATGTCTTGTGGGCTCACTTGCGATCGATCGATCAGCTCGCCGAGCGGGTCGCTCGAATCGAGGTGGTACAGACTGCCACCCTGACTCGAGTCACTCGCCCTCTCGTTCATACACACATATTATCTTGCCTAAGATGCATGCTAGGCTAACTCCTAGCCTATCTAGCTACTTCTTATGAACGAATCCGTACGTGAGGCATAGTCAATGAGCACACAGTTGAACCCCACGAAGCCACGAGTGCCGAAATGGCTCAGGGTATTGCTGCCCGCCATGCTCATTTTGGTCTGGTTTGCCGGCGCCGGAATCGGCGGCCCCTACTTTGGCAAGGTGAGCGAGGTGTCGTCGAACGATCAGACCGCCTATTTGCCAGCCTCGGCCGAAGCAACCCAGGTGCAGCAACGGCTTTCCGACTTCAGAGACTCTGAGGCGATCCCCGCCGTCGTGGTATTCACCAGCGAACAGCAGCTCACAAAGTCAGAATTGTCATCGCTGGGTGACGCCCTCTCTGCACTTCCTGAAGAGATTGCGGGGGTGAGCGACGAGCTCTCACCGCTCTTGCCGTCTGACGACGGGAAGGCCGCGCAGGCGTTCGTGCCGATCAGCGACACCGAGAATGTGAAGAGCACCGTCGCCGATCTCGGTGCGCAGCTGCGCGACGCAGCGCCTCAGGGGGTCACCGTCTACGTGACCGGCCCCGCCGGCTTCACTGCCGACCTCGTGAAGGCTTTCTCGGGCATCGACGGCCTGCTGCTCGGGGTCGCCCTACTCGCCGTCTTCCTGATTCTCATCGTGGTGTACCGCTCACTACTCTTGCCCGTGGCGGTGCTTTCGACAAGCCTCTTCGCCCTGACTGTCGCACTGCTCGTCAACTGGTGGCTCGCAAAGTGGGGGCTCATCATGCTCTCGGGGCAGACCCAGGGCATTCTCTTCATCCTCGTAATCGGCGCCGCCACCGACTACTCGCTGCTCTACGTCGCTCGCTATCGGGAACAGCTGCGCCTGCACGCCGACAAGTGGTCGGCAACGTTCGCGGCGATCAAGGGCTCGTTCGAACCGATTCTCGCCTCAGGCGGGACCGTCATCGCCGGCCTGCTCTGCCTGCTGCTCAGCGACCTCAAGTCGAACAGCGCGCTCGGGCCCGTGGCCTCCGTCGGAATCGTCTTCGCGATGCTTGCGGCGCTCACGCTGCTGCCGGCAATCCTGTATGCATTTGGAAGGGCGGCGTTCTGGCCGCGCCGACCGGTCTACGAACCCGAGGTGGTTGCCGCAGAGCACGGAATCGCGACGCGCGGCATCTGGGTGAAGCTTTCGCGCTGGATCAAGACCAAGCACCGCCCCATCTGGATCGTCACCGCACTGCTGCTCATCGTCGGTGCCGCAGGTGTCACCCAGCTGAACGCGGTGGGTGTGGCTCAGTCAGATCTCGTGCTCGGTACCTCCGAGGCGCGAGACGGTCAGGTGGCGCTCGGCGAGCACTTCGCCGCGGGTTCTGGCAGTCCCGTTTCAGTGATCGTCGCGAAAGGCGAGCTACAGCAGGCCGCTGACATTCTGCTCGCCAATCCGGGCATCGATAGCGTCAGCGTCGTGTCTGCGGACGCCGTGAGCGGATCGGCGCCGGTCACCGCCGAAGGCATATCCGCGTTCGGCCCGCCGGGCGCCCCTGCCCCTGAGCCCACCGTCGCTGGTGGTGATGTGCTGCTGCAGGCGACGCTCACCGATGCTGCCGATAGCGAGCGGGCCGAGCGGGCTGTGCGCGAGCTTCGCACCGCGCTGCACAGCGAACTGACTGGGGCGCTCGTCGGCGGCACGACGGCTACGGCAATCGACACGAACGATGCTTCGATTCACGACCGCAACCTGATCATTCCGATCGTGCTCGTGGTGATCCTCGTGATTCTGATGCTGCTATTGCGCTCGATTCTCGCGCCGATTCTGCTGATCTTGACCACTGTGCTGTCGTTCGGCACCGCGCTCGGCGTCGCCGCCGTCGTGTTTAACGGCATATTCCAGTTTCCCGGCGCCGACCCGGCGGTGCCACTCTATGGATTCGTGTTTCTCGTCGCCCTCGGCATCGACTACAACATCTTCCTCATGACCCGTGTACGCGAGGAATCGCTCGAACACGGCACGCGAGACGGCATACTGCGGGGCCTCACGATCACCGGCGGGGTGATCACCTCGGCCGGTATGGTGCTCGCCGCTACCTTTGCGGCGCTCGCGGTAATTCCCATTCTCTTCCTCGCGCAGATCTCGTTCATCGTCGCGTTCGGCGTCTTGCTCGACACCTTCATCGTGCGGTCGCTGCTCGTGCCCGCCCTGGCTTACGATCTCGGCCGCATCATCTGGTGGCCCTCGAAGCTCTGGCGCGTGGGACGGCACGGCGGCTGAGCGCCCCAGTTTGCCCGTACGACAGAACCGCCGCCCGCGAGGAATAACCTTGCGGGCGGCGGTTCTTCAACTACAGGCGGCGCCGGGCCGAGTGGTAGAGCTGCGGCTCTAATGCGCAGCTCGCTCGAGCACGAGCTCGCGCACTCGAGCCGCATCTGCCTGGCCGCGCATCGCCTTCATGACCGCGCCGATGACCGCACCGGCAGCCTGCACCTTGCCATCGCGAATCTTCTCGAGCACGTCGGGCTGCTGCGCGAGCGCCGCATCGATCGCCTCGATCAGCGGGCCATCATCAGAGACGATCGCGAGGCCGCGGGCCTCGACGATCTCTGCCGCGGTGCCTTCGCCGTCGATGACGCCCTGAAGCACCTGACGAGCGAGCTTGTCATTCAGGGTTCCCGCCTCAACGAGTTCGACCACCGAGAAGATCTGCTCGGGAGTGATGAGGTCGGTCGGCTGTGCCTCGCGCTCGTTGGCGATGCGGGCGATCTCGCCCGTCCACCACTTGCGTGCGCTCTGCGGCGCAACGCCCGCAGCCACGGTCGCTTCGATCGCGCCGGTCAGACCCGCGTTCACCACGTCCTGGAACTCGAGCGCGCTGAAGCCCCACTCGGAGCGCAGGCGTCTCGTACGCAGCGTCGGGTGCTCTGGCAGCTGCGCGCGCAATTCTTCGACGAGCTCGCGCGAGGGCGTGAGCGGAGCGAGGTCGGGCTCGGGGAAGTACCGGTAGTCGTCGGCGTCGCTCTTCGGGCGGCCGGGCGAGGTCTCCCCCGTGTCCTCGTGCCAGTGCCGAGTTTCTTGCGTGATCGATCCGCCTTCTGCGAGGATCGCGGCCTGACGCTGAATCTCGAAGCGCACCGCGCGCTCGATCGAACGCAACGAGTTCACGTTCTTCGTCTCGGTGCGCGTGCCGAGCACGCTCATTCCCGCGTTCTCATTGCCGCGCGGGCGCAGCGAGACGTTGGCGTCGCAACGCAGGTTGCCGCGCTCCATGCGAGCATCGGAAATGCCGAGCGCCACGACCATCTCGCGAATCGTAGCGACGTAGGCCGCGGCGATCTCGGGGGTGTCTGCCTCGCCGCCGAAGATCGGGCGCGTGACAATCTCGACGAGCGGCACGCCCGCACGGTTGTAGTCGACGAGCGAGTACTCGGCGCCCTGAATGCGGCCGGTCGAGCCACCAACGTGGTTCAGCTTGCCCGCATCTTCTTCCATGTGCGCGCGCTCGATCGGCACGTGCACGACGCGACCCGATGCGAGTTCAATCTCGACCGAACCGTCATGCGCGATCGGATCATCATACTGCGAGATCTGGTAATTCTTTGCCATGTCTGGGTAGAAGTAGTTCTTGCGTGCAAAGCCAGAGACCTCAGCGATCTCGCACCCGAGAGCGAGACCCAGACTGATCGAATAGCGCACGGCCTGATCGTTCACGACCGGCAGCGACCCGGGCAGGCCCAGGCAGACCGGCGTCAGGTTGGTGTTCGGCTCGCTGCCGAACACGTTGGGTGCAGAACTGAACATCTTGGTCTTGGTGTTCAGCTCGACGTGCACCTCGAGCCCGATAACGGGTTCGAAGAGTTCGAGCGCCTGCTCGAACGGCATCAGCTTGGTCTTGGCCATTAGTTCGCCGCCTTTCCTGCCGAAGCACCGACAAGGGAAGGGGCCTGCGCCCAGAACGGCGCCCCGTCGCGCTCGGTGATGAGCTGCTCGATCGCCGCGCCCGCGCGGTAGAGGCGAGCATCTTCGAATGCGGGCGCCAGCAGCTGCAGCCCGACAGGCAGACCGTCTTCTGCTGCGGTGCCGATCGGCAGGCTGAGACCCGGGATTCCGGCGAGGTTCGCCGGAATGGTGGTGGCGTCGTTCAAGTAGTCCTGCATCGGATCGCCACCGTGCGATCCGAGCTGCCACGCAGTCGTCGGAGCGGTGGGCGATGCGATCACGTCGACCTGCGCGAATGCCTGAGCGAAATCGCGCTGGATCAGCGTGCGAACCTTCTGCGCGCTCCCGTAGTAGGCGTCGTAGTAGCCCGCCGAGAGCACATAGGTGCCCAGCACGATGCGGCGCTGCACCTCCTCGCCGAAGCCTTCGGAGCGCGACATCTCGTACAGGTCGCGCAGGTCCTTGGCTTCGGGGTGGCGGAAGCCGTAGCGCACGCCGTCGAAGCGNNGGCGTCGTAGTAGCCCGCCGAGAGCGCGTAAGTGCCGAGAATGATGCGTCGCTTCACCTCTGCACCAAAACCGACCTCGCGGCTCGCGCTCATCACGTTCTCGACCGTGCCTGCGCCCTCTGGGTTCACCCGCAGGCCGAAGCGCACCGAGTCATACTTTGCGAGGTTACTCGAGGCCTCTGCCGGAAGAATCAGGTAGTAGGCGGCGACAGCGTATTCGAAGTGCGGTGCGTCGATCTCGACGATCTCTGCACCCTGCGCTGCCAGCAACGCAAGCGATTCCTCGAAGCGCGCCTTCACTCCGGGCTGCACGCCGTCGAGCATGAGCTGCTTCACCACGCCAACGCGCAGGCCCCGCAGCGAGCCGCCTGCGGAGCCCTCACGCGCCGCAGCGGCCATCGATGCCCAGTCGTGCTTCAGCGAGGTGGAGTCGTGCGGGTCGTGACCGGCGATGACATCGTGCAGAAGTGCCGTGTCGAGCACGGTACGAGCCACGGGCCCGATCTGATCGAGCGACGAGGCGAGCGCGATCGCGCCATAGCGGCTCACGCCACCGTAGGTGGGCTTTGCCCCCACGGTGCCGGTGAGCGCCGCGGGCTGACGAATCGAGCCACCCGTGTCGCTGCCGAGCGCGAGGGGGGCCTCGAACGCGGCGA
>DDEV01000032.1:2848-26267 GCA_002336855.1 Leucobacter sp. UBA1945 | reverse complement strand
TGCCGCCGACGCGCTGGCGCTCGCGATCACGCACGCCTGGCACCTCGGCCGGGGCGGCACGGCCAGACGGCAGACCGAGAACGCGGCCGGGACTCCGGCCTCGAGGTCTGCTGCGGGCGGCGAGACGCCCGCTCAGCGGGCGTGGCGCGAGGCCGAGCAGAAGCAGGGTAGGCGCCGGGGGGCGCGCGGGGGCTGACCCCGAGACGAACTACTGCGCGACGAACAGAACGACTTCGGATTCAGTGCCCACGGAGGTCGAGTTCGAGAAACGATCCTGGCGACGGCGTGCCATATTTGATCACCACATACAGGTCGGGTTGTGCGAGATCGAATCTGTCGGCAAACGGCAGCATGCGGCGATCGATGCGCGCTGCCGGGCTGACGCCAATGGCAGCGCTAGTGTCTTCAGAGACCTGCTCGTAATGCGCCGCTAGCTCTTCCAAACTCAGAGAACTCCGAATCAGAATCGCACCACGGTATTGCATCCCGTTTCCAGCCGGGGCGAACCGTTGAGCGGCCCATTGAGAATCGAGTACCTCGGTGTCTTCAGGCAGCGGTAGTTTTCGCACATCCTGCGCATATCCGATGGCCGTCCAGTTGTTGATGTAGTGCACCGCAACAAACGGGCTCGCGATCGTGATCGGCGGAATCAGCAACGACGCACAGACGACTCCCGCTATCGCGAGCGGTCGAAGCGACTTCCGAACCATGCACTCAGCATATGCAAAAGCATTTCAGGCGAATGCGCTTTGCCGCGCTAGGCTGAGAAATCAGCGAAGAAGAGCAAGGAGCCAGACATGCGAGTCATTTCGAGTGCAATGTCGCTCGCCTTTGCCGCGCTTCTGTTGAGCGGTTGCTCTAGCAGCTCTGAGAACGGGTCATCTCGGTCGTCATTAGAGCAGTCTTGCGAACTGCAGTCGGAGCTGATGACCCGGCACCTGGACGCTGTTCACGAACAAAATGTTGGTGACGCTACTGCGGAGCAGTTGATTTCTGTCGAGTCCGAGATATTGCAGCGATGGAGCGACCTCTCGGAAGCAGAGGCCGACGCAGCCGCACCTATCTTTAAGGAGCTTTCGGTCGCGGGTGCATCAGGTAATTTTCTTGAGAACCCACGTCTAAGCCGGGCGCTTGATGTTCTTGCCGGTCTGTGCGAATACTCAGGGTCTCCGTTAGAGCTGCGACCGGCGACCGGCGGATAGGCGCGCGCGGGGGCTGACCCGGCGGCGCGAGCTACTGCGCTGCGTTCGGCTTGTCGACCGCTCCGCCGAAACGGCGGTCGCGATCCTGGTAGATCTCGATAGCCCGCCACAGCTCGCGGCGGTCGAAATCTGGCCACAGGGTGTCGAGAAACACCATCTCGGCGTAGGCCGATTGCCAGAGCATGAAATTGCTGGTGCGCTGTTCGCCACTCGAACGTAGAAAGAGATCTACCTCGGGCAGCTCGGGCACATAGAGGTGCCGTGCGATGGTGCGCTCGGTGATGCCGTTCGGCGAGAGCCGCCCCGCCGCGACCTCCTCGGCGATCGACCGCATCGCGTCGGTGAGCTCGTTGCGCCCGCCATAGTTGACGCACATGGTGAGTGTAAGGCCGGTGTTGTTCGCGGTGGCCCGCTCAGATGCCTTCAGCTCGCTGATGACCGAGCCCCAGAGCCGCGGCCGCCTGCCCGCCCAGCGCATGCGCACGTTCCAGGCATCGAGCTGAGCCCGGCGCCCGCGCAGCACCTCGCGGTTGAAGCCCATCAAAAAGCGCACCTCGTCGGGGGAGCGGCGCCAGTTCTCGGTTGAGAACGCGTAAACGCTCAGGTGGGTCACGCCGGCTTGGATAGCCCCGGCGACCACGTCGAGCAGAGCCTGCTCGCCCTGCCGATGCCCCTCGACGCGGGGGAGCCCGCGCTGGTTCGCCCACCTGCCATTGCCGTCCATCACGATTGCGACGTGCTTCGGTACGGCTCCGCGAAAGGCGGGCGGGTGCTCGCCGGTCCAATCGACCGGCACCAGCTCAGAAGGGGCTCGGCGCATGCTCACAGACCCAACTGTAGCGGCACGAGGCCCGCTAGTTCGTGCGCAGCGAGCGCAGTCCGCGCTCCATGTGCCACTGGGCGTAGGCAGCGACGATGCCGGCGGCCTGACCCTGCTCGAGCTCACTCGAGGCAGTCGCGGCTTCCCAGTCGCCCGCGAGCAGCGCGGCGAGCAGCACAACACTGCCCGGCTCGAGCCGAGGGGTGCCCGGAACCGCGCAGTTCACGCAGACGACGCCACCGAGCTGCACCATGATGTGCTCGTGCGGCCCGGGCGCTCCGCATCGAACACAATCGTCGAAGCCGGGTGCCCAACCCGCCGCGGCGAGCGCGCGCAGCAGGTAGCCGTCGCGCACGAGTGCGGGCGCGATCCTCGCCTGCGAAAGCGTACGCAACGCGCCGACAAGCAGACGATATTGTTCGGGTGCGGGCCCGCCCTCGCTCAGCCGCTCGGCGGTTTCGACCATTGCGCTGCCCGCGCGATACCGGTCGTAGTCTTCGCTGATGTGCGGTCCGTAGGCCCCGAGCGTAGAAGCCTGCGTGATGGTGTCGAGTGTGCGGCCCTCGAAGAGCTGCAGGTCGGCGACCATGAACGGCTCGAGCCTGGCCCCGAACTTTGACGAGGTGCGACGCACGCCTTTCGCCACGACCCTGATGATGCCGCGACCGAGCGTCAGCAGGGTGACGATGCGGTCGGCCTCACCCAGCTTCTGGGTGCGCAGCACGACGCCTTGTTCGCGGTACAGGGGCATGCCAGCAATTCTCTCGCACTCTTACGTGCTCGGCGATCCTTGACTCAGCTATGAGAGAATAGCCGCATATGTCTACCGCAACTCTGAATGATTCGCGACTGCGCATCGGCCCCCTCACCCTCGACGTGCCCGTCGTGCTCGCACCGATGGCGGGCATCACGAATACCGCGTTTCGTCGCCTGTGCCGCGAGTACGGCGCCGGCCTCTACGTGAGCGAGATGATCACGACCCGGGCGCTCGTCGAGCGCACCCCGGCATCGATGCGCCTCATCAAGCACCACGAGAGCGAGACGCCGCGATCCATTCAGCTCTACGGTGTAGACCCCGTTACCGTGCGCGAGGCTGTGCGTTTTCTCGTCGACGAAGACCTCGCCGACCACATTGATTTGAACTTCGGCTGCCCGGTTCCGAAGGTCACGCGCAAGGGTGGCGGCTCGGCGCTTCCCTGGAAGAGCGATCTGTTCCGCGCGATCGTCGAGCAGGCGGTCAAGGCTGCGGGTGACATTCCGTTGACGGTGAAGATGCGTAAGGGCATCGACGAGGATCACCTGACCTATCTCGATGCAGCGCGTGCCGCAGAAGACGCCGGCGTCGCCGCGATTGCACTGCACGGCCGCACCGCGAGCGAGTTCTATTCGGGGCATGCCGACTGGTCGGCCATCGCGAAGCTGAAAGAGACCATCACGAGCGTGCCCGTGCTTGGCAACGGCGACATCTGGTCGGCAGACGACGCCATTCGCATGGTGCGCGAGACCGGCTGCGACGGCGTGGTGGTAGGTCGCGGTTGCCTCGGGCGCCCGTGGCTGTTCGGTGATCTCGTCGCCGCGTTTCGAGCCGAGGCCGGCGAGATTTCTTGGGACGAGGCCGAGCGGGCGATAGCAAAGCCGCCGCTCGGTTTCGTAATGCAGGCGATGCGCCGGCACACCGAGCTGCTCGTCGAATTTTTCGATGGAGAAGAGGATCGCGCCTGCCGCGACATTCGCAAGCACGTCGCTTGGTACTTCAAGGGCTACGGTGTGGGCGGCGACCTGCGCCGCTCGCTTGCGGCGGTCGAATCGCTCGAGCAGATGGACGAGATCTTCTCGACCATGGATGGCTCGATGCCGTACCCGGGCGAGGGCGCCGAGGGTCAGCGCGGTCGCGCGGGCAGCCCGAAGCGCGTTGTGCTGCCAGATGGCTGGTTGAAGAGCCGCACGAGCGAGGGCGTCGACTACTCCGAGCTCGTTGAGGCCGAGCGCCAGGGCCTCGGTGGCGACGGTGGCTGAGCACGACGGTTACGAGCCCCGCGATCTCGAGCGTTTTCTGCCCGAAACGCACAGCGGCAACCGCAGCGATTTTGCGCGGGATCGCGCCCGCGTGCTGCACTCGAGCGGTTGGCGCAGGCTCTCTGCAAAGACCCAGGTCATCAGCCCGACCGCCGGCGTCGACTTTGCCCGAAATCGGCTGACGCACTCGCTCGAGGTTGCCCAGATCGGGCGCGAGCTCGCCGCCTCGCTCGGAGTGTCGCAAGACGTCGTCGACACGGCTTGCCTGGCACACGACCTCGGACACCCGCCATTCGGCCACAACGGTGAGCGGGCGCTGAGCGAGTGGATGGCCGGGTTCGGCGGGTTCGAAGGCAACGCGCAGACTCTGCGTATCTTGACTCGGCTCGAACCAAAGCGTTTTAGTGCCGACGGCACGAGCGTCGGGCTCAACCTGACTAGGGCAACGCTCGACGCGAGCTGCAAGTATCCGTGGTCGCTCGCCGAGGCGAGCGTCGGCAGCGTCTCAGGCGGCACGAAGTTCGGCTACTTCGAAGACGACGCGCCCGTGTTCGAGTGGTTGCGCGCTGGCGCACCCGACAGGCGCAAGTGCGTCGAAGCGCAGATCATGGATCTCTCTGACGACATCGCCTACTCGGTGCACGACTTCGAAGACGCGATCGTCTCGGAGCACATCGATCCGCAGTTTCTCACCGCGCGCTCGGGGCACGACGCGCTGATCCGCATTGTGGCCGACTGGGCCGGGGGAGACTTCACCGCTGAAGAGCTCGGCGCGGGCTTCGACCGGATGTCTGCCGGCGAGAACTGGCCGAGGCGCTGGGACGGATCGCGGGCGCACCAGGCAGGGCTCAAGAACTTCACGAGCGACATGATCGGCCGCTTCGCGCGCGAGGCGATTCGTGCGACGATCGATGCCGCCGATGGGCGCTCGCTTGCTCGCTATGGGGCCGAGATCGTTGTGCCGCGAGAGATTCGCGCTGAGATCGCGGTGCTGAAAGGCATTGTCGCCGCCTACGTGATGCAGAGCGATCGGCGGCAGCCGGTGTACCGTCGCCAGCGGGGGCTGCTCATCGAGCTGCTGCATACGCTGTGGGAGGCGGGGCCCGGTGAACTCGAGCCGGCCTACGCCGCCGATTTCAGGGCGGCGGCCGACGAAGCGGCTGCACGGCGCGCCGTGGTCGATCAGGTCGCCTCGCTGACCGACCAGTCGGCGATCGCCTGGTACGAGCGGCTCTGTACGGCGCAGCTCGTTTAGGCGAAACGCGTCAGCGTTTCGCACGAGATGCGGTGCCGCTACCGCGGCAGCTCGTTTGAGAAAGAACGCATCGCGTTTTTGCACGAGAGCTGCTGCCGCCACTGCTGCAGCTCGTGTGAGAAATGAAGTATCGCGTTCTTGCGTGAGAGACACTGTCGCCACCGCGGCCGTGGTCTAGGATTCAGCTATGGCCGGCCGCATACGATCCTCTGACATCGAAGAGGTCAAGCGTCGCACCAACCTTGCCGACCTGGTCGGCGAACATGTTGCGCTCAAGACCGGCGGTATCGACTCGATGAAGGGGCTCTGCCCGTTTCACGACGAGCGCAGTCCCAGCTTTCACGTGCGGCCGAGTCTCGGGTACTACCACTGCTTCGGCTGCGGCGAATCAGGCGATGCCATCAGCTTCTTGCAGCGCATGGATCACCTCACCTTCACCGAGGCGGTCGAACGGCTCGCTGCCCGCCTGCACTACGTGCTCAGCTACGAAGAGGGCACCGAACGCCGCGAAGACGGCCCGAACCGTGCGCGCCTGTTCGCCGCTCACGAGGCCGCGAGTGTCTACTACACCGAACAGCTGCGAAGCGAGGAGGCTGCCGCCGCGCGAGAGTTTCTGCAGCAGCGCGGCTTCGACGAGGCCGCCTGCGCCCGCTTCGGTGTCGGCTACGCGCCGCGCGGCTGGGACGGGTTGACCAAGCACCTCTCGGCTCAGGGGTACACGCAGAAAGAGCTGGCGCAGTCGGGGCTCGCGAGCGAAGGCCAGCGGGGCGTGTACGACCGCTTTCGCGGACGCATCGTCTGGCCCATTCGTGACACCAGTGGTCAAACCGTCGGCTTCGGTGCCCGAAAGCTCTACGAAGAAGACAACGGCCCGAAGTACCTCAACACCCCAGAAACGCCGATTTATCACAAGTCTCGAGTGCTCTACGGGCTTGACCTTGCAAAGCGCGCGATCTCGAAAGGCAAGCGGGTCGTCGTGGTCGAGGGCTACACCGACGTGATGGCCTGTCATCTCGTGGGCGAAGAGGCCGCGGTCGCCACGTGTGGCACCGCCTTTGGCAAGGACCATATTTCGGTGCTGCGCCGCGTCATGGGAGACGACGCGGCGGCCGAAGTGATCTTCACTTTCGACCCCGATGAGGCTGGCCAGAAGGCCGCGCTTCGGGCCTTCAGCGACGAGAAGCTCTTCAGCGCGCAGACCTATGTTGCGGTCGCGCCCGACGGTCTCGACCCTGCCGACCTGCGGCTGCATCGCGGCGACGAGGCGGTGCGCGAGCTGTTCACGAGCCGCGTGCCCCTGTTCGAGTTCGCGCTGCGCCAGGCAATTTCTCGGTTCAATCTGAACTCGGTCGAGGGAAGGGTTTCGGCGCTCCGCGCTTCGGCGCCGATTATTGCCGAGCTCAAGGATCGCGCGTTGCAGCCTGGGTACACGCGTGAGTTGGCGCGCATGCTCGGCATGGAACTGGGCGAGGTGCAGCGCGCCGTGCGCGCATCGGGCGGCAGCTCGCGCCGAAGGCCAGAACCAGATTCGCGGGGCGGATCCTCGTATGAAACGCAGCAACTCACCGACGAACCCGCGCGGCCCCGCGCGACGCTCGCATCATTGCCGCCGACGCCTGGGGTGCGCCTCGAACGCGATGCGCTGATGGCGATGCTGCAGCACTCGGATGCGGTGGGGGCTGACCTCATGGCGCAGGCAGTCACCGCTGAGGTTGCAGACCCCGCGCTCAGGGTAGTGCGCGACGCGATCGGTGCGGCGCTCGCGACCATGGCCGAGCCCGGTTGGTTCGAGCGAGTGCTCGCCGAGGCGCCTGAGCCGTACCGCGAGCTGATTCGCGAGTTGGCGCTCGCCCCGATTCCGCAGAACCGACCCGAGTTGCTCGCTGCCTATTCGCGCGGAGTCGTTACCTCGCTGCTCGACCGTGACCTGCTCTCGCTCAAGTCAGAACTCGTCGCCCGAATGCAGCGCATCGGAGACCCCGGCGACCCCGGATCACGGCGAATTCAAGAGCAACTCGCGGCGCTTGAATCGGCACGCCGAAGTCTGCGCGCAGATTAGGGGCGACCCTCGCTACGCTGGGAACACCCGGTACCCCAGGAGGATCCCTGCATGATCGAGCCCGTCAGAGACGCTGACCCCGCAGTTTCGGTGTCTGACCTGTCACTCATGTACCCCGCGCACGGCGGCGCAAAGGCGTTCAACGCCGTCGACGGGCTGAGCTTCGAACTGGGCCGGGGCAACGTGCTCGCGATGCTCGGCGAGAGCGGTTCGGGCAAGTCGACCATCGCGAGATTCTTGGCAGGCCGGGCTAACGAGGCGGGTGAAAAGCATGCGCGCATTCGCGTGAGTGGCGGCGATGCGCAAGTGCTCGGCACGCCGATGCGAAAGTTGGGGCGCCGCGCCACGACTCGGCTCACCGCACACGTCGGGTTTCTCGCGCAAGACGCCGGGGCGACGCTGACCCCCGAGCTGAACGTCGGCGACATTCTGCTGCAGCCGATCAGCGAACGCACCAAACACTTCGACCGAGAGCAGCTCGGCAGCCAGATCGCAGAGATGATGGATATCGTTTCGCTGCCGCTCACGAAGCTCAAGGAGTATCCGTACGAGCTTTCTAAGGGTCAGCGGCAGAGGATCGCGGTCATGCGCTCGCTGATGCTCGCGCCCTCCCTGCTCATCGCCGACGAGCCGACCCTCGGGGTCGACGCAAACAACCGGCCGCGCATCGTCGAACTGCTCAAATGGTTTCGGGAACGCACTGGCGCGAGCATGATTCTGGTGAGCCACGATATCGGTATGCTCGAGGCGCTCGTGCACGACGTGCTCGTGTTGCAGCAGGGCAGTCTCGTAGGTGCCGGAGACATCAACGAGATCTTTCGTCAGGCTGATCACACCTACGTGCAGCGCCTTGCCACAGCGCTGCGGGCCACCGCCTACGACGAGGTCGCCGAGGAATAGCCCCGAGGCTTCTCAAGGTCACAAGAACCCACTTTGCCGACACGCGGCGCGTCCGATTTGCGTGGGCTTTCTGAAGCTTGGTAAGCTTGTCGTCGTTGCCTAGTAGGCAATGATCCCCTGTAGCTCAGTTGGCAGAGCGCTTGACTGTTAATCAGGATGTCGCTGGTTCGAGCCCAGCCGGGGGAGCGGAACCCTCACTTTGTGAGGGTTTTCGTGAATGAGGCAAGACTCTTGCCCGTCACGGGGCTGTAGCTCAATGGTAGAGCCTCTGTCTTCCAAACAGATTACGCGGGTTCGATTCCCGTCAGCCCCTCCGAACTGAGAAACGCCCCGCCATCGGTGGGGCGTTTGGCAGTTGCGGGGTTGATGGGAATCGAACCCTGCAAAGGGCGCGGGCAGCGAGAGAACGCATCGCGTTCGAACTGCCCGTGGTGTAAGCGGAGCCGGAGGCGCCGCGAGCACTGCAGATGCCGGGCGAAGCCCGCATCTGCGTCGATTCCCGTCAACCCCTCCCGGTCCATTCCTCTCGGCTCTCCGAAGCGCCGAGAGATCCGGGTCTGTATAACAGTTAAGTCATTTGTGTGACCGGGAAAACCCAGGATATATTCTGTGAGTTCCGCCATGAGCGAACCGTCAGGGGCGCGTGGCATTTCGTACTTTCAGAGGGACCCCCGTGACCGCAGAAAAAGAATCGCCGTTCGACGCGCCAGTCTCGCCCGAGACTTCTGCCGCGCAGATTTCAGGCGAGAAGCAGAAGCTGCTTCGACCCCGCCACGTGACAATGATTACGCTCGGCGGCATCATCGGCGCGAGCCTCTTCGTCGGCTCGGGCAACGTGATTCGTTCGGTCGGACCGGCCGCGATCATCTCGTACCTCATCGGCGGTTTGCTCGTCTTTCTCGCTATGCGCATGCTTGGCGAGATGGCCGCGGCGCGCCCGGCAATCGGTTCGTTCATGGAGTACGCCCGGGTGGGCCTCGGCGATTGGGCCGCCTACCTCGTTGGCTGGCTCTACTGGTACTTCTGGGTTGGCGTGCTCGCGTACGAAGCGGTGCTGGGCGGCGAAACGCTGCAGGCCTGGCTTCCGTTCCTGCCCTCTTGGGCCTGGTCGCTGTTGCTGCTTGCGATCTTCGTCGGCACGAACCTCATCTCGGTGCGCACGTTCGGCGAGGTGGAGTTCTGGCTGGCCAGCATCAAGGTGCTCGCGATCGTGGTGTTCCTCGGCGCAGGCGTGCTGTTCGCTTTCGGTTTCTGGCCCGGTGCGAGCTTCTCCGTGCCGAACCTCTGGGAGCACGGCGGTTTCGCCCCCAATGGCGTCGGCATTGCGCTGACCGGCGTGGCACTCGTGATCTTCTCGTACTTCGGCACTGAGATCGCGGTCATGGCGGCGGCAGAATCAGAGAACCCTGCAAAGGGCATTCGACAGGCGACGAGCACCGTGATCTGGCGCATCCTGCTCTTCTTCGTCGGCGCCGTCTTCGTGATCGTGACCGTCATTCCCTGGAACGAGCTCCCAGCTCCGACCGACGTCACG
Source organism: Leucobacter sp. UBA1945 (assembly GCA_002336855.1). Classification (GTDB taxonomy): domain Bacteria; phylum Actinomycetota; class Actinomycetes; order Actinomycetales; family Microbacteriaceae; genus Leucobacter. Next base: position 16,481 of record DDEV01000032.1, on the reverse strand, counting down.
AACGCACCGTTCACGCTCGTGTTCGCGAAGTTCGGCCTGCCTGGTGCCGCCGTCATCATGCAGCTGATCATCTTCACCGCCGTGATCTCCGTGCTGAACTCGGGCCTCTACTCGGCTTCTCGCATGTTCAGCGCGCTTGCCACGCAGGGCTTCGCGCCCAAGATCATGGCCAAGAAGTCGAAGCGAGGCGTTCCGGTTGCGGCTCTGCTGGCATCGACCGTCGGTGGCGTCATTGCGACGATCATGAATTTTGCGGCACCAGGATCAGGCATCTTCGAGTTCATCATGAACTCGGCGGGCCTCGTCGCACTGTTCGTCTACATCTTCATTGCGCTGACGCAGATGCGCATGCGCCAGAAGATGACCCCCGAAGAAGCTGCCGGCCTCAAGCTCAAGATGTGGTTGCACCCCTGGCTCAACATTCTGCTCATTGCTGCGATCCTCGCGGTGCTGATCGTGATGTTGATGACCGAATCAGGGCGTACGCAGGTCTGGACGAGCCTGATCGCAACGGGTGCGCTCGTCATCGGTTGGCCCTTCGTGGCGCGCAATCTGAAGCGAAAGCGAACAGCGGGCGCGATCTCGGAAGATGTGCGCGGCGACGAGCACACTGGCGAAGAAATCGTGTCTCACTAGCGGCAAGAATCACGTTGGAGCCGGCGATAGTTGCAAGATGCGCATCGTCGGCTCCAATGTTCCGCTACACTTGCAGGGTTGTCTTCTTTCCGGGGTATAGCTCAGCTTGGCTAGAGCGCCCGCTTTGGGAGCGGGAGGTCGCAGGTTCGAATCCTGTTACCCCGACACGGGCCATAGGCCCGCGATACCGATACACGACTGACAACCGAGATATTTGAGAGGCCAAATTGCCGAAGACAAACGTAGAGAAGCTGAGCCCCACCCGGGTCAAGCTCTCGGTCGACATCACCATCGCCGATCTCGAGCCCTTCCTGAAGCAGGCTTACAAGACCATCTCGGAGCAGGTGTCGATCCCCGGCTTCCGCAAGGGTCACGTACCGGCACCGATCATCGATCAGCGCGTTGGCCGTCAGGCAGTTATCGAGCAGGCTGTCAACGACTCGCTCGATTCGTTCTTCCAGGCTGCACTCGCAGAGACCGATACCCAGCCCATGGGTCGCCCGACCGCTGACGTCGAGAAGTGGCTCGACCTGAAGGACGCGAAGAGCGAAATGACGCTCGTGTTCGAGGTCGAGGCTCGCCCCGAGTTCAAGCTGCCCAAGTACGACGGCCTCAAGATCGAGGTCGACAACGCTGAGGTCGGCGACGACGCAGTTGAGACCGAGCTGACCAAGCTGCGCGAGCGCTTCGGCAACCTCGTCACCGTTGATCGCCCCGCGAAGAACGGCGACTTTGTCGAGCTCGACCTCGTTGCGCGCATCGACGGCAACGACGTCGATCAGGCGAGCGGCGTGTCGTACGAGGTCGGCGCGGGCAACATGCTCGTCGGCCTCGACGAGGCAGTCGAGACCCTCACCGCTGGTGAGAGCACCACCTTCACCTCGCAGCTGCTCGGCGGCGACTACGAGGGCCAGGATGCCGAGGTCGAGGTTTCGATCACCGCTGTCAAGGAGCGCGAGCTCGCAGCTGCAGACGATGATTTCGCTCAGCTCGCAAGCGAGTTCGACACCATTGCAGAGCTGCGCGAGAGCCTTGCCGAGCAGGTCGCTCAGGCCGCCGTGTTCGCTCAGGGTCGCCAGGCACGCGACATCTTCACCGAGACCCTCATCGAGAAGGCCGGCATTCCGGTCAGCGAAGAGCTCGTCGAAGAAGAGGTGCACCGTCACCTCGAGGGTGAGGGTCGTCTCGAGGACGACGAGCACCGCGCAGAGGTTCGCGAGTCGACCGAGAAGCAGCTCGCGCTGCAGCTGCTGCTCGATGCGATCGTCGATGCCGAGCAGATCACCCCGACGCAGAACGAGCTGTCGCAGTACATCTTCCAGTCGGCCCAGCAGTACGGCATGGATCCGAGCCAGTTTATTCAGGCGATCAGCCAGGGCAACCAGATGGGCATGATCCTCGGCGAGGTCACCCGCAACAAGGCCCTCGCAGTTGCGCTCTCGAAGGCCAAGGTCGTTGACAAGAACGGCAAGGCTGTCGATCTCAGCGAGTTCACCGCTGTTGACGATGAAGAGGTCGCAGAGGTCGTCGGCGAGGCTGAAGAGATCGTCGAGGCTGCAGAGGCCGAGGCGAAGCCGAAGAAGGCTCCCGCGAAGAAGAAGGCTGCTGCTGAGAGCGACTCGGCAGACGACGCTGAGGCAAAGAAGGCCGCTCGTTCGGCCGCTGCCAAGAAGGCAGCTGCAACCCGCGCCGCAAAGAAGGCTGCTGAAGAAGCAGGCGAGTAACTCCCGCTTCATTCACACGAGGATCCCTCGTGCTCTGAGAATTTCAGAGTGCGGGGGATCCTTTGCTTTCTGCGAACTTTTCGCCGTGCTCGGCGCACGAGAAACGCCGTGGGCGAACAGCGCCGATTACTTGCGATTCTGTCGGTAGCCTCGTAACAGGCACGAATTGAAGGAGTGCAGCTATGGCTGAACCGATGGCGCCGAACAGTGTGTTCGAGCGACTGCTGAAAGATCGCATCATCTGGCTTGGATCAGAGGTGCGAGACGAGAACGCGAACGAGATCTGCGCCAAGATTCTGCTGCTGGCGGCAGAAGACCCTGAGGCAGATATCTACCTGTACATCAACTCGCCCGGCGGTTCGATCACCGCGGGCATGGCGATCTACGACACGATGAGCTTCGTGCCGAACGACATCGTGACGGTTGGTATCGGCATGGCGGCATCGATGGGGCAGTTCTTGCTCACCGCTGGCACCAAGGGCAAGCGTTACATCACCCCGAACGCGCGCGTGTTGCTGCACCAGCCGCACGGTGGCTTCGGCGGCACCGCGAGCGACATTCAGACGCAGGCGCAGCTCATCACCTCGATGAAGAACCGCCTCGCTGAGATCACCGCCGCGCAGACAGGTAAGACTGTCGAGCAGATCAACGCAGATGGTGATCGCGACCGCTGGTTCAGTGCCGAAGAGGCGCTCGAGTACGGTTTCGTCGACTTCATTCGCGACTCAGCGAGCGACGTCGTCGGTGGCGGCGGCACCAAGAAGTAGCACGAAGGCATACAGGAGACATTGATGCATAACACTCAGCCACAGGCCGGCGTTTCGCCCCTGATGATGCCGAACTCCAGGTACGTGCTGCCGCAGTTCGAAGAGCGCACTACCTACGGTACGAGGTTCACTGACCCCTACGCGAAGCTGTTCGAAGATCGCATCATCTTTCTCGGGGTGCAGGTCGACGACACCTCGGCAGATGACATCATGGCGCAGCTGCTCGTGCTCGAAAGCAAAGACACCGAGCGCGACATCATCATGTACATCAACTCGCCGGGCGGCTCGTTCACCGCGATGACCGCGATCTACGACACCATGCAGTACATCAAGCCGCACATTCAGACTGTCTGCCTCGGGCAGGCGGCATCTGCTGCGGCAGTGCTGCTGGCCGGCGGCACCCCGGGCAAGCGCCTCGCGCTGCCGAACGCTCGGGTGCTGATCCACCAGCCCTCGACCGGTCAGGGCGGGCACGGGCAGGCCAGCGACATCGAGATTCAGGCACGCGAGATCATGCGCATGCGCGAGTGGCTCGAGACCACGCTGTCGAAGCACTCGAAGCGCACTGTCGAGCAGGTCAACCGCGACATCGATCGCGACAAGATTCTCGACGCAAACGAGGCGCTCGAGTACGGCCTGATCGATCAGGTGCTGACGAGCCGAAAGAACCCACAGCCGGTTCTCGGGCAGTAAACTGAACACGGCTTCGGCACGCCGTTCCATTGGGGCGGCGTGCCGAAAAGCCGAATGTCAGTGGTGCCAGTTAGGCTCGGGGCAACCGCAAATTACTTTCAAATCTGGGGGAGGCGCATATGGCGAAGATCGAGAGCAGTGAGTTGCTCAAGTGTTCGTTCTGCGGGAAATCCCAGAAGCAGGTGCAGCAGCTGATCGCCGGCCCGCAGATCTATATCTGCGACGAGTGCGTCGGGCTGTGCAACGAGATCATTGAAGAGCGTCTCGCTGAGCACTCGGCCACCGAGCAGAACGAGTTCGCGCTGCATAAGCCGCGCGAGATCGCAGATTTTCTCGATCAGTACGTCATCGGCCAAGACCAAGCAAAGCAGTCGCTCGCGGTCGCCGTCTACAACCACTACAAGCGCGTGCGCGCCACGAAATCGCTGACGAGTGCCGAGGCCATCGCCGAGCAGGTCGAGATCGCGAAGTCGAACATCCTCATGCTTGGCCCGACTGGTTGTGGCAAGACCTATCTTGCACAGTCGCTCGCGCGCCAGCTCAATGTACCCTTTGCCGTGGCAGATGCGACCGCGCTCACCGAAGCAGGGTATGTCGGCGAAGATGTCGAGAACATTCTGCTCAAACTTTTGCAGGCCGCCGACTACGACGTCGCGCGTGCCGAGATGGGCATCATCTACATCGACGAGGTTGACAAGATCACCCGCAAGGCTGAGAACCCCTCGATCACACGTGACGTTTCGGGTGAGGGCGTGCAGCAGGCCCTGCTGAAGATTCTCGAGGGCACCGTCGCCTCGATCCCGCCGCAGGGCGGTCGCAAACACCCCAACCAAGAGTTCATTCAGCTCGACACCACAAACGTGCTCTTCATCGTCGCTGGCGCATTTGCAGGGCTTGAAGAGATCATCGCGTCGCGCCTCGGCAAGGGCGGCATCGGCTTTGGCGCCCCGGTCACGAGCAAGCGCAACGAGGCAGAGCTGCTCTCGAAGGTGCAGCCAGAAGACCTGCACAAGTTTGGTCTGATTCCAGAGTTCATCGGTCGATTGCCAGTGGTAGCCACGGTTGAACCGCTCGATATCGACGCGCTCGTGCGCATTCTCACCGAACCGAAGAACGCGCTCGTCAAGCAATACCAGCGCATGTTCGAGCTAGACGGCGTGGGGCTTGAGTTCGAGCTCGCATCGCTTGAGGCGATCGCGCAGCTCGCCGTTGAACGCAAGACCGGAGCGCGAGGCCTTCGCGCTATCCTCGAGGAGGTGCTCGGGCCGGTGATGTTCGACGTGCCTTCGAACAGCGAGATCACGAAGGTCATTGTGACTCGTGAAGCGGTGCTCGGCGAGGCGGCACCTCGCGTGTTGAGCGCGGCGAGCAGCGCAGAACGCAGCGCATAGCGCGCGTCTTTTAGAAGCGCTGCGGCCTCGCTACATCATGCGTGAGAGGTCGTAGTTCACCAGCACGCTGCCATCCTTTTGCGGAATCGTGAGCGCCTGAACAGTGAGCGTCACGCTGTTCAGCGTCGCTGAGACACCGCCCTCCGTGGTCTCGACCTCATCTGAGACGGTAAAGCCGTTTGCCGAAACAATCGAATCCCAGAGAGCGGTGGCTGCCGCAGCATCAGCCGCGCGCAACACCAAGAACCACTGACCGGTGCCGCGTTCGCCTGCGTTGTAAATCGTGATGCCCTCGGGCAACACGAAGACATCGGTGGGGAAGCTCTCGGGAAGCGTGGTCTGAAGCTCTTCCTCAGGCTGATCCTGCCCGCCCCACTCTGTCTCTGGGCTGGTGGTCTGCGTCTCTTTGTCGATACTGCCGGCGGCTTCGCCAGGCTCGGGTGCGCACGCAGCAACACCGAGAACGAGTGCGGCGGAAATCGCGGTTCCGAGTACTGACTTCACGAGAGTCTTCTTACGATGAGACATTTCGGTCCTCCGGGTGTTCACGGTCAGCTTAACCAATCGTCGTCGTCATCATCATCATCCGGGTCAGTACCCGGAATCGAATGCTCGCTGCTCGTAGAAATCAAGGCAGGTCGACCTTCGGCGTCGAGCGTCACGATCACCAGATCGTCGAGTGCGCACCGCGGACGACCCTCGAGCCAGGTGAGCGTCCAGGATGCCGCACCGGGGTGCTGAGCCTCTTGGAGTGCGATCGAGTCATGCAGGGTCGGGGGCACGCTTCGGTGAGGTGGATCACCCACCCGCCAGCGTGCCCCCAGCTGCATTAGTGTTCCTAGCCTGCGGCCTCGGTCGGGGCGAGTCGAATCTCGCCGACGGTGACCGACTCAACGTCGGCTGCCTCGATGCGCAGCTCGGCAATGCGTCCGACGCCTGCAAGGTCGTCGGCCGCAAGCCGAAGACGCTCGGCCTCAGCCGCGGGTGCGTGCACGACAGCGAGTTCGACCGGAGTCTTCTGCGAAGCTTTCGCTGCGGTCTTCGCGCCGCGCACGCCGATGAGCGCGCGGCCAACGAGGCCAAGTAGCTCAGGGTCTGCGTCGTCGCCAGCGAGGGCGCGCGCCTCAGCCGGTTCGGGCCATGCAGCGATATGCACCGATCCAGCTTCGAACCATGACCATACCTCTTCGGTGGCGTAGGGCAGGAACGGAGCAAACAGGCGGGCGAATGCCGAGAGCGCTGCGCGAAGCGCGGTAACCGCCGAGGCCTGTGCCTGGCCCTCGCCACCGTGGGCGCGCTCCTTCACGAGCTCGAGGTAGTCGTCGCAGAAGGTCCAGAAGAACGACTCGGTGAGCTCGAGCGCGCGTGCGTGGTCGTAGTTCTCGAACGCGCGGGTGGCGTTCTCTACGACCTGCGCGAGGTTCGCGAGCATCGACCGGTCGAGCGCCTCGGTGACGCTGCCCGCAGCCGAGTCGTCGAACGAGAGCGTGAACTTTGCCGCGTTCAAGAGCTTGATCGCGAGGCGGCGACCGATCTTGATCTGCGTGGGGTTCTGCGGGTCGAATGAGGCGTCGGTGCCGAGCTTTGCCGAGGAGGCCCAGTAGCGCACCGCGTCGGAGCCGTGCTGCTCAAGCATGCCAGACGGGGTTACGACGTTGCCCTTCGACTTCGACATCTTCTTGCGGTCGGGGTCGAGAATCCAGCCTGAGATGCCCGCGTGACGCCACGGCAGCTTGCCCGACTCGAGCTCGCTGCGCAGCAGCGTCGAGAACAGCCAGGTGCGAATGATGTCTTGGCCCTGCGGGCGCAGGTCGAAGGGGAACACCAGATCGTAGAGTTCCGGGTCGCGCTCCCAGCCGCCCGCGAGCTGCGGGGTGAGCGACGAGGTCGCCCAGGTATCCATGACGTCGACCTCGCCCTGGAAGCCGCCGGCCACGCCGCGCTGCTCCTCGGTGAAGCCAGCTGGCACATCACTCGAGGGGTCAACGGGAAGGTGCGAGGCATCGGGAAGCAGGGGCTGGTCGAAGATCGGGTTGCCGTCTGCGTCGAGCGGGTACCAGACCGGGATCGGCACGCCGAAGAAGCGCTGGCGCGAGATGAGCCAGTCGCCCGAGAGCCCCTCGACCCAGTTCTCGTAGCGCACGCGCATGAAGTCGGGGTGCCACTCGAGCTCTTTACCGTGCGCGAGCAGCCGCTCGCGCAACTGCTCGTCGCGGGCGCCGTTCTTGATGTACCACTGGCGGGTCGACACGATCTCGAGCGGCTTGTCGCCTTTCTCGAAGAACTTGACGGGGTGGTTGATCTTGCGAATCTCGCCTTGCAGCTCGCCTGAGGCCTGCAGCAGCTCGACCATGGTCTGCTTCGCGCTGAAGACGGTCTTGCCCGCGATCTGCGCAAACGCCTCGAGGCCTGCCTCGCTAGTGATCGCCTCGGGCGCCTCGCTGATGACGCGGCCATCGAAGCCGAGAATGGCGCGGTTGGGCAGGTCGAGCTCACGCCACCAGACGACGTCGGTGACGTCGCCGAAGGTGCAGATCATCGCGATGCCGGTGCCCTTGTCTTGCTGCGCGAGGTGGTGCGCGAGCACGGGCACCTCGACGCCGAAGACCGGGGTGCGCACCGTGGTGCCGAAGAGGGGCTGGTAGCGCTCGTCGTCGGGATGAGCGACGAGGGCGACGCACGCCGCGAGCAGCTCAGGGCGCGTAGTGTCGATGACGATATCGCCCTGGCCGTCAGTGCGGTGAAACGCGAGGGCGTGGTAGGCGCTCGGCTGCTCACGATCTTCGAGCTCTGCCTGAGCGACCGCGGTGCGGAAGGTGACGTCCCACAGCGTGGGCGCCTGGGCCTGGTAGGCCTCGCCGCGCTCGACGTTGCGAATGAACGCGAGCTGCGAGGCACGCAGCGACTCGGCGCCGATCGTGCGGTAGCTCTGCGCCCAATCGACCGAGAGGCCGAGCGTGCGCCAGAGGTCTTCGAACTGCTTCTCGTCTTCGACGGTCAGGCGCTCGCAGAGCTCGATGAAGTTGCGGCGCGAGATCGGCTGCTGATCGGCGGCCTTGATGCTCTTGCCGTCGCCACCCTCGTGCGGGGGTACGAAGCCCTCGACATAGGGGAGCGAGGGATCGCAGCGCACGCCGTAGTAGTTCTGCACGCGACGCTCGGTCGGCAGGCCGTTGTCGTCCCAACCCATCGGGTAGAAAACACGCTTGCCGCGCATGCGCTGAAAGCGTGCGACGGTGTCGGTGTGGGTGTAGCTGAAGACGTGGCCTACGTGCAATGACCCCGAAGCGGTCGGGGGAGGCGTGTCGATGCTGTAGACGCCGTCGCGATCGGCGCCGTCGCGATCAAAGCGATAGGTTCCCTGCTGCTCCCATACGGCACCCCACTTCTCTTCGAGGCCTTCGAGTTGGGGTTTGTCTGGGATCGCGCTCATGCCTGGCCTCCGGGGTCAATATGGGCGGCACCGAGTGATCGGCGAGACAGCGAACTCATTCAGAGCGCGGCCCGGCCTTGGTGCCTGATGGTGAACCCAATTAGTTTATCGGTCTTCCAGCTTTTCTACCTTCGCGTGCGCCGATGCTGCGCGCGGCTATAGAGTGCGATGACGCTACTGATTCCATGCGCTAGGATTGAACGGATACGGCTTTTCTTTAACAGCGTCCAGTGAGGCGCAGAAGGGAGCGGTGATATGACAGCGAGAACAGTGCTCGAAGGCGCCGAAATTTCACGCGCGCTCACCCGCATTTCGCACGAGATCATCGAAGCAAACAAAGGCGCTGACAACTTGGTTCTCGTGGGCATTCCGACCCGCGGCGTAGTGCTCGCCAAACGCATCGCAGAGGCGATCGAGCGCATCGAAGGCACCGCAGTGGCGACCGGCCAGCTCGACGTCACGATGTACCGTGACGACCTTGCCCACCACCCGACGCGTGCGCCGCAGCCGACCGACATGCCCGCAGCTGGCATCGACGGCGCCACCGTCGTGCTCGTCGACGACGTGCTGTTCTCGGGTCGCACGGTGCGCGCCGCCCTCGACGCGCTGAACGACCACGGCCGCCCGAAGGCAGTGCGCCTCGCCGCGCTCATCGACCGGGGCCACCGCGAGCTTCCGATCCGCGCCGACTACATCGGCAAGAACCTGCCGAGCGCGAAGAACGAACGCATCTCGGTACGCCTTCTCGAACACGACGGCATCGACGAGGTCACCATCAGCGGCAGCGCGGAGGCAGACGCATGAGGCATCTGCTCGACACCCGCACACTCGCGAAAGACGACGCGATGTTGATCCTCGACACCGCAGAAGACATGGCCGCCACCCAGCAGCGTGAGGTGAAGAAGCTCCCGACGCTGCGCGGCAAGACGGTCGTCAACCTCTTCTACGAAGACAGCACTCGCACTCGCATCAGCTTCGAGGCCGCGGCCAAGCGCCTCAGCGCCGACGTGATCAACTTCAGCGCGAAGGGTTCTTCGGTCTCGAAGGGCGAGTCTCTCAAAGACACCGCGCAGACGCTGCAGGCGATCGGCGCCGACGGCGTCGTGATCCGACACCCCGCGAGCGGCGCGCCCGAGCGCCTCGCGCGCAGCGGTTGGATCGACGCCGGCGTGCTGAACGCGGGTGACGGCACCCACGAGCACCCCACCCAGGCCCTGCTCGACGCCTTCACGATGCGTCGCAGGCTGTTCGGCGACGCGAGTCGCGGTCGCGATCTCGACGGTATCTCGGTCGTGATCGTCGGCGACCTGGCGCACTCGCGCGTCGCGCGCAGCAACCTCTGGCTGCTCACCGCACTCGGCGCGAACGTTACGTTCGTCGCGCCCGAGACGCTGCAGCCATACGGTGCTCGCGAATGGCCGGTCACGGTGCGACACGATTTCGATGAGGCGATCGAAAAAGATCAGCCCGACGTGGTCATGATGCTTCGCATTCAGAGCGAGCGCATGCACGCGGCGTACTTTCCGAACGAGCGCGAGTACGCACGCAACTGGGGCCTCGGCGATGCTCGTCTCGATGCGCTGCCCGAGCGCACACTGGTCATGCACCCCGGCCCCATGAACCGCGGCCTCGAGATCTCTTCTGCGGCGGCCGACAGCCATCGCTCGACCGTGCTCGAGCAGGTCGCGAACGGCGTCTCGGTGCGCATGGCGGCCCTCTATCTTCTTCTTTCCGGCGAACGGAGCAGCAATGACTAACCCCGACATTCTGATTACCGGAGCGACGGTAGCGGCTGACCTCACCGAGCGCGGCGCCGACCTCGCCGCTGCGCCGACGGTCGACCTGCGCATCTCGGGCGGTCGTATCGTCGAGCGCGCCGCGGCCGGCACGCTCGTGGCTGCTGAGGGCGAGCGCGTGATCGACGCGACCGGCCTCGTCGCGATGACCGGCCTCGTTGATCTGCACACCCACCTGCGTGAGCCCGGCTTCGAGCAGAGCGAGACCGTGCTCACCGGCACGCGCGCCGCGGCTGCGGGCGGTTTCACCACGGTCTTCGCAATGGCAAACACCATGCCTGTGCAAGACACCGCGGGTGTGGTGGAGCAGGTGCAGTCGCTTGGCGATGCCGCGGGTTACGCGACCGTGCGTCCGATCGGTGCCGTCACCGAAGATCTTGCGGGGGAGCGCCTCAGCGAAATCGGCGCGATGGCGCAGTCGCGTGCTGCCGTGCGCGTGTTCAGCGACGACGGCAAGTGCGTGCACGACTCGCTGCTGATGCGTCGGGCGCTCGAGTACGTGAAGACTTTCGATGGCGTGGTCGCGCAGCACGCACAAGACCCTCGCCTCACCGAGGGCGCGCAGATGAACGAGGGTGCGCTCTCGAGCGAGCTTGGGCTGAAGGGGTGGCCTGCGGTCGCCGAGGAGTCGATCATCGCGCGCGACGTACTGCTCGCCGAGCACATCGGGGCGCGCCTGCACATCTGTCACCTCTCGACGGCGGGCTCGGTCGAGGTCGTGCGCTGGGCAAAGGCTCGCGGTGTGCAGGTGACGGCCGAGGTCACCCCGCACCACCTCATCCTTACCGATGAGAAGGCCCGCAGCTACGACCCGCGCTACAAGGTCAATCCGCCGCTTCGCCGTGACGAAGACGTGCGCGCCCTGCGCGTCGCGGTTGCCGATGGCGTGATCGACATCATCGCGACTGATCACGCGCCTCACCCAGCAGAGTCGAAGGAATGCGAGTGGGGGGCTGCGGCGTTCGGAATGGTCGGGCTCGAGTCGGCCCTGCCCATCGCGCTGCTCGCCCTCGTGAACGAAGGCCACACCAGTTGGGCCGAGCTTGAGCGCCTGCTCTCGCAGAAGCCCGCAGAGATTGGCAGGCTCGAGGGGCACCCGGCTTCGCTTGAAGTAGACCAGGTGGCCGACCTCGTGCTCATAGACCCCGGGGCGTCGAGCGTGTTCAGCGTTGCCGACCTCAAGGGCATGAGTCACAACTCGCCGTTCCTCGACATGGAGCTGCCCGGCCGCGTGGCTTACACAGTGCGCCGCGGCTACCTCACGCTCGATAACGGCGAGCTCGTGAGTGCTCCCGCGGTCGCTGCGGCAGCGCAAGAGGCGACTCGATGAGCCGCACGCTCTTCGCCGTGATCGTCGCAGCGGTAGTCATCATCGCGTTTCTCGCGATGTGGCTCGGCTGGCGCGCACGCGCACGACGCGATGCAGGTGTGCTCGCGTCGGCGATCGCGCCGGTGGGCGAGCTGATCGCCGAGTTCTCACGGGTGCTCTACGTCTCGACCACGCCCGTGGGCGAACCTCTTACGCGCGTCGCCGCGCCTGGGCTGCGCTACCGCGGCCAGGCCGAGATCGCGGTGCGTCGCGATGGGGTGACGATCACGGTCGCCGGCGAGGATCCCACGCACCTCGACTCCTCGCAGTTGCGGGGCAGCGACTCCGCAGGCAGACGCGTCGGCAAGGCCGTCGAGCGCGACGGTCTCGGGTTGCTGCGCTGGGTCAGCACGGCTGATCAGCGCGAGCTCGAGTCGAGCTTCCGCTTCGAAAGCAAGGCCGAACAGCAGCGCTTTGCCGAGGCGATCGAGGCGGTCACGCCCTCAGAATTCAAACTGCCACTGGCGCATGGCGCCGTGAACCAAGACCCGAACGCAAGTCAGGAAGGCCTCCGATGACCCTCACCACTTCAGTGCCCACCGCACCACCTGCGAGTGCAGTGCCGCACGGCCCCGCCGTGCTCGTGCTCGAAGACGGGAGCCGATTCGAGGGCCGCGCCTACGGCGCCACCGGCCAGACCCTCGGCGAGGTCGTCTTCTCGACCGGCATGACCGGCTACCAAGAGACGCTGACCGACCCGTCGTACGCGGGCCAGATCGTGCTCATGACTGCGCCGCACATCGGCAACACCGGCGTGAACGACACCGACATGGAATCGCGCAAGATCTGGGTCGCCGGGTTCATCGTGCGCGATCCCGCTCGCCGCGTTTCGAACTTCCGTGCCGAACGCTCGCTTGACGAAGAACTCGTCGCCGATGGCGTCGTGGGCATCTCAGGGGTCGACACCCGGGCGATCACGCGCCATATCCGTTCGGCGGGTGCGATGCGCGCCGGCGTGTTCTCGGGCGCAGACTACGAACTTGGCGCAGACGCGCAGCTCGAACTGGTGAAAGGCCAGCAGAGCATGGCTGGCATGAACCTCTCTGCCGTCGTCACGACTGCAGAGCGCTACGACGTGCCAGTCACCGAGGGTGTCGAGCGACTCGGCTCGATCGCTGTGCTCGATCTTGGCGTCAAGCGCGCCACGGTACAGTACCTCGCAGATCACGGCTTCGACGTGATCGTGCTCCCCGCGCACACCACGCTCGACGAGATGCGTGCGCTCGGGCCCGACGCGCTGTTCTTCTCGAACGGCCCGGGTGATCCTGCGGCATCCGATGCGCAGGTTGACCTGCTGCGCGAGATGCTGCGCGACGGTGTGCCCTACTTCGGTATCTGCTTCGGCAACCAGCTGCTCGGCCGGGCCCTCGGCTTCGGCACCTACAAGCTGCCCTTCGGCCACCGCGGCATCAACCAGCCGGTGCTCGACAAGAAGACCGGGCGCGTCGAAATCACGGCGCAGAACCACGGCTTCGCCGTCGACCTGCCGATCGAGGGCGTGCACGAGTCGCCGGTGGGCCTCGGCCGGGTGCAGGTGAGCCACTTTAGCCTGAACGATCAGGTCGTTGAGGGGCTCGAATGCCTCGACATCGACGCATTCTCAGTGCAGTACCATCCCGAGGCGGCGGCCGGCCCGCATGACGCCTTCTACCTCTTTGAACGTTTCAGCCAGCTTGTGAAGAACCGCGCCGCAGCGACCGGCGCCGAGGAGAACTAACCCATGCCAAAACGCCAAGACATCAACTCAGTGCTCGTCATCGGATCCGGGCCGATCGTAATCGGTCAGGCATGCGAGTTCGACTACTCGGGCACCCAGGCGTGCCG
>DDEV01000032.1:0-2829 GCA_002336855.1 Leucobacter sp. UBA1945 | reverse complement strand
GAGAAGCCCGACGCGATTCTGCCGACGCTCGGCGGCCAGACGGCGCTCAACGCCGCCATGTCGCTGCACGAGCTCGGCATTCTCGAGAAGCACGGAGTCGAGCTGATCGGTGCGAAGGTCGATGCGATTCGTCGCGGCGAGGATCGCCAGATCTTCAAGGACCTCGTGCTCGAGGCGGGCGCCGACGTTGCCCGCTCGCATATTGCCCACACTCTCGAGGAGGCGAAGGAGTTCGCGAAGGACCTCGGCTACCCGCTCGTCGTTCGCCCCTCATTCACCATGGGCGGCCTGGGCTCGGGCTTCGCTTACAACGAAGAGGAGCTCGTGCGCATCGCGGGCGACGGCCTGCACTACAGCCCCACGAGCGAGGTGCTGCTCGAAGAGTCGATTCTCGGCTGGAAAGAGTATGAGCTCGAACTCATGCGCGACACGAGTGACAACACGGTCGTCGTGTGCTCGATCGAGAACGTTGATGCCGTCGGCGTGCACACCGGTGACTCGATCANNGAGTACCAGAAGCTGCGCGACATCGGCATCGACATCATTCGCCGTGTGGGCGTTGACACCGGCGGCTGCAACATTCAGTACGCGGTCGACCCAAAAACCGGGCGCATCATCGTTATCGAGATGAACCCGCGCGTGTCGCGCTCGTCGGCGCTCGCATCGAAGGCCACCGGCTTTCCGATCGCAAAGATCGCGGCGAAGCTCGCGATCGGCTACCGCCTCGACGAGATTCCGAACGACATCACGCAGATGACCCCCGCGAGCTTCGAGCCGACCATCGACTACGTCGTGGTGAAGGCACCGCGCTTCGCGTTCGAGAAGTTCCCCGCGGCAGACGACACCCTCACCACCACCATGAAGTCGGTGGGCGAGGCGATGGCGATTGGCCGCAACTTCACGACCGCGATGCAGAAGGCGCTGCGCTCACTCGAGAAGCGTGGCACCTCGTTCCACTGGGGCGAAGAGACCCGCCCGGTTGCCGAGATTCTCGAGACCATCAAGCGCCCGACCGACGGCCGCATCGTCGACGTGCAGCAGGCGCTGCGCCTCGGCGCGACGATCGAGCAGGTCTTCGAGTCGACCGCGATCGACCCATGGTTCCTCGATCAGATCCAGCTCATCAATGAGGTCGCGGCGCGCGTCGCCGAGGCGCCGCAGCTCACTCTCGAGGTGCTGCGCGAGGCGAAGGATCACGGCTTCAGTGACGCGCAGATCGCTGCCATTCGCGGCGTGTCTGAGTCCGAGATTCGCGGCCTGCGCCACGGCCTCGGCCTGCGCCCGGTCTACAAGACGGTCGACACCTGCGCCGGCGAGTTTCCTGCCCTCACCCCGTACCACTACTCGTCGTACGACTTCGAGACTGAGGTAGCGCCGAGCGATCGCAAGAAGATTGTGATTCTGGGTTCGGGGCCGAACCGTATCGGTCAGGGCGTCGAATTCGACTACTCGTGCGTGCACGCCTCGTTCGCGCTGAGCGAGGCCGGTTACGAGACGATCATGATCAACTGCAACCCTGAGACCGTATCGACCGACTACGACACCTCGGATCGTCTGTACTNNTCGTGCAGCTCGGCGGCCAGACCGCCCTGGGCCTCGCACAGCCGCTCAAGGACGCCGGTATTCCGATCCTCGGCACCACACCCGAGGCGATCGACCTCGCTGAAGAGCGCGGCGCGTTCTCGACCATTCTCGAGCGTGCGAACCTGCTCGCGCCGCGCAACGGCACAGCAATCGACAAGCAGGGTGCCATTCGCATCGCCGAAGAGATCGGCTACCCGGTCTTGGTGCGCCCCTCGTTCGTGCTCGGCGGCCGCGGTATGGAGATCATCTACGACACGGCATCACTGCACGGCTACTTCGAGCGCATCGAAGGGCATGCACTGGTCGGCCCCGGCCACCCGCTGCTCGTCGACCACTTCCTCGACGACGCCACCGAGATCGATGTCGATGCGCTCTACGACGGTGAGCAGCTCTACATCGGCGGCATCATGGANNTGGAGCACATCGAGGAGGCCGGCATTCACTCGGGCGACTCGAGCTGCACCCTGCCCCCGATCACCCTCGGTTACTCGCAGATTCAACAGGTGCGCGAGGCGACGCTGAGCATCGCCGAGGGCGTCGGTGTGCGCGGCCTGCTGAACGTGCAGTTCGCGTTCGCACAGGGCGCGCTCTACGTCATCGAGGCGAACCCCCGCGCGTCGCGCACCGTGCCGTTTGTCTCGAAGGCACTCGGCATTCCGCTCGCGAAGGCTGCCTCGCGCCTCATGGCCGGTGAGAGCATCCAGCAGCTCATCGACAGCGGTCTGCTGCCCGAGCGCGATGGGTCGCGAGCGCCGATTGACGCGCCGGTCGCGGTGAAAGAGGCCGTACTGCCGTTCAAGCGATTCCGCACCCACGAGGGTCGCATTGTCGAGTCGCTTCTAGGCCCCGAGATGCGCTCGACCGGTGAGGNNCATCTCGGTCAACGACCGCGACAAGCGCGACGTGGTGCTGCCAGCACTGCGCCTGCAGGAGCTCGGCTTCGATATCTGCGCGACGCAGGGCACCCAGGTTGTGCTCGCCCGCAACGGTGTGAAGGCCAGCACGGTGCGCAAGCACTCGGAGCAGACCGAGGGGGAGAGCATCGTCGACCTGATTAACCGGGGCGAGATCGACATCGTCGTGAACACCCCGAGCGGCAGTGCCGCTCGCGTCGACGGCTACGAGATTCGCGCCGCAACCGTGGCTGCAGATAAACCGCTGTTCACCACCATGTCTGAGCTCGCGGCTGCGGTTGGCGCGATCGCAGTGAGCAGCTCTGGCTTCTCGGTGAAATCGCTGCAGGAG
>DDEV01000002.1 GCA_002336855.1 Leucobacter sp. UBA1945 | reverse complement strand
ATCTCGTAACCAACCGAGCGAGAAATAGCCTAAGGCGTAACTTCTCCTGTGTTTCTCACAAGAAACAAGGGAGCTAAACCCGACTAAAACCGCGAGAATCTCGTAACCAACCGAGCGAGAAATAGCCGAAGGCGCGACTCTCTTTTTATCCCTCTCCCACAACGAATTTCGAAATTTATCGTTCCTTATATGCAGTCCGTCGACTGTTCATCTGGAAGACTATAAAACGTGATTGTTATCGCCTGCCCTGGACAGGGCTCACAGACTCCGGGTTTTCTGACCGAGTGGTTGCAAGATGATTCGGCCGCAGAGTTTCTCGCACTCGCCTCTGAGCGCGCGGGTGTCGATCTCGTGGCGCACGGCACCACGAGCGACGCCGACACGATTCGCGACACGCAGATCGCGCAGCCGCTGATCGTTGCGGCGAGCCTGCTCGCATGGCGCGCGCTGGACGAGCGTGTCTCGCTCGACGGCGTCGGCGTGGCGGGTCACTCAGTTGGCGAATTCGCGGCCGCGGCCGCGGCCGGCGTGCTATCAGAGGGCGATGCGCTGCAGCTCGTCGGCGTGCGCGGTCGTGCGATGGCTGAAGCCGCAACTCGCGAAACGACAGGCATGAGCGCAGTGGTTGGCGGTGTCGAGGCAGACGTGCTCGCTGCGATCGCAGAGCACGGGCTCACCCCCGCAAACCGCAACGGTGGCGGTCAGATCGTGGCGGCGGGCGCGCTTCCGGCGCTGGCAGCACTCGCAGAGGCGGCCCCTCGCGGCGCCCGCGTGATTCCGCTGCAGGTTGCTGGCGCGTTCCACACCGAGTACATGGCAAGCGCCGTACCGCTGCTGCAGAGCGCCGCATCTTCGGTGAGCGCCTCAGACCCGGTGCGCACCCTGTGGACGAACGCTGACGGCAGCATCGTAGAGAGCGGCGCACGCTTCGTCGACCTGCTGGTCTCGCAGATTGCAAACCCGGTGCGCTGGGATGCCTGCATGGAGAGCTTTCAGGCGGCCGGCATCACGGGCCTCATCGAGCTGACCCCGGCAGGCGCGCTCTCGGGCATCGCAAAGCGCGGCCTCAAGGGCGTGCCGACGGTCGCCGTGAAGACCCCGGCAGACCTCGATGCCGCCGTCGAAATGATCACCAACGCAGGCGCCTGAGCGGCGAGAAGACCTTAGGAGCAGCACATGGCAACAATGGTTCAGCCTTCTGGCCCCGCACACACCCGAATTCTCTCGATCGGCGCCGCACGCGGCGATGTAGACGTGCCGAACGACGACGTCGTCGGCCCGATCGACTCGTCTGACGAGTGGATTCGTCAGCGCACCGGCATCGTGCAGCGACGCCGCGCGAGCCGAGAGATCGGTGCGGTCGACCTGGCTGTCGCAGCCGGCGAAGAGGCGATTCTGCGCTCGGGCCTCGACCGTTCAGAGATCGACGGTGTCATCATCTCGACGATCTCGAACGTCGCGGTGACCCCATCGATGGCCTCGCTCGCCGCACACCGCCTCGGTCTCACTCCCGCGGCCGCGTTCGATATTTCGGCTGCCTGCGCCGGTTACGCCTACGGTGTCGGCCAGGGCGACGCCCTGGTGCGCGCCGGTATCTGCAAGAACGTACTGGTGATTGGTGCGGAGAAGCTCTCTGACATCATCGATCCCACTGACCGTTCCATCTCTTTCCTGCTCGCAGACGGTGCTGGCGCCGTCGTGATCGGTGCGAGCGACCACGTCGGCATCGGCCCGACCGTGTGGGGCAGCGACGGTGAGAAGTGGGACACCATTCGCGTCACCTCGACCTTCGAGGAGTATCGCGCAAACCCGACCGAGGTGCCCTGGCCTACGCTTCGCCAAGACGGCCAGACGGTGTTTCGCTGGGCGGTCTGGGAGATGGCAAAGGTTGCACGCGAGACCCTGAAGGCCTCCGGGCTTAAGCCGGGTGACCTCGCCGCGTTCATTCCGCACCAGGCAAATATGCGCATCATCGACGAGTTCGCGAAGCAGCTGAAGCTGCCGGAGTCGGTCGTCATCGCGCGCGACATCGAGATGCAGGGCAATACTTCGGCCGCGTCGATCCCGCTCGCAATGCACGCACTGCTCGAAGAACACCCCGAGCTCTCTGGCGGGCTAGCCCTGCAGATCGGCTTTGGTGCCGGTCTTGTCTACGGCGCGCAGGTAGTAGAACTGCCGTAACAGGCACCCGCTCACTAAACTCATACAGTCACCACTAACAAGGAGAACAATATGGCATACAGCAACGACGAAATTCTGGCCGGCCTCGCCGAGCTCATCAACGACGAGACCGGTATCGCTCCCGACGCCGTCGCACTCGACAAGTCGTTCACCGATGACCTCGACATCGACTCGATCTCGATGATGACCATCGTCGTCAACGCAGAAGAGAAGTTCGACGTCAAGATTCCCGACGAAGAGGTCAAGAACCTGAAGACCGTCGGCGACGCCGTCACCTTCATCTCGGGAGCACAGGCCTAACACCCATTCGGGTAGCTTCTCGGGGGCGGGTGATCCTGCTCGCCCCCGAAGTAGCACCCACCTGAAGCTATTCACTATTCACTCCCAGTTCGTAATACGGAGCGCGACCATGAGTAAGAAAATTGTCGTCACTGGCATTGGAGCCTCGTCACCCCTCGGTGGCACTGCAGCCGAGAGCTGGGAGGCACTGCTCGCCGGCGAGTCTGGCGTGCGCACTCTCGACTACGACTGGGTAGAGAAATACGATCTGGCAGTGAAATTCGCCGGCCAGGCACGCGTCAAGCCCAGCGAGGTGCTTGCACGCCCTGTCGCGAAGCGACTCGATCCTTCGAGCCAGTTCGCCCTCGTTGCTGCAATGGAAGCATTTGCCGACGCTGGATCGCCCGAAGTCGCTTCGGAGCGTCTCGGTGTCGACTGGGCCACTGGCATTGGTGGTGTCTGGTCGCTGCTCGATGCGTGGGACACCCTGCGCGAGAGCGGCCCGCGCCGCGTCATGCCGCTGACCGTTCCGATGCTGATGCCGAACGCTCCTGCGGCAGCTGTCTCGATGCACCTTGAGGCCCGCGCCTACGCGCGCACTGTGGCCTCGGCGTGCGCATCGAGCACCGAGTCGATCCACAACGCCTTTGAGCACCTGCAGGCAGGCCTTGCTGACGTCGTGATCGCCGGTGGTTCTGAGGCCGCGATCCACCCCATCACGATCACCTCGTTCAACTCGATGCAGGCGCTGTCGAAGCGAAACGATTCGCCCGAGACCGCCTCGCGCCCCTACAACGTCGACCGCGATGGCTTCGTCATGGGTGAGGGTGCTGCGGCGCTCGTGCTCGAGACCGAAGAGCACGCGCTCGCACGCGGCGCCAAGATCTATGCCGAGATCGCTGGCGGCGGCGTCACCGCAGACTCGTACCACATCACGGCAAACGACCCCGAGGGCAATGGAGCTATTCGCGCCATCAAGCTCGCCCTTGAGCAGGCCGGTGCGACCCCTGACGAGATCACGCACATCAACGCCCACGCCACCTCGACCCCCGTCGGCGACCCGAACGAATACACGGCCCTCGCGAAGGTCTTCGGTGACCGCGTGAACAGCATTCCGGTGTCGGCCACCAAGGCAGCGACTGGTCACCTGCTTGGCGGCACGGGCGCGCTGGAGGCGATGTTCACCGTGCTCGCGGTGAGGAACCGCATCGCTCCCCCGACGATCAACCTCGTCAACCAAGACCCCGAGATTCCGCTGTCGGTGTCGGGCGAAGCCCAGCCTCTTGGCGACGGCCCGCAGCTCGCGATCTCGAACTCGTTCGGGTTCGGGGGGCATAATGCGGTCGTCGCAATCCGTTCCTACGACGCGTAATTTCAGCGCGGGCTCTCGCTAGCCCGCGCTGAGCCGCGGCAGCTCGAAGATGGTCGCGTCGCCCTCTTCGGCTGCGCGGAACGGCTCGAGCTCGCGATCCCACGCGCTTCCGAGCGCCGCGCTGAGTGCTCGGGCTATCGCTGCAGCATCGCCGGCCGACTCCTCGAGCGCGCACCGAATCGCATCTTCGGTGAGCACGCCGTTGCCCGCGGCGTCGGTCTGCAGCCTGAAGATGCCGAGCGACGGAGTGTGCATCCATCGGCCGCCATCACCGCAGGCGCTTTGATCCTCGGTGATCTCAAAACGCAGCTGCTGCCAGCCGAACAGCGAAGACGCGACCTCTGCCGCGGTGCCCGCTGCGCCGCGCCAGTGCGCCACTGTGCGCATCATCGTGGGCATGAGTGGCTGCGGCTCCCAATCGAGCTTGACGACCTTGCCTACCTCGCGTGCGAGCGCCCACTCGACGTGCGGCACGAGCGCCTTCGGGCAGGAGTGCACGAAAAGTACCCCCGTTGCGAACGAAGATTCAAGTTGCGCAGACGCGGTTGGTGTCGACATTCGTTGCTCCCTCCGGTTCGAAACGTCTTCCCCAACGTCGAACCCCGCAGTCGCAATGTGTCGTCATGAGTCTTTCACGTTTGGCTGAGATCGGCAAACAGTCTTTACTCGGGTAAGTTTGAGGGGTGAAACCGTTCCTGCTCATCACTACGCGCGACGACGAGCGTATTGCTGCCGAGGAGCACGCCTCGTATTGCACGCTCACGGGGCTCCTGCCCGAAGACCTCAGCTGGCTGCGAGCTGATCAACAGCCGCTCGGTGACCTCGATATTGACCAGTATTCGGGCATCATTCTCGCCGGCAGCCCGTTCACCGTGAGCGAGCCCGAGGAGTCGAAATCAGAGAACGAACGCCGAGTCGAACGCGAACTCGCAGCATTGCTCGACCGGGTGCTCGAGCGCGACTTTCCGTTTCTCGGTATCTGTTACGGCATCGGCACCATCGGCACGCACCAGGGCGCTACGGTCGATCGCACGTATGGCGAGAACACACAGGCGACGAGGATCAGCCTCACCCCAGAGGGGCTCGGCGACCCGCTGTTCGGCGAGCTGCCCGCAGAGTTCGATGCGTTTGTCGGGCACAAAGAGGCGATCAGCGAAGTGCCGCCGCATCTCGCGGTGCTCGCCAGTTCACCCGGCTGCCCGGTGCAGGCGTTTCGTGTGGGGCGCAATGTCTATGCGACCCAGTTTCACCCCGAGCTTGACGGCGCGGCGATGACGACGCGCATTCACGCGTACATGAACCACGGGTACTTCGACCCGGGCGAGGTAGACGCGCTGATCGAGCGCGTACAGCGTGCCGATGTGCGGGCCTCGCAAATGGTGCTCTCGCGCTTCACGGAGCAGTACCTGCGCTGAGTACCGATGAGAGCGAGGCGATGGTGATGCAGACTACAGAACCGACTATACGGCGCGGCGGCGCCGAGCTCATTCCGTATGTTCGTGAGCTCTGGAATCTGCTCTTCGATCACCACGTCGAGACAGGCGCAGCTGGCCTGGCGGTCATTCCACGCGACCAAAGTTGGCCGCTTCGTGAGGCGCACTACGCAGCGCTCATTGCGGCCCGGCCGAGAGCTTCAATTTGGCTAGCTTCTCACGGCGACGACACACTCGGGTATGCACTGAGTTTTGTGTGCGATTTCGAGGGTCAGTCTGCCGTGGTGCTCGAAACGCTGAGCGTCGATCCCGCTACACGCGGTATGGGCGTCGGCAGCCTGCTGATGGATGCGGTGGATCGCGAGGCCGCAGCCGAAGATATCGAGGTGGGCATCGTCGATGTGGTGGCGGGCAATCCGCGCGCCCGCGCACTCTACCTGCGCCGCAGATACAGTGCGTACTCCGAAACCTGGATGCGGTCTGAGCCGACAGCCGCGGTCGACCGGAGAAGCGATAATGAGCAGCTGCCTCGCCTCGTGGCGTCGGCCGAGGCTCTCGGATTGCAGCTCGAGATCTCCTCCGGGCCAGACGACACCTGGGTGAGCGCCGACGCGATTGTCGACCTCTCAATCACGGACGACTCTCTCGCACGCGAGACACTCGGCGCCAGCAACGATCCTCGCCGCGAACAACTCGACAGGATGCTTGCGGACCTCTCCGGCGCAGGCTTCTGGACAATTCGTTTCGAGCTGCCCACTGAGCCCGCGGCAGCTTGGCTTCGTGCGCAGCTGCAAGAACGAGGCTTTCGAATCAGCACCGAGCGCCTGGTGCGCCGATAACGGACCAGCGCGCCGGCGGTCTTCGAACACCGCGAGCATCGGCTAGCAAGAAGTAGGGCGTGTGGGGCTTGAACCCACGACCGAAGGATTATGAGTCCTTTGCTCTAACCGACTGAGCTAACGCCCCTCACAACTCCTCTAGCCTAGTGGAACTCGCACGGGCTATTGCGCAGGCTGTTCGTCGAGCACATTGCGCCCGACCTGCGGGTGAAACTTCGCCAAGCCGACCACTCCGATAAGCGCGATCAGTCCGGTCACCACGAAGCAGACAATGGCCCAGCCCGGCGCGTTCGCGGCCTCGTTCAGCACGATGATGCCGATCAGAATTGCTACCAGAGGATCCACCACTGTGAGGCCCGCGATCACGAGGTCTGGTGGGCCCGACGAATAAGCGTTCTGCACGAACAGCATTCCCACCAGGCCGCCCGTCACCAGTGCGAGCACACAGACCCAGGTGAGCCACTCGAACTCGTTCTGCATGAAGCGTCCGATGACGGCCTTGGCGAACGTCGCGACAAAACCGTAGAGCACCCCTGCGCCAACGACATAGAAGATAGCGATCGCGCGGTGGCGCAGCACAAGGTAGCCCGCGAGGGCGATCACCAGCACGACCGCGAAAATGATCAGGATGGTGATCATCTTGGCATCGGTGACCGGCCGATCCGCTGCGGTAAAGGCCGCGACCGCGACGAAGGTCACAATGCCGCCGACGCAGAGGCTCAGCGAGACAATCGCCCGTTTCGGCAATTGCACCCCGCTCATTCGCGAGTTGAGCACCGCGGTAATCACCATTGCGACCACGCCAAGGGGCTGCACCACGATGAGCGGAGCAAGCGATAGCGCCCCTACCTGAAAGACGATTGCAAGCCCCAGCAGCAAGGTGCCGACGACCCAGGAGGGGCGACTGAGCAGGCCGAGTAGATGCTTCACCGATAGGCCTGAACCCGCCGACTCCCCCGTCAAGCGCTCAACCTTATTCAGGCCCCGCGACTGGTACTGTGCACCGAACGACATCAGTGCGGCGCCGATCAGCGCGACTGGAATGCCCCAGAACTGTTTGGGGTCGAGCGCGATAGCCTCCGCGAGTTCATTCGCGATCTGGCTTGCCGGCAGCAGGAGCGTCGGTGTCACCGTCTAAAGATACCGTGAAGAGTTTGCATCACGACAGTAGCTTGGGGAGTGTTGCTACGCCTGCGAGTGGATGAGCTCGACAAGTCGAGCAGCCGCAAGCGGCACCTCATCGTTCACGATAATCTCGTCGAACTCTTTCGCCGATGCGAGCTCGACCTTTGCAGTCTCAAGCCTGCGAGTGCGCTCTTCTTCGTCTTCGGTGCCGCGGCCCACCAGGCGATTGACCAGTTCATCCCAGCTCGGTGGCGTGAGAAACACGAGCCTTGCGTCGGGCATGCTCGCACGAACCTGACGTGCGCCCTGCAGATCGATCTCGAGCAGCATGCGCTCACCTCGCCGTGCGGCATCGAGCACAGGGCCGCGGGGCGTGCCGTAGCGGTACTTGTTGTGCACAGTCGCCCACTCGAGCAGGTCGTCGTTCGCAAGCATGCGGTCGAAGGTCTGGTCATCGATGAAAATGTAGTGCACGCCATGCACCTCGCCTGGCCGCGCGGGGCGGGTGGTGACCGAGACCGAGTGTTTCACCTCGGGATAGTGGTCGCGCACATAGGCCGCGACGGTGCCCTTGCCAACGGCTGTGGGGCCGGCAAGCACCGTCAGTGCGGGAGCATCGTCTGACGCGCCAGAGCCGACCCGGTCGCGCACGAAGCTTTCGAGCCGCTCGCGCTGGTGCACACCGAGCCCACCGAGGCGCTTGCGCGGCGAGATCTGCATCTCTTCGAGCAGTCTCGCAGCCTTCACCTCGCCGACCGCAGGAAACGTCTGCAGAAACTCGGTAACGCGCAGGGTGGCAGCAGCACTGCCCTCTTCGCGCGCGGCAGCCATCGCACGCACGGGCGAGAGCTCTCCGCTGCGGAGGCGCTGCTTGATCTCGGCTCGGGCGCGTCGCGCCTCGATGGCGGCCCGGTTTGCGGCCTGCCGATCCACCTCGGGCATCGCGCGTCGCGCTGCCCCACCTTGCTCAGTCATTCCACCTAGCCTAATACGCTCCCGGTGATCCCGGCGAGCCCAGCTGACGGAGTGAAGCGACTAGAGTGCAGCAGCGAGCGCCTCGGCGCGGGCCCGCACGCGATCAGCAAGGCCGTTCTCGCCGCCGGAGAGAATGCCGCGCGACTCGTTTGCGAGCAGTGCCCAGCCGAGCCCACCGAAGATCGCCTTGGCGTCTTCGATTCGCGCACCCTGAGCACCAAATCCCGGCGCGAGCACTGGAAGCACAGGTTTCGAGACGGGCGCAGCAACGTCGATGTCGAAATCGGCAAGGTCGAGTGTGGCGCCAAGTACGACGCCGATCGGCCCGACTCCCCTGCCCGCGGCGTGCGCCTCGGCTTCGCCCGCGCCGTCGAGCAACGAGGCGTTGAATGCCTGCGCGTCTTCGACCATTGCCTGGGCGACCGTGCGGCCATCATGACGACGAGAGCGCTGCACGTCGCGAGCCTCGGGGTTTGACGTAGCCGCGAGCACGAATACGCCCTTGCCGTGCTCGTGCACATGCGAGAACGCCCCAGCCAGGCTGCCAAACCCTTGGTAGGCGGCGACGGTCATCGCGTCGCTCTCGAGTGGCGAGCCAGGGCTCAGCCACGCATCGGCGTATGCCGCAAAGCTTGTTCCGATATCGCCGCGTTTCACGTCGGCGATGATCAGCAAGCCCGCGGCACGCGCGTCGGCGAGCACTCGCTCAAGTGCGGCGAATCCGGCGGCTCCAAAGCGCTCGAAGAACGCGATCTGCGGCTTCACGCACGCGGCGACGCCCGCGGCGGCCTCAACGACCGCACGGCCCATGCGCTCTGCGCCGGCCGCGTCGTCGTTCAAACCCCACTCGGCCAGCAGCGCGGCGTGC
>DDEV01000118.1 GCA_002336855.1 Leucobacter sp. UBA1945 | reverse complement strand
GCTGCAGGGGTCGATTCCGGGCCCGTTCGAGGCCTGGCTTGCGCTTCGCGGCCTGCGCACCCTCGCCGTGCGGCTCGACCGCGCAGAGCAGACGGCCGCCGAGCTGGCCCCGAGGCTCGCAGAACGCGCGGAGCTCTCGCGGGTGCGCTACCCGGGCCTGCCGACCGACCCGGGGCACGGGCTCGCGTCGGCTCAGATGGGCGGCTTCGGCGCCATGATCTCGATCGAGTTCGCCGGGGGAGCGGCGGCTGCAGAACGCTTCGTTGAATCGCTTGGCCTCATCACCCCTGCGACCAGCCTCGGTGGCGTCGAAACCCTTGCCGAGCGTCGCCGCCGGCAGCCCTCGGAGCCGCTCGCAGTGCCCGAGTCGCTCGTGCGGCTCAGCATCGGCATCGAGCACGTCGAAGACCTCTGGGCCGACATCGAGCGGGCGCTCGCGGCGCTCTGACGAGGCGCTAAGCTCGCTGCATGGCTGATGCATATGCCCACGGGCACCACGAAAGCGTACTCAAGTCGCACACCTGGCGCACGGTTGAGAACTCCGCGGCCTATCTGGTGTCGAAGCTGCGGCCCGGCGCAACCCTGCTCGACATCGGCTCTGGGCCCGGCACGATCACGATGGACTTCGCCGAGCGCCTCGCCCCCGGCGCCGTTGTCGGCGTCGACGCGGCGGCAGACGTGGTCGAGAAGGCGCGCGCCGATGCGGCACCGCTCGGGCTCACAAATCTCAGCTTCGAGACCGGAGACGCCTACGCGCTGCGTTTCGCAGACGACACCTTCGACGTGACGCACGCGCACCAGGTGCTGCAGCACGTCGGCGACCCTGTTGCGATGCTCAGAGAGATGCGTCGAGTGACGGTCCAGGGAGGCTCGGTGGCAGCCCGCGATGTCGACTATGAGGGAGTGATCATCTCACCCGAGACGCCCGAGCTGCAGGATTGGCTCGCGCTCTACCTGCAGGTGCACCGCGGAGTCAGCGGCGAGCCCGCCGCCGGGCGACACCTCAAGAAGTGGGCGCGCGACGCAGGCTTCGAGCATGTTGCGTGCACGGCTTCGCTCTGGTTGTTCGAAAACGATGAGGATCGCGCCTGGTGGGGCGGCATGTGGGCCGAGCGCGCGGTCGCCTCTGCATTCGCGGACAACGCGATTCGCCTCGGGCTCGCCGATCGCGACAGGCTCGAGCGCATCTCGAAGGGGTGGGAGCGCTGGGCGGCCGACCCGGATGGCTGGATGCTCATGCCGCACGCAGAGATCGTCGCGACGGTCTAACCCTTGGCGCAGGGCCGCCTTAGGCGTCGCTCGCTGGCCGCTTGAGCTTCAACACGGCGACCGTCATGGTCGCAGCGGTGAGCGAGGCGAGCACCATGTGCACGCCGACGGCGAGCGGCGGCAGGCCGTTGCGTGCCTGGTAGATGCCGACAGCGATCTGCACCACCTGCACCGCGAGCAGCGCGGTGAACCACTTCGCTGGGCGCAGCTTGTCGCGGCGAGCCCACACGAGCAGCACCACGGTGAGCAGCACCAGCAGGTACCCGGGCCACGCGTGCACGTGGCTGAGCAGCGTCGCGTCGAAGCCGTTCCGCACCACGTCAGCGTCGCCCGAGTGCGGGCCCGACCCGGTCGTGAGCACACCGATGAAGATGACGATCGCCATCACGAACGTGGTGATGTGAGTCAGCACCGCGAAGCCACGGGGCACCGCGCGCTCACGGGCACCGGAGGGTTCGTACATGCGGGCAAGGTAGGCGGCAGTCACGCACACGATGATGAGTGACACGGTGTAGTGAAAACCGACGAGCACGGCCTTCAGTTCTTCCCACACGATCACGCCGCCGACGAAGGCCTGCAGCAGCACGAGACCGAGCACAATCCACGAGATCACGAACAGATCGTGCCGCGACTTGCGAATTCGCCAGCCGAGCACGACCACGAGAATCGCGGCGAGCAGCAGCGGGCCAGAGATGGTGCGGTTGCCGAACTCGATCAGGCCGTGCACGCCGAGCTCGGGCGTCGGCACCAGAGATCCCGGAGTGCAGAGCGGCCACTCCGAGCAGCCGAGACCCGAACCCGTAAGGCGCACGGCGCCACCTGTGGCAATGATCAGCGTGTTCAACACGAACGAAGCCCACGCAAAGATGCGCAACCAGCGCGAGGGGCGATCCTCGAAACTGCTCGTGACGACCGATGCGGAACTCGCGGCTGACTTCGCGGTTGACAAAACGACTCCTCTCAGCAGCTCTCACCGCCGATCGCGTGTCGCGACAGGCGCCCCAGCCTATTCCCGTTTTCAGGCGGAATCTGTAGAATGAGAAGCTGTGGTTGCGTAATTCGGAGCGATCATCGGTGGCGAGCGCTACCGTGTGCCTGCTCCGTTCACGCCCAGAATACTGCACCGCTGCAGGGAACCAGTTGTGTACCCGACTTCTCGTGTGCGCACCGGTTCTCGAGTAGCGCTACGAAGAATGAGGGATGACACGATGCCAGAAGTGCTGATTGACCGCCCAGAACTTGAGGGTCTGGGGGTGTACGAGTTCGGCTGGCACGATGCTGACCAGGCCGGCGAGACCGCGCAGCGCGGTCTGAGCGAAGACGTCGTGCGCAATATTTCGGCGCTCAAGAATGAGCCCGAGTGGATGCTTCAGCGTCGCCTGAAGGCACTGCAGATCTTTGATCGCAAGCCGATGCCGACGTTCGGCGCCGATCTCAGCGAGATCGACTTCGACAACATCAAGTACTTCGTGCGGTCGACCGAGAAGCAGGCGACCAGCTGGGAAGAGCTGCCCGAAGAGATCAAGAACACGTACGAGCGCCTGGGTATTCCAGAGGCCGAGCGCCAGCGCCTCGTCGCGGGCGTCGCAGCTCAGTACGAGTCTGAGGTCGTCTACCACCAGATTCGCGAGGATCTCGAGGCCCAGGGCGTGCTGTTTCTCGACACCGACACCGCTCTCAAAGAGCACCCGGAAATCTTCGAGCAGTACTTCGGCACGGTAATCCCCTCGGGCGACAACAAGTTTGCCGCGCTCAACACGGCGGTGTGGTCGGGCGGGTCGTTCGTGTACGTTCCGAAGGGCGTGCACGTCGAGATTCCGCTGCAGGCCTACTTCCGCATCAACACCGAGAACATGGGCCAGTTCGAGCGCACGCTCATCATCGCCGACGAAGACAGCTACGTGCACTACATCGAGGGTTGCACCGCGCCGATCTACAAGAGCGACTCGCTGCACTCCGCCGTGGTTGAGATCATCGTGAAGAAGAACGCGCGCGTTCGCTACACGACCATTCAGAACTGGTCGAACAACGTCTACAACCTCGTCACCAAGCGCGCCGTGGCAGAGGCTGGCGCGACCATGGAGTGGGTCGATGGCAACATCGGTTCGAAGGTCACCATGAAGTACCCGTCGATCTACCTGACCGGCGAGCACGCAAAGGGCGAGACGCTCTCGGTCGCGTTCGCAGGACCCGGGCAGCACCAGGACGCGGGCGCGAAGATGATTCACCTCGCGCCGCACACCAAGTCGTCGATTCTGTCGAAGTCGATCGCACGTGGCGGCGGCCGAACCGGCTACCGCGGCGAGGTTCGCGTCGACGCAAACGCGCACCACTCGGCCAACTCGGTGGTGTGCGACGCACTGCTCGTCGACACGATCTCGCGCAGCGATACCTACCCGGCGATCGATATTCGCACCGACGACGCAGAGCTCGGCCACGAGGCCACCGTCTCGCGCGTCAGCGAGGATCAGCTGTTCTACCTCATGAGCCGCGGGCTCGCAGAGGAAGAGGCAATGGCGATGATCGTTCGCGGCTTCATTGAGCCGATCGCTCGTGAGCTGCCCATGGAATACGCACTCGAACTGAACAAGCTCATCGAGATGGGCATGGAAGGATCCGTCGGATAATGGCGCTGGCTTCTGTAGAAGAGACTCCTGTAAACGAGACCGCACAGCACGGATTCAAGGCTCACTCCGACGGTGGTTGGGATGCCGAGGGCGCGGCAAAGCACGTTCCCGTGCAGACCCGCAGCGCCCGCTTCACCTCGACCGAGGTGGGCGATTTCGCGGCGGTGACCGGCCGCGAGGCAAACTGGAAGTACACCCCGGTCGCCAAGATCGAGCACCTGCTGAACGGCGAGCTCGACGGCTCGCGCACCCCGCTTTCGGTCACCGAGGTTGCTGGCGTGTCGAGCGAGTGGATCGCACGCGGCGATGCCCGTATCGGCCGCGCCGGCGCTCCCGAAGAGCTCGGCGCCGCAGCGGCGTGGTCGGCGTTCGGCGAGGCGCACCTCGTTACCGTTTCGTCTGAAGAGCCGGTCACCGCGATCGTGTCGCGCGATTCGCTCGGCACTGCCGCGCGCGCCGCGCACACCGTGATCGAGGCAAAGCCGAACTCGCGCGGCCTCGTGATCATCGAGAACACGGGCGACGCGCAGCTCAGCGAGAACGTCGAGATCGTCGTCGGCGAGGGTGCTGAGCTCACCGTCGTGAGCGTGCAGCAGTGGGCGGACAGCGCACTGCACCTCGCCTCGCACTACGCATCAGTTGGGCGCGACGCGACGCTGAAGCACATCGTGGTTTCGCTCGGCGGCGAGCTGGTTCGCCTGAACCCCTCGATCCATCTCGACCACGAAGGCGCGAACGGCGAGGCACTCGGCGCATACTTCGCCGATGCCGGCCAGCACCTCGAGCACCAGGTCTACATGGATCACGATGCTCCCCACACCCGCAGCCGCGTGAACTACAAGGGCGCGCTGCAGGGCGAGGGCGCGCACACCGTGTGGATCGGCGACGTGCTGATTCGCAACAGCGCAACCGGCACCGACAGCTACGAGCAGAACCGAAACCTCGTGCTCAGCGAGGGCACTCGCGCCGACTCGATCCCGAACCTCGAGATCGAAACCGGTGACATCGAGGGCGCCGGCCACGCTTCGGCAACCGGACGCTTCGACGACGAGCACATCTTCTACCTGCGCAGCCGCGGCATCTCTGAAGACGAGGCCCGCAAGCTGGTGGTGCACGGCTTCCTGCTCGAGGTCATTCAGCAGATCGGCGACGCCGAAACCGAGGATCGCCTGCGCGCCGCGGTAGAGGCCGAGCTCGCAGAATCGGTGCGTGCGTGACCCGTCACAAGGCGCTCTCGGTGACGGAGCTCTTCCAGGATCAGGCGGTTCGCGTCGTGCTTGACGGCGTACCCATCGCGATCGTGCTCGACGGTGAGGGGCAGGTGCACGCAATCGGTGACACCTGCACTCACGGGCAGATCAGTCTTTCGGAGGGCTTCGTCGAGAACGGCGAGATCGAGTGCTGGGCACACGGATCGGCGTTCTCGCTCACCACTGGCAAGCCAGGCAACCTTCCGGCGTTCGAGCCGGTACCCGTTTACGTCGTCGAAATCGAGGGTGACGACGTGTATATCGACCCCACAGTTACGAAAGAGATTGCAGCATGAGTTCCGTTCTTGAGATCAAGGATCTGCACGTCAGCGTCGAGACCGAGCAGGGTGCAAAGGCCATCCTCAAGGGTGTCGACCTCACCATTCGCCAGGGCGAGACCCACGCGATCATGGGCCCCAACGG
>DDEV01000111.1 GCA_002336855.1 Leucobacter sp. UBA1945 | reverse complement strand
CCGGCTCCGGCAGAAAACCCCGGCGCGACCGCGTCGCAGCCTGCCGCGTCGCCCGCCGCTGCTTCAGCCACGGCGTACGCGACCGAGACCGAAGAGGTGACGCTTCGCCGCGGCCTGCCGCGCACGGTCGGCGGCGATCCTTGGCCCCCGGCTGCGACAGTCAAGGTCGAGCGCGCGGTTGCCCCGTCTGTTGCAGCTGCGGCCCTCCCAGCTGATACCGCCCCGGCTCCTGCCGCAGCCGCGGTCGAAACCGCAGTCGAAGCTGCGACACCCGAGGCCACTGCTGCGCCCGCAGCTTCCACCGAGAAGCCGGGGCCCGCGATGGCCCCAGTTCAGGCTGAGCAGGCGGCGGCTGCGCCGATCCCGGAGGCAGTATCGAACGCGCCGCAACCGGCACCCGCGCCGCAACCGGCACCAGAACCGGCCCAGGCCCCGGTCAAGCCGCGCGAACCCATCACGGTGGGCGGCATCACGCTCGGCAAGCTCATCAAGCGGGTCGTGCTGTGGGGCGGGGGTGCGATCCTCGCCGCCGCAATCATCGTGCTCGCCGCTCGCGGCGTGACCACGCTGCCGGGCGTGCCCGAGTTCTTGAAGCGCTATCCGGGCGAGTACCATCTGCCCGAATTCGTCGACCCCGGCTTCCCTGCGTGGGCGCGCTGGTCGCACTTCTTGAACTTCTTCCTGATGGTCCTCATCATTCGCTCCGGTCTCCTCGTACGGCAGCAGCAGAAGCCCGATGCCTTCTTCACCCCGAAGAAGGGCGGCAAGAAGATCTCGATCTACCTCTGGCTGCACACCTCGCTCGACCTGCTGTGGCTCGCGAACGGCATCGTCTTCGTCGTGATGCTCTTCGTCAGCGGCCACTGGGCGAGAATCGTGCCGACCAGCTGGGAGGTCTTCCCCAACGCCGCGAGCGCAGCGCTGCAGTACCTGACGCTCGAGTGGCCGGTCGAAGACGGCTGGGTCAACTACAACTCGCTGCAGCAGCTCATGTACTTCACGGTCGTGTTCATCGCCGCCCCGCTCGCCGCGATCACGGGTGTGCGCATGAGCGAGTGGTGGCCGAAAGACGCCGAGAGGCTGAACAAGGCCTACCCGGCACCGCTCGCGCGGGCTATCCACTTTCCGGTGATGCTGTTCTTCGTGCTGTTCATTCTGGTGCACGTGTTCTTGGTGTTCACTACCGGTGCGCTGAAGAACCTGAACCACATGTTCGTCGGCACACCGGAGCCCTCGTGGTTCGGGTTCTGGATGTTCGCGCTCGGCCTGCTCGTCACGGCAGCGGTCACGTGGGCGGCGCGCCCGCTCGTGCTCGCCCCGATCGCGGGTGTGTTCGGTCGCGTGAGCGAGCGCTAACCGGAGGCTGCGACAGGTCGTAGCAGGGCCTTGGCGGCGCTAGGCTTGGTGCCATGAGCATCGAAGCGTTCAATCCCGTAGAGGCAAGCATTGAGCAGACACTTCAGGCACTCGATGACGGCCGGGTCACCTCGGTCGAGTTGGTGCGGTGGTGCCTCGATCGTGCGGCGAGGATCGACCGCGACGGTCCGAAGCTCAACGCGATTCCAGTGCTCAACCCGCACGCACTCGACGAGGCGCGCGCGAGTGACGAGCGCCGCGCGCGCGGCGAGGCCGGGGCGCTCGAGGGCATTCCCTTCACGGTGAAAGACTCGTACATGGTGAAGGGGCTCACCGTCGCCTCGGGGTCGCCCGCGTTCGCGGGGCTCGTCGCGCAGTGGGACGCGTTCTCGGTCGAGAAGCTGCGCGAGGCCGGCGCCGTGATCATCGGCAAAACCAATATGCCTCCCATGGCAGACGGCGGCATGCAGCGCGGCGTCTACGGTCGCGCAGAGAGCCCCTACAACCCGAACTACCTCGCCGCGGCCTACGCTTCAGGTTCGTCGAACGGTTCGGGTGTCGCCACCGCGACAAGCATGGGGGTCTTCGGCATGGGCGAAGAGACCGTGTCAAGCGGTCGCAGCCCCGCCTCGAACAACGGCCTCTGCGCCTACACTCCGAGCTGGGGCGTGCTCAGCATCCGCGGCAACTGGCCGCTGTTTCCGGCACGCGACGTCGTGGTGCCCCACACTCGCTCGATGCCCGACATGCTGCGTCTGCTCGACGTGCTCGTGCAAGACGATCCGATCACCCGCGGCGACTTCTGGCGCAACCAGAGTGTCGTCGCACTGCCGAAGCCGAGCGAGCAC
This sequence comes from Leucobacter sp. UBA1945, assembly GCA_002336855.1. GTDB lineage: Bacteria > Actinomycetota > Actinomycetes > Actinomycetales > Microbacteriaceae > Leucobacter. The sequence goes on along the minus strand of DDEV01000111.1, from coordinate 3,660 downwards.
CGACCGGCGTCGTATCTGCAGCTCGCCGACTCGGCATCGCTGAAGGGCAAGCGCTTTGCAGTGCCGAAGATGTACCTCGGTGAAGATCCCGCGTTTCCGATTGCGGTTCGCGCGTCGATTCTTGAGCTGTGGCAGGCTGCGAAGCAACGCCTCGAGGCGCTCGGAGCCGAGGTGGTCGTGACCGACTTTCCTCTCATCGAGCAGTACGAGGGCGACCGACCGGGCCAAGAGAACGTGGGCGCGCTCGGTGTGCTGCCCGAGGGCTGGATGGACACCGAGTTCACCGATTTCTTGGCATACGGCTGGGACGATTTCTTGCGTGCCAATTATGAGGGCCGCGACGAGGATCTCGAAGTGCCGGTGTACGGTTCGCTCGGCGAGGTCGATCCCGATCAGATTTTCCCGACCCCTCCGGGCACGCTGCCAGATCGCTACGAAGAGGTAGAGGACTACGCCAATCGCTACCGCTCCACAGTGGCGTACGCACAGCAGGGCATTCCTGACCCCCGCCAGCGCGACGACTTCGCCGCGGGGCTCACCGCGCTCGTCAGGCTGCGTGAGCAGCTCTTCGAGTCTTGGCTCGAAGCAGAGGGTTTCGACGCAGTCGTATTTCCCGCAAACGGAGACGTGGGCGCCGAGAACGCCGAGCGTGACCTTGCCGCGGCCGATCACGCGTGGTCGAACGGCGTATTCTTCTCGAACGGCAACTACGCGCTGCGCCACCTCGGCATTCCGAGCGTAACCGTCGCGATGGGCGTGATGCGCGACATCGGCATGCCGGTCGGCCTGACCTTTGCCGGCCGCGGCTACGACGACGCCGCGCTGCTGGGCTACGCCACCGCGTTCGAGTCGGGCGAGGGCGGCTCGTTGCGACGCCCGCCGGTGATCGCCGAGTAGGGTCGCAGACACAGAAATTGCGGGGCGGCAGGGTGTAACCCCGCCGCCCCGCAATCGTATAACTACTGCTTGACGGTTTGTGTGACGATCTCGCTCTTGTCGACGAGGCGCTTGCCGTTCTCGTCCATCACGCTGACGTAGGCCTCGACCTCGATATCGCCGGGCACAGCCCAGGTGTTCGAGGCGACGGCGAACGACTCACCGGGCTTGACCACGAAGCCGCGCTCATCGCCGTACTTCGGGATCTCGTCGAGCTTCGCGATGTCGTAGATGCGATCGGTCAGGCCGAACGGTTCGAACATCTCGGGATCATGGCTCGAGAGCGTCATCTTGTAGTCTTCAACGCCCTGGTGAATGAGGCTCACCGAAGCGCCCTCTTCGATCAAGATGTCGCTCGACGAGGTGTTGGTGAATACCACGTTGTAGACAGTCATCTCTGTGCCGGTTGGCATGACCGGCTCTTGGGTGTCTGGCATGGCCCAGAGACCGTCGGTCGAGGTGGTGGCGTTGCCAACGCGGAACACCTGCACGCCCCACGACTCACCCTGAGTCTCGCCGACCTTGTCGCCGAGGTCGAGCGGGTTGACCGCCCAAGCGGGGCGGTTGCCAGTGGCGGCAGGCTTTGTTTCGGGAGCAGGTGCTTCGGTTTGCGCCTTCGGCTTCTCAGGAGCAGCGGGAGCAGCCTGGCTGCATCCGGTGAGCAAAAGGGCGGGGAGGATTGCGGCCGCGGCCGCTGCTTTCAGTGCTCTCATTAGTGCGTTACTTTCGAATCTTCTTCAAGACGCCGGGGGACGCCTCGCGTCAAGCGTAACGGCAACCGTGAGGCACTCAGAAACTGGAGCCGAAGATCGCGACGACGCATGCTCCGAAACCGATAATGGGGATAGCCGCGAGGCCGATCCACATCCCGATGCCAGTGCGTCTCGTGCCGCGCAAGATTGTCAGCACGATCGCGATCACCAGCATGATCCAGAACGGCAGCATGAGCAGTAGGCTGGCGAGCTGGTACGCGTCGGTGCCGCTCAACGCGAAACTCAGAACGGCGAAAAGGATCGGCACGCCGGCTCCGAGCAGAATGCCGAGCCAGATCTTGCCTCCGGCGGGCGGTGGCGGCTGCCAGCCGGGCGGGTACTGCGGCTGCGGAACCGGCGGGTACTGCTGCTGCGCTGGCTGGTACTGCTGGTAAGGCTGATACGACTGCTGCGGCGGTATTGGCGGCAGCTCCGGCGGCATTGGCGGCAGTTCCGCGGGCACCGGAGGAAGCTGCTGTTGAGGCTCGCCCGGCTCAGGCGCCTCGGGCATCTCAGGCGGGTTGCTGCTCATGGCTCCTCCTTGATCCATTGGGGCTGAGCCTACCCTGTCTGGCCAGCCAGATGATCCTCGCTGCAAAAATCGGAATAGTGACGAGCAGAAACAGTTGTGGGCGGGTCATGCCGAGCCATGCCGTTTCGTTGCCCCGAACGAACTCGACGAGAAAGCGAAAAACCGCGTAGGCGCCGATGTAGAGGGTAAGCGTCTCGCCCGAGCCGAGCCCGAGGTGCCGCAGCCAAAACCAGAGCAGCAGAAACGCGACGGTGTGAAAGACGATCTCGTAGATGAAGCTCGGGTGCAGGCCGACTCCTGCGGGTGACCCCAGTCTCGCCGCGGCCGCCTCGTCGAGCACAATGCCCCAACCGCCCTGCGTGGGTGTGCCTGGCTTCTCCGTCAGAAAGCAGCCGAACCTGCCGATGGCGAGCGCCACCGCCACGGCAGGTGCGAAGAGATCGCCGGTGCGATCCTTGTAGCCCACTATGCGCTTCGTCACGTGCACGCCGAGCCATGCCCCGACGAGCGCGCTCAGAATCGAGGCGTTGCCGCGCAGCAGCTGCTCGGTGAAATTCAGGTTCTGCGTGGGATCGAGGTGCTGCACCCACGTGCCGAGCCGCGCGAAGATACCTGCGCCGACGAGTGCACCGAGCACGAGGTACGGCACTCGGGGGTCGCTCACGCCACGGCGGCGCGACTCGAACCAGAACACGAGCCCGCCTACCGCGAGCCCGATCGCAACGAACACGCTGTGCGTGTCGACCGGTGGGCCGAAACCGATCAGGTCGTTCAGATGCGGAAACAAGGTTCAGCCGCCGATCACTCGTGCCCACAGCATGACCCAGAAAGGGATCGCAATGGTGGCAAGCACAGCAACCACCGAGAGATAAGCCAGCGCCACCCGCGTATCGCCGAGCTTGCACTTCGAACGCATCAGCCCGGCCCGGCGCGCGCGGGCGTAGCCGGCGATCGCAATGAGCGCGAAGCCGAGCAAGGCGATCGGCCCGAGCAGGCACGCGATCAGAGCGACGGTCGTGTTGACGCACAACCGCAGCGGGTCGAAGCCGGGCGCGTCTGGCACACTCTCATCTCGCTGCGCGAGCAGGGGAGTGTTCGGCGTCAGGTGCGCTGCGCGATCTTGGTGCATGGGCGTCTCCTTGCCTACCGGCGTGACTTCACAGGGATCAGGCGAGAAGAGTCGGGCGTGAATGCGGGCGACTGCGCTGGTGCTGCAGCGCTCGCGGTTGCTCCGTCAGTGCCGGGCGCAAACGCCGGTGCCCGCTCGTCGCTCACACCCGCGAGGGCCGGCGATCCGGTCGCCGTCGAGATTCGACGCTTCGACAGAGGCGCCCACGCCTGCACCGCGCAGAACGGTGCGCACTGATGCACGGCGCTGCCATCTGCTGCGGGTGTCTCGTTCACGGTGGCGACGTGCACGCAGCACTGGGTGAGGCGCTC
>DDEV01000127.1:131-5507 GCA_002336855.1 Leucobacter sp. UBA1945 | reverse complement strand
GGGCGCGCGCGCAGCCGCTCGTCGATTGCCGCGCGAAGTTCGACCCGGTGGGCGACGCGGGCGGGGTTGTTCGCGAATCGAGCGTCGTCGGCCATCTCGGGTGCGCCGATGACCTCACACAGCCGGCGAAACTGTCCGTCAGTGCCGACCGCGAGCGCCACCTGCTGGTCGGCAGCGGCAAAGGTCTCGTACGGGGCGATCGAGGGGTGGGCGTTGCCCATGCGGCCTGGCGCCTTGCCGGTCTCAAGCGTCGACGATGCCTGGTTGGCGAGCGCAGAGAGCAATGAGCCGAGCAGCGTGACTTTGACGTGTTGGCCTCGGCCAACACGCTTATTGGCACTGCCGTGCACGTCGGCGCTTGCGTCGACGTGTTGGCCTCGGCTGTTATCGTCGACCTCGCGCGCACGAAGCGCTGCCTGGATGCCGATCACGGCGTTGAGCCCGGTGAGAATGTCGACGAGCGCGACGCCCACCTTGGTGGGTTCTCCCCCGGCATCATCTGCGGCACCGGTGATGCTCATGAGCCCGCCGACGGCCTGCACGAGCAGGTCATAGCCGGGCAGTTCCTTGCCCGCGGCATCGCCGAACCCCGAGATCGAGCAGTAGACGACCCCCGGGTTCTGCGCGGCGACTGCCTCGTAGCCGAGACCGAACTTCTCCATGGTGCCTGGCTTGAAATTTTCGATCACGACGTCGGCGCTGGCGGCGAGTTCGCGCGCGCGCTCGAGGCCCTCAGGCGAGCGCAGGTCGAGCGCGACCGAGCGTTTGCCTCGGTTGACACCCGCGAAGTAGGTGCTCTGCCCGACCGCGTTCACGGGAGGCGACCACTGCCTGGTTCCGTCGCCCTCGGGGCTCTCGATCTTGATGACATCGGCACCGAGGTCGGCAAGGATCATGGTGGCGTGCGGCCCCGCGAGCACTCGCGAGAAATCTGCGACCCGAACGCCCGAGAGCGGGCCCCTCGCCTGTTGCGCCTCGTCGCTCACTCGCTTCTCCATTCTTTGGGATGGTGTCGTTGAGGCAAGCTTAGAAGCGCGCGGCGCGCGCCCAGAGTGAACTTTTGCACAGTGATTGTGTGATCTACCGTGCAAGAATGTAGGTATGGCTACCCTGTCGCAGCTGCTCACCGACCCGACGCTCGGCCTTCGCCTCGTGCAATCGGCGCCCGAAGACCCGCAGCTCAGCTGGGTCTCAACGACCGAGCTACTGCAACTCGCCGACTACCTTGAGGGTGGGGAACTCGTGCTCACCACGGGGGTGTCGCTAAGCGCAGACGACTCCCGCTGGCGAGACTTCGTCGCCGGCCTCAGCCGTGCCCGCATTGCCGCAATCGGCTTCGGGGTTGGAGTTGCACACGAGCGCATTCCCGCACCACTCGTTGCCGCGGCGAGCGACTATCGGTTGGCGCTCGTCGAGGTGCCGCCCCCCACCCCCTTCATCGCAGTGAGCAAAGCAGCCTCGAACCTGTTGCGCGCCGACGAGATGCGCTCGGCACGGCAAGCGCTGCAGGCGCACCAGCGGCTCATCGAGGGCGCTCGCAGCAGCGCCGACACGGCTTCGGTGCTCGCGAGCATCGCGCAAGCGACCGGGAGACAACTCGCCCTGCAGATCGGCGGCGCTGCCGCCGGCGAGGGGGTGATCACCGCGAGTACCGCGGGGTTCGCCGCGCTGGTTGACCGCGATCACTCGGCCGTCGAGAGCGTGCCACTCGACGACGAGCAGCGGGCCCGCATCTTGGTGGCGCCCGGTGCGCCTCTCGGGCCCGAGGCGCAGGCAGTGGTCGCGGCCGGCGCGATGGTGCTCGGCATGAACTTTCGCGGCGACCTCGCGGGCAGAGAAGACGAGCAGGAACGGTGGTCACGCCTCACGCTCGCGCTGCTGCGCGACGAGGTCGACGCCGCGGCGGCTCGAATCTTCGACCCGGCCATGGCGCTCTCGGGCAAGTTTCGCGCCCTCGCCGTGCAGGGCGCATCTGAGCAAGTCGCGAGATGGCGCCGCGCGCCCAGGCAGGGGGTCGAGCGCCTCGTGACCGCCGGCGCTCCGCGCGAAGACGGCCTCTCGCTTGCGTGGCAACTCTGCCCGGCGAACGAAGCCGCGGTTGCCGCCGCACAGGGGCTCGCGGCAGCACACGACCTCGACCTTGTCGTGGGGCGCGCAGCCGACCCAGGGCGACTCTCGCTCAGCAGAAACTCCGCGGCGGCGCTCACCGGCTCACTCTCGCGCACCACAGCGCTCTACACCTCCCCGCGGGTGCCGCTCGTGCTGCGTGCCGAACATGCGACCCCCCTGCTCGAGGCACTACTGGGCGGGGAGCCCGCAAGCGACGGCACGACGCACTCACCCGCCGGCCTGCCTGCGGCAGCAGCGGTGCTCGGCCCCCTCGCCCTCGAGCAGCCAGCCCCGTCAAACGGAGGCGCCGATCCTCGCCTGCAGAGAGACGAGCACCGAACCCTGCGCACGACCCTTCGCACCCTGCTCGAGCACCACGGCCAACGCACCCCAACCGCAGCTCAGCTCGGGGTGCACCGCAACACACTGCGCGACAGAATCGGGCGCATCGAGCAACTCACACGACGATCTCTCGACGACCCCGACGCGCGCGCCGAAATCTGGCTCGCGCTGCGCGTCGAAGAGCAACGGGTGGCGCGCTAACGCCCCCGCAAATCGAGATCAGGCGATAGTGGGATTCGTCTCATCGTGCGCGGCCTCGTGCGGCTCGTGCAGGTCGTGCAGCGCCCCACTGAGGTTGCCGTGCAGAAAGTGGTCAACGAGCGCGTCAACCGCGACGGCTTCGTTGTCACCCTCGATGATCTCCATGCGTATGCCGGTATCGGCGGCTCGTTTCTTGTCCATAACTCACGATAACCCCGAACACATGTGTGGGGGCCGTAACCCTGGTAACGATTTCGCCGATTCGGCTCAACAAGCGCTTGCTCGCAGCTCGCCGAGAGTTCGTCAGTAGAGCAGGAAGGGTGCGGTGCCCGTGCCTGGCACGCCAGCCGCAGCAACCTGCAGATGGTAGGTCGCACCGTCAGCTGTCACTGGATCGCGCGCAATGTCGCAGGTTTCTGGGCTGCTGCGCGTGCGGTCCCACTGCAGCGGCTCGGTTTCGAGCGGTTTGCCCGGCTCGAGAATCACCGCGCGAGTGTCGGCATTGATCTGGCAATCGGTGGATCGCCACACCTGGTCAGATCCGCTCGTAATAGTGAAGCTCATGCCTGCCGTACCGAGCTGCGCCTCACACTTCTTCGCACCGGTGTTTTCTACGCGAAGGCTGAGCATCGGCAGTTCTCCGGCAGCATAGCTGTCGCGGTCGATGAGCGGGGTCACCGCGAGTTCGCCCGTCGGGCACGGCTCGGTCTCCCCCGCCTTCGGCGTATCGTTTTGCACCTTGTCAGCCGCGACGATCTCGTCTGGCACCTTCACCTCGGGGGCCGAGGCTGCGCCACCGCTCGAGCCGGGCTTCACGATGACCAGCACCACGAAAACGATGACGGCGAGCAGCCCGCCGAGCACCAGCAACCTGCGGCGCAGGTATACGCCTTTGCTCTCGGGGCCGACCGGGTCCCTCAAGGTGTTCATGCCTACAGGCTATCTCGTGAACCGCCTAAAGCCGCTTCACCATTCGGGTGTTGCCGAGCGTGTTCGGTTTCACTCGCGCAAGGTCAAGAAACTCTGCGACGCCCTCATCGTGCGAGCGCAGCAGTTCGGCGTAGACGTCAGCGGCAACAATCTGCGTGTCTTCGGCGACAGCTTCGAAGCCGTGGCGCTCGAAGAAGCTGACCTCGAAGGTGAGGCAGAAGAGCTGGCTCAGGCCGAGCTCGCGCGCGCGCACTTCGATGGCCTCGAGCAGCAGGTGGCCAACCCCGCGGCCCAGCCACTGCTCAGAGACGCCAAGCGTGCGCACCTCACCGAGGTGCTCCCACATCGCGTGGATCGCGCCGTACCCGATCACCCTGTCGCTCTCGTCGACCGCGACAACGAACTCTGGCACCGCCCCATAGAGCTCGACGAGGTCTTTGCCGAGCAGGATTCGTCGCTCAACCAGGGGCGCCATGAGTTCGACCATTGCCGAAACGTCACCGGTGCGCGCTGGGCGCACCCGAACCTGTGAAGCTGCGAGAGTCATAGAGCAAGTGTAGTGATCCTCGGGCCGACACGACGAAGCGCCCGCCCCTCAGAGAGGTGCGGGCGCTTCGCCTGTCAGCAGGCGCTACCTGACGGTGCCTGCTATTCGACCGTGCCGGTGGTCGGAGCACTCGAGGCAACCGCGGCCGCAGCCGTTGCCGCAGCCGAGCCCGACTTGTCGTTCCCGTTGCCGGTGGTTTCGAAGGTGAACTCGCCGCCCTCGAAATCGACGGTGACGAGGTCGCCGGCAAGTAGTTCGGCACCGAGAATGCGCTCAGAGAGGCGATCCTCGATCTCCTGCTGCATCGCGCGACGCAACGGACGGGCACCGAGCGTGGGATCGTAGCCGATCTCAGACAGACGCTCGCGAGCGGCCTGCGAGATCTCGATGCGAATGTCTCGATCGAGCAGGCGGTCTGCGAGGCGCTTGACGAACAGATCGACGATCTGCAGCAGTTCGGGCTTCGACAGCTGCGGGAACACGATCGTGTCGTCGACGCGGTTCAAGAACTCGGGCTTGAAGTGCTTCTTCAGCTCTTCGTTGACCTTGCCCTTCATCATCTCGTAGCCGACCGCCTCATTGCCCTCGACTTGGAAGCCGACGGGGCCACCGGCAATCGCCGACGAGCCAAGGTTGGTGGTCATGATGATGACGGTGTTCTTGAAGTCGANNGGGAGTCGGTGAGCCGGCCGTCCTCAAGAATCTGCAGCAGCGAGTTGAAGATGTCGGGGTGTGCCTTCTCGATCTCGTCGAAGAGCACGACCGAGAACGGCTTGCGGCGCACCTTCTCGGTGAGCTGACCGCCCTCTTCGAAACCGACGAACCCGGGAGGCGCACCGAAGAGGCGCGATACCGTGTGCTTCTCGCCGTACTCGCTCATGTCGAGCGAGATCAGGGCGTCTTCGTCGTCGAACAAGAACTCGGCGAGCGCCTTCGCGAGTTCGGTCTTGCCGACGCCGGTCGGNNGGCCGGCGAAGATGAACGAGCCGGAGGGGCGCTTCGGATCCTTGAGGCCCGCACGCTGGCGACGAATCGTCTTCGCGAGCGCGGCGATCGCCTCGTTCTGACCGATGACTCGCTGGTGCAGCGCCTGCTCCATGAAGCGCAAGCGCGCGGTCTCTTCTTCGGTGAGTTTGAAGACGGGAATACCGGTCGCCTGTGCGAGCACCTCGGCGATCAGCCCCTCGTCGACCTCGGCGGCCGTCGAAACGTCGCCCGAGCGCCACTGCTTCTCGAGGCGCAGACGC
>DDEV01000127.1:0-126 GCA_002336855.1 Leucobacter sp. UBA1945 | reverse complement strand
TCGAAGTCCTGGTTCTCGATGGCCTGCTCTTTGTCGGCGCGAACGACGGCGATCTTCTCGTCGAATGCACGCAGCTCAGGCGGCGAAGACAGGATCGACAGGCGCAGACGCGCGCCGGCCTCATCG
>DDEV01000115.1 GCA_002336855.1 Leucobacter sp. UBA1945 | reverse complement strand
CGACCCGGCCAGCAACCCCGGCGGGCGCCTCGGCCAGCAGCGCGCCCGAGGCGTCGCGCTCGTCGAGCATGCGCGCGAGCGCACCGACCCGAGCATCGAGGCCCGCTCGCTCCTGCTCCATCGTGTGCAGGCTGTCGCGCAGTTCGTCGCGTGCTTTCTCTGCCTCGCTCTGCGCGTCTTGCGCCGCGCGGTAGGCGTCATCGAGGCCAGACTCGGGAGCCTCGCTCTCGTCGAGGCCGCGCAGGTACTCATCGAGGTCGCGCTGCGCGTCGGCCGCGCGCTGCTCGGCCTGCGATGCCGCAACCCGGCGTCGCTCGACCTCCTGCGCCACGGTTGCCCGTTTCTGCTCAGCCGTCTGCGCAAGCCCGCGAAGCTTCGAGAGCTCGAGATCGTGCTTCGAGACGAGCGCGCTCTGCGCCGCGATGTGCTCGTCGATCGCGTCGAGCGCCTGCTGGGCCTTTCGGGTACTGTCGCCGGCTTCTTGCCAGCTGCGCTCGATCGCCGGAATCAGCTCGGTCAGCCGAGCCGCCTCAGCTTTCGCCTCGTCGACCGAGGTTCGGCTCAGTCGGTTCAGCTGCTCGGGCGCCTCCGCCTGCGTTGCGAGAAAGGTCAGCCGCTGCTGCGTTTGTGAGAGCAGCCCGCGCAGTCTGCTCTGCGACGACTCGAGCGCGATCGTGACGCGCCGCGCGGCGTCGAGCTCGTCGCTCTGCTGATCCTGCTCGAGCCGACCGATGCGCAACTGCTTCTGCTCGAGCTGCTCCTGCAGCACGATGCGTTCGCTGTGGCGCTCGGCCTCATCTTTCGAGAGCTCGTCGAGCTCTGCACGCAGCCTCGCCACATCGTCTGCGAGCAGCCTGGCTTTGGCATCTCGAACTTCGGCTGCGATCCCTTGCGCCTGCTTTGCTACCTCAGCCTGGCGACCGAGCGGCTTCAGCTGGCGACGAATCTCGCCGGCCAGGTCGTTCAACCTCGTGAGGTTCGTCTCCATCGCGTCGAGCTTGCGCAGCGTGCGCTCCTTGCGGCGGCGATGCTTCAAGATGCCAGCGGCCTCTTCGATGAAACCGCGGCGGTCTTCGGGGGTCGCGCGCAGCACGGCGTCGAGCTGGCCCTGCCCAACGATCACGTGCATCTCGCGGCCGAGGCCCGAGTCGCTCAGCAGCTCCTGCACGTCGAGCAGCCGGCAGCTCTCGCCGTTGATCGCATATTCGCTCGCGCCGTTGCGAAACAGCGTGCGGCTGATCGTGACCTCGCTGTATTCGATCGGCAGCGCGCCGTCGCTGTTGTCGATCGTGAGCTTCACTTCGGCGCGGCCGAGCGGGCCGCGAGTCGAGGTACCGGCGAAGATGACGTCTTCCATCTTGCCACCGCGCAGGGTCTTCGCCCCCTGCTCGCCCATGACCCAGGCGAGCGCGTCGACAACGTTCGACTTGCCAGAGCCGTTGGGGCCGACGATCGCGGTGACCCCGGGCTCGAACTGAAACACCGTCGGTTGGGCGAAGCTCTTGAACCCCTTGAGGGTCAGGCTTTTGAGGTGCACTCTGCCTCCTTCAGCCTTCGCCCAGTGAACCTAAACGTTCACTCTACCGGCCTTGCCGCCCGTCGTCTCGATTTCGCGCGACGTGCCCCGCGTGCCGCAGAGCCGGTTACAGAGAGGCTAGCGCGCCGCCCGCTCGATGAGGCGCCGCTTCTCGCGCTTCGCCAGGTACTTCTCGAGCACGAGCCCGACGACGATCCACCCCCCGAGGGCGGTCACGATCCAGAGCAGCAGCGGTGCAAGTACCCAGCCGAGCCCGCGCACCTCGACGCCGCCGGGAAAGAGGCTCGCAACCCACAACGCAAGAAACGTCGACACCAGGCCGATGCCACCGAGCACCGCCGAGGCGTACTGGCGAGCCATGTTGAAGACGAAGGGCGCGAGGATCGCCTGAGCCACTGTGAACACGGCAACCGCGACGAAGAAGCCGCCCAGGTGCAGCGTGACCCACTCGTGCAGCCACCAATCGGCAAGCAGTAGAGCAACCGCCGCCATCACGAGGTTCGACAGCACGGTGAGCAGAAAACGGATCATCGATGGTCCCTTTCGACGCGTCGCCTCACGAACGCGGAGGCTCTCTTGCTGAGTCTATCTACAGCCTGCCACTCCCGTGCGACAGCCCGCTACTCCTGCGGCAGCGGCTTTGCGAGGTCGTCGATCACCTCGACGCCGGGCAGCGATGCGAGCACCGAGCCCGCCAACTCGATCTTCGCGCCGCGAATCCCCGCGCCGACAATCGCCGCGTCTACCGCGAGCACGCGCGAGTCGACAAGCACGCGCCAGTCGCTCGGCAGACCGATCGGAGTGATGCCGCCGTATTCCATACCGGTCAGCGCGGTCGCCTCATCCATGGGAGCAAAGCTGATCTTTCGGGCCCCCAGCAGCTTGCGCACCGCACCGTTCACGTCAGCGCGGGTCGTCGCGAGCACGACGCACGCGGCATAGGTGACGGTGTCGGCTCGCTTGCCCGCGACGACGATGCAGTTGGCCGAGGCCTCGAGGGTGACGCCATAGGCCTCGCAGAATGCGGCGGTGTCAGCGAGCGTGGCGTCGATCGGTGCGACACGAATGCGTGCAGCAATCTCAGGGTCGAGTGCCGCAACGGCTTCAGCAACCGGGTCTGCAAGCAGTTCGGGCGCGCTGAGCGCCGGGCGCAAATCGAGCGACACTACATCGCCTGCGCTTCGTGCGGTCTTGCCCACTTCACCGGAAGGTCGGGGCCATCCCATACCTTGATGATGCCCCAAGCGACGGCCGCGAGCGGCACGGCGAGCACCGCACCGAGAATGCCCGAGAGCACGGTGCCAACGGTCAGCGCGAGCAGAATCACGAGGGCATGCAGTTTGAGCGCCCTGCCCATGAGCACGGGCTGCAAGAAGTTGCCCTCGAGCTGGTTTACCAGCACAACCACGCCGACCACGAGCACGGCGCTGAGCGGACCGTTCGCGACGAGCGCGACCAGCGCCCCGAGAATGCCCGCGACGGTTGCACCGACGAGCGGGATGAACGAAAGCAAGAACACGAGCACTGCGAGCGGTAGGGCGAGCGGCACGTCGAGAATCCAGAGACCGATGCCGATGCCGATCGCGTCGACGAGAGCGACGCTCGCGGTTCCACGAACGTACGAACCGAAAGTTTCAACAACCTTGGTGCCGATGCGCTCGGCGCGCTGCAGCGCATCGCCGTGAAAAGGACGCAGCAGAAAGCGCCAAATTTTCGGGCCGTCTTTGAGAAAGAAGAACAGCACGACGATCATGAGCACGAGCCCCGTCGCGAAACTCGCGACGGCCCCCACGCCCGCGATCGCTCCGGCACCCACGTTGACAGATGTGACCCAGTCCATCAGTTGGTCGCGCCACTGCAGCAGCTGGTCTTGGTCGATGGAGAATGGCAGTGTGTGCGTCCATTCGACGAGCTGCTCGAAGCCGTCGTGCGCACTCGAGCTCAGCTCGTCCCACTCGTCGCGCACAGCCCAGGTGATCAGCCAGCCGACCCCGGTGAGCAGCAGCAGAATGCCGACGAGCTCGATCGCCGCAGCGAGGGCGGCAGGCACGCGACGGGCACGAAGCCACTTCGTAACCGGCCAGAAGGTGCTCGCGAGAATAAGCGCCAAAATGATCGGAATGAACACCGTGCTGAGCGTGCGCAGACCCCAAATGATGCCCGCGACGAGCACGATCACGACGATGAGCTGCAGAGATCGTGTGGCGAGGGCACCGAAGTTATCGCTCCAGAGCCTCGGTGCCGCCACACGCGGGTCTTGTGCAGAGCGGGGCTCCACGCCTGCGCGGCGCTCGAGCGAATCAACGCGGCGTTCTAGTTCGCCTCTTCCAAACCACGACATGCTGCTCCTCCTCGAAGCTGTCGAACTATCTCCTGTGTTACCTGCCTACTTCACCGCGTGCGCCGCGATGAACGCCCGCAGTTGCTCGGCGTCGTTCGGCATCTCGGTCACGTGCTGTTCGAGCTCGAGCAGCCCTGCGAGGTGCGCAGGAAGTGCCGCTGCCTCACCGATCGCCTCCGCGACGATCTCGGGAAACTTCTCGGGTTTTGCGGTCTCGAGCACCAGCATAGGCACCTCTGAATCGAGGTGCGCCGACGCGACGCGCACCCCGTCTGCCGTGTGCGGATCGATTACGACACTGCTCGCTTCGTGCACCTCGCGGATCGTTTCGACGCGATCGGCGTGCGTGCTCGTGCCGCTCACGAGGCCGAACTCTGCGGCGAAGCGGGGCTGCTCTGCAGAAAGGTCGAGTTCGCCCGTCTCGTCGAGCGTGCGCCAGGCCGCGGCGAGACGCTCGGGGTCGCGACCGAGCAGGTCGAAGATGAAGCGTTCGAGGTTCGACGCCTTCGAGATGTCCATCGACGGGCTCGACGTGAGATAGGTGTCAGCCGCACCGCGCGGCCGGTACACACCGGTGCGAAAGAACTCATCGAGCACGTTGTTCTCGTTGGCGGCGAGCACGAGGCGATGAATCGGCAGCCCCATCACCCTGGCGTAATGCCCCGAGAGAATGTTGCCGAAGTTGCCCGAGGGCACGGTAAACGACGCACGGTGCGTTTCGCGCGATTCGGCATCGAGCGCGTCAGAGGATCGCAGCCAGGCCCAGAAATAGTAGACCACCTGGGCGCTGATGCGCCCGAGGTTGATCGAGTTCACGGTGCCGAGATGGTGCTCGCGCTTGAACGCGAGATCGCCCGAGAGGGCCTTGAGCAGGTTCTGGCAGTCGTCGAAGACGCCCTCGATCGCGATGTTGTGAATGTTCTCGTCGGTGAGCGAGTACATCTGCGCACGCTGAAAGTCGCTCATGCGGCCCTGCGGCGAGAGCATGAACACCGAGATGCCCTCTTTGCCTCGCAGCGAATACTCGGCGGCTGACCCCGTGTCTCCCGAGGTGGCGCCGACGATGTTGAGCACCGAACCCTGCTTGCGCAGCGCGTACTCCATCGACTGTCCGAGGTACTGCATCGCCATGTCTTTGAACGCGAGCGTCGGGCCCTCGCTGAGGCCCACGAGCTGAATGCCGGCGCTGAGTGGCGTGAGCGGCACAATCTGCTCACTCACGAAGTTCTGCGAGCTATATGCCGCTTGGCACATGCGCTCGAGCTCGGCACCGGGAATGTCTGTGGCGAAGAGGCTCAGCACCTCGACCGCGAGCTCGGGGTAGCTCAGCGCGCGCCAGTCTTCGATCTGCTCGAGCGTCAGCTGCGGCATCGCCTCGGGCACGGCGAGGCCGCCGTCTGGGGCAAGCCCCTCGAGCAATGCCTCACTGTATGAGATTGGCTGCATGCCGCCGCGGGTTGAGATGTACTTCACCGAGTGCTCCACTCTTTCTCGCTCAAACTCTTCAAGCTTACTGAACCGCGTATTTCGGGTTCGTAGTATTACCAGCTCACCGGCAGCGCTTTGCCCTCTTCGTAACCCGCAGCCGACTGCAGCCCGACTCGAGCACGCGCGTGAAACTCGGCAATTGTGGCCGCGCCGGCATACGTGAGCGACGAGCGCACACCCGAGGTGATCATGTCGAGCAGGTCTTCGACCCCCGGGCGCTGCGGATCGAGGTAGATCTTCGAGCTCGAGATGCCCTCGGCGAA
>DDEV01000132.1 GCA_002336855.1 Leucobacter sp. UBA1945 | reverse complement strand
CCCCGCCGCCGTGGGCACGCCACGATCACGCGACTCATGGCGCGCACGACCCCACGCGCGCCCCGCACTTCATTGCACCGGAAGACGAGCTCGCTGCGCTCGGAGCGCTCGAGAGCGAGTTTGCGGTGCTTGTCGCCGAACTGCGCCAGCGTGAGGTCGCCGACCCGCAGGGAAACCCCGCGCAGATAGATGACTCGGTGGTTGTGGTGCAGCGGTTGGGGTAACCGCGGGCCAGCGGCGAAGCCCGCGTCTAGACTGGAGCGGTGTCAAGAACCGTCGCCATCACGCTGCTGTCGAAGCCGGGGTGCCACCTCTGCGATGACGCTCGTGCGGTAATCGAGCGGGGCCGATCCTCGCTGTCTGAAAAACACATCGACACGATGCTCGACGAGATCGATATTCTGCAAGACGCGCGGCTTGCGCGCCTGCACGCCGAAGAGATTCCTGTGGTGCTGATTGACGGGCGGCGGCACGCGATTTGGCGAGTCGACGAGGATCGCCTGACCGCCGCCATCGAGAAGGCTGCGAGGCGGCCAAAGCTTTTTTCACGAACAACCGATACCTCGCGCGACAAGAAGGACGAATAAATGACCCTGCGCCACATCGTTTCATGGAAGCTCAGCGGGCAGAGTCGTGAGCAGCGCGACGCCCAGGCCGCGGAGGCGATCGCACTGATCGAGCCGCTGCGCGACAGCGTTGAGAGTGTGCGTGCGCTCAGCATTCATCGCAACGAGCTGTTCGACGGTGCGAACTACGACCTCACGCTCATCGCCGACTTCGACGACGAGGCGGGCCTTGAGGCGTACGCGAAGCACCCCGAACACCAGCCCGCGCTGCAGCTGATGCCGACGATCGCGGTGTCACGGGTGGCGGTCGACTTTACGGTCTGACCGGCTGAATTTTGCCGTCACCGCTCGAGCTTCTGAGCTCAAGCGGCTTGCTGTTTGTGGGGACCAGCGCACCCCGCGCCCGAAGACGTGCGACTCTTCGTTCCGGCCGCCGAGTATTTACCCCCGTTTGTTCCCCTTGACTGGGTCTACCGTTTTTCGCACAACTGGGCTTAGAGTGGCGATCAACCGGTAGTTAGGCAAAACAAAGGGGTAATGCCGTGACTCAAGAACATAATTCTGGCGTACCAGAAAACTCTCAGGCCAAGAAGCGATTCGGCACGAAGGCCAAGGCGATACTCGCCGGCGGTCTGGTGCTCGGCGTCGGGGCGGCAATCACGCTCGCCGCGTGGACCGATACCGAGTGGGCGACGGGCTTCTTCAGCACTGGCAAGTTCGGTATTGAAGGGTCCACTGACGGAAGCGCATGGACGAGCCATCCCGACAGCCCAGGCGCAACGCTGATGTTTTCGGCCGCGACTCCGACGGATCTCACACCTGGAGATGTCGTGTACGAGGGCTATGCGATTCGACTTGATCAGGACTCGACGAAGGCGGCCGACGTCACAGTCACCCAGAGCTCTACAACGCCGATCGCGGGGACTACCGCAGATTTTCGCTTGACGTCCGCTCTCACATGCGATGCCACTTCGTTTGATGCGGGGACCTCTTCGGCCACCTTTAGTCTTGCATCGCTGTCTGCTGTGCAGTACGTGTGCATGAAGGTCACCGCGGGCGATCAAGCACAACTCGCGAAGGATGGCTCTGGCTCGTTTAGCTGGCAGTTTGCGGCAACTTCTGGCGCAACCCTCTAACTAGGCGCGACCATGCAGCGCGGCAAGCGAAGGGCCGCAGGGCGTCACCAGCGGCAGCGATCCAGCCCGTGGTTCACACGGGTTCGGGCGCTGCTCGCTGGCGCGCTCGTGCTCGGTGTCGGCGCGACGCTGACACTTGCTGCCTGGACCGACACGGAATATGCGACGGGCACCTTCAAGACGAGCACTTTCGGCATCGTGGGTACGGCAACTAACGTGGCATCGCCGGGTGATTTCGCAGACCACGCCACCGAGCCAGGGGCGAACCTGACTCTGGGGCTGGCGGCGGCGGGAGCAATGTCGCCGGGCACCACGGTGTACTTGCGTTTCGCAGTGAAAACGACAGCCATGACGAATGTCGCGGGAAAAGTCTCACTGAGCGCAGCGGCAAACGCCGCGGCGGGGTTGGGCCCAAGTCTTCAGTACGGGGTGAGAATCATTCCCGCGAGCAGCGTCTGCGATGCGACTTCATACGGCGGCAGCTCGACAGTCATCGTGCCTGCCAACAGCCCGCTTTCAACTGCGGGCAGCAACCTCCAGGTGCTGGCGACTGCGGGCGGCGCCCCTGTGACCTATTGCTTCGCTGTCACGCTTCCCGCGGGCACCCCGAACACGGCCCAGGGTGCGACGGTCAGCCCAACCTGGACCTTTACGGGAGTGTCAGACACATAGGCACATAGTTCAAAGCGTCAGGCGTATACACGAAAGCAGCAACATGACCACGAGCAGCAGGGCAGGCCGAGTCATCGGCTCGAGCCTGCTCAACCTCGCCGCCCTCGGGGGCCTGGCGTGCATAGTGCTGGTGATCCTCGCTTTCTTCTTCAACATCACGCTCGTCATGTTCAAAACCGGCTCGATGTCGCCGACGATTCCCGCGGGCTCTCTCGCGGTCGTGCGTGAGATACCCGCGAGCGACATCAAGCTCGGTGACGTGCTCACGGTCGACCGCGCCGGTATGTTGCCGGTGACGCACCGCGTGACGTCGGTCAGCGGCGAGGGTGAGGCGCGCACCATCACGATGAAGGGCGACGCGAACGACGCCGAGGATCCCTCGCCCTACACTCTGACCCAAGCTCGGCGGGTGCTGTTCTCGGTGCCCGAGCTCGCGAAAGTGGTGGTCTGGTTCTCGAATCCGCTCGTGCTCGGCGGCATCACGATCGCCGCCTCCGCGCTGGTCACCTGGGCCTTCTGGCCGCGCGGCGAGCAAGACGGTGGCGAGGGCCGACGTCGTAAGCGGGGGCGGCATCGCTCGGCTGTGGGGGGCGAGGTTCGATCAGATAGTGCGAGGATCAGCGCCGCCGCCGTCACCGCGGTGTTGCTGGGCGGTGCGCTCGCTGTGGTTCCACAGTCTCCGGCGAGCGCAGTGGGCGGCGCCTTCTTGGGCGTGGAGAGCACGAGTGTCACCCGGGGCACCTACCTCACGCTGACCTCGATCGGCGACGCTGAGGCGATGAGCAACATGCAGCCAAACGTGCCGGTGCTGTGGCAGATTGGCGTGAGCGCCGACGCGCCGGAACCAGGCACGGTGTCACTTTCGCTCGAGGCTTCAGGCGACTCGAGTCTCGGCCTCTCGCTCGAGATTCGCAGTTGTTCGGTGCAGTGGGTTGGCGGAGTGTGTGATGGTGCGGAAAGGTCGATTCAGCCTCGCTTGGAGGCGCCACTGAACTCGGGCTTGCAGCTGCTCGAGTCGATGCCGGCGAGCGAGCAGCGATGGATGCTCGTTTCTGCAATGGTGCCGCCCGGCGGTGAGGGCGAGGTATCGCTCGCGGTGCGAGCGCAGGGTGACAGCGATTCGATCGCCGTAGGGCCGGGCACCGCCGGCACGATTGCCCGCACCGGGGCTGCATCCGCGCCGCCGATGCTGCNNATGAGTGGCCAGCGTTGGCGCGCGCGGGTTGCGGCGTTGTGCGTCGCGGCGGGCGTACTCACTGTGCTGTCGTCTCCACGGCCCGCGCAGACCGAGGCATCCTGGACCGATTCCGAGGTCGCGCAGGGTACGTTTACCGCGATCACTGTTCCACCGCCGGGACCAGGAGGGAGCTGTGTGATCGTAGGTTCTCTGTTGAACTTGCTGAATTCGCAACTTAGTGTGAAGTGGACACTTCCTGCAGGCTATACAACCAGCAATATGCGCATCAGTTACACGGGTTCGGGCGGCGTCGTGCCGGTGGTCGACACATTGCTCGGTTCGAATCTGAAAACGACCGAATCCGCGGGGGTCTACACGACAACTCTTAAGGGTGCGCTTCTCAACGCGGTTCTCGGCGGAACAAGGGTGATATCGGTACACACGCTCGACGCCAGTGGCTGGGTCTCGGATTCGAGGACGGTGACAGGGGTGTGGCCCGCACTTGCCTTGGACACCGCGACCTGCACAGATAGCGTCACTCCAAAACCGAGTTAGCTGCGCAAGGCCAATTCTGTGACAGCGCGCTCGGCGAGGATCACTAGGCTGAGGGCTATGACGCACGAAGACGTGAGCACCCCGCCGACATCACATCACTTCGCGATCGCTGACGGCGGCATCGAGACCGCGCTCGACGAGCGCCTCGGCCAGGTGCTGCCCGAGTTTGCCGCTTTCACGCTGCTCGAAACCGAGACCGGGCGCGCAGCGCTCGCCGAGTACTACCGCCCGTTCGTCGAGCTTGCCGCAACGAACGGGCTGTCCCTCCTGCTCGATACTCCGACCTGGCGGGCAAACCCCGACTGGGGTGCGTTGCTCGGTTACAGCTCTGAGGCTCTCGACCAGGTGAACGAGAACGCCGCCCGACTCACTCGAGAGATGGCCGAGCGCCTTGCGCCCGACCTCAACGTGACGGTCGGTGGGTGCGTGGGCCCGCGCTATGACGAAGGTATCGAACAAACGATGACCGCGGACGAAGCAGAGCGATATCACGAGCGCCAAGTGCGGGCGCTCGCCGCCGGGGGAGTCGACCGCATCACCGCGGTCACCATGAGCGATGCGGGCGAGGCGCAGGGCATCGCGCGAGCTGCGCGTGCGGCCGGCATTGATGTCGTGGTCTCGTTCGGAGTTGGTCCCGATGGGCGGCTCGCCGACGGGGCCTCGCTTGGCAGGGCGATTCTCGACGTTGACGACGAGACCAACGCTTACGCGCTTGGCTACTTCGTGAACTGCGCGCACCCCGATGAGGCCTCGCTCGCGCTGCGCCAGGAGAGCGCGAGTGAAGCCGAGAGGCGTGCAGTGAGAGAGAGAATCATCGGCTTCAGGCTGAACGCTGCGCATCACGGCGATGACGGCCCGGGCGATGCGCCCGAGCATTTTGCCAAATCGGAGCTTGCCCTACGCGACCTCGCGCCGCGGGCGAGCACCTTCGGTGGCTGCTGCGGCACCGATGCCCCGCACATCGCCGCGATCGCGGCAGAGCTGGACGCTCTCGGCAAAGAGTAGACCGAAAGACGAGTGCCCCGCGGCTCGTGAGAGCTGCGGGGCACTGATCCTTTTCGAGAGAACTTCTACGGAAGCAACCTATTGGGACCCGGCGCTAAGAGCGAAGGCCATTTCTGGCCTTCGCGCGCGTCATTCCGAGGGCCTCTGGCCCGANNCGCACCGGGTCGCGAGGCCGTCTCGGCCTCGCCCCGTCCGGCAACGCAAGGGTCTTACGGAAGCAAACGGTTGGGACCCCGGAACAGGTACGTCGTCTCGCGGATCGACGGCTGGTGCAGCATGAGCATCAGTACGCGGTTCAGGCCCATGCCGAATCCGCCGTGCGGGGGCACGCCGTAGCGGAAGAAGTCGAGGTAGAACGACAGCTCTGCCGGATCCATGCCCTTGGCGCGCGCCTGCTCTTCGAGCACTTCGACGCGGTGCTCGCGCTGGGCGCCGGTCGAGATCTCGGTGCCGCGGTAGATCAGGTCGTAGCTCTTGGTGAGCGACTGATCGTCTTCGTTGAGCATGTGGTAGAACGGGCGAATCGACGCTGCGTAGTCGGTGAGGAACACGAAGTCGTGACCGTACTTCTGCTTCACGTGCGCGGCGATGCGGCGCTCGCCCTCTGGGTCCATGTCGGCGTCGGCGCGGGGCACCTCGTAGCCCTCAGTTTTGACGATCTCTTTCGCCTCGGCCAGCGGAATGCGCGGGAACGGGCGCGCGGGCACCTCGATCTCGACGCCGAAGAGCTTCGAGATTTCCTCGCCGTGCTTCTCCTTGACGGCCGAGAGGCCCGCCACCATGAGCTCCTCGTGCAGGTTCATGACGTCTTCGTGCGACTCGACCCAGCTCATCTCGGCATCGATCGAGGTGAACTCGGTCGCGTGGCGCGAGGTGAACGAGGGATCAGCGCGGAACGCGGGGCCGACCTCGAAGATGCCGCCGAAGCCCGCAGCCTGAGCCATCTGCTTGAAGAACTGGGGGCTCTGCGCGAGAAACGCCTTGCCCTCGAAGTACTCGACCTCGAAGAGCTCGGCGCGCGACTCGCTCGCCGACGCCATCAGCTTCGGGGTCTGAATCTCGATGAAGCCGCGGTCGACCCAGACCTGGCGCAGTGCGTGCAAGAACGTCGTCTGCACGCGGAAGACCAGGTTCTGCTCGGGGCGGCGCAGGTCGAGAAAGCGCCAGTCGAGGCGCACGTCGATGTTCGAGTCATCAGCGACCGGGTTCTCGGGAAGCGCCTTCGTGACGACCGTGATCTCGTCGATCTGAATCTCAACGCCGCCGAGCTTGACGCGCTCGTTGTGCTGCAGTTCGCCGGTAACGGTCACGAAGGTGCCGTGGGTCAGCTCGGCGATGGTCAGCGTGCGGGGCACGAGAATGTCGCTGCGCGGATTCTCGGGATCGGCCTCGCGCAGCACGCCGCCGTTCACCAGCTGCACGGCGCCACTCTCATCGCGAAGCACCACGAACTGAACGAACTTCTGGTCGCGCACCTTCTCTACCCACCCCGAAACGGTGACGGGGCCGTCTTCGCGGGCGGCGAGATCTTTGATCAACACACGTTCTTGCATCCCTCAAGTCTATCGGCGCGCGGAGGGGCTCGGCGCGCGTGCCGACGGAAGTGGGAACGGCCGCGCGGCCAGTGCCGTGGCCATCGCCGACCGGCGTCAAACAGATGAGGCAAGCCACTCCCCAAGTAATAAGCTGTAAGAATGGGAAACATAATTTGCAGTTATTTATTGAAGCTTCGTACTGTTGCGAGGTGGCCACCACGACGGTGCCCCACGACGCCACCCGGTGTCACTACGAAAGGATCACCCCGCATGCCTCGCCCACTCAAGACCAGTCTCGCCCTCGCGGCAATCGCGACCGCAGCGCTCGGCCTGAGCGCCTGCGCAAGTAGCGCAAATGCCGCTGGCGACGCATCGCAAGCTCCGAGCTCGAAAGACGGCAGCGCCGAGGTGCTGCTTGTCGCCACCGGTGCCTCACCCAAGCCCTACACCTACCTCGACGAGAACGACGAGCTCACCGGCTACGACATCGAACTCTTGAAGCTCATCGACGAGAAGCTCGACGACGTCGACTTCAAGTACGAGGTTGCCGATTTTCCCGCGCTCTTCGCCGGTCTCGACTCGGGCCGATTCGACATCGTCGCCAACAACCTCAGCGCTACCGAAGAGCGCCGCCAGAAGTACGACTTTTCTGACCCCTACATCGAGGCGCAGTTCGGCATCGCGTTGCCAGCGAATAGCAAGATCGGCAAGGTCACGTCGCTCGATGACCTCGCGGGCAAGCGCACCTACGGTACCCCGGGGCTCAACTTCACGAAGATGCTCGAGGCGTACAACGAGGAGCACCCCGAGAATCCGATTCTGATCGAGTACACCGAGCTCGACCTGCAGTTGCAGTTTCAGAACCTCGCCGCGGGTCTCGTCGACTTCACTTTTGCCGAGCGGGTCGTCTACGACGGCTACGGCCCTGACGCGGGTCTCGACCTGACCTTCACTCCGCTCGACGGCGACTACCTGGTCTATACCTACGGCACGAACCTGTACTCGGCATACGCGTTTTCGAAGGCAAAGGATCACAGCGCTGCGCTCGAGAAGATCAATGGTGCGCTGAACGAGCTGCTCGAAGACGGCACCGTCTCTGAGCTCAGCAAGAAGTTCTTCGGAGGCCTCGACGTCACGCCTCGTCGCTAGAACGTCGACGCCAGCAAACCTGAGAACTAGAGAACTAGAACCAGAGAAACCTACCCCGATAACCCATGCAGATCATCGACTTCGGTGCCATCGGCGAGTACACGCTCGCCCTGCTGCCCTATGTGCCGATCACCCTGGCGATCAGCGTCTTCGCGACGTTGCTCGGCACGGTGATCGGCCTGGCGATGGCACTCATCAAGATGGCGCGTGTGCCGGTGCTGAGCCAGGTCACCGCTGTGTTGGTCTCGTACCTGCGCGGCACCCCGATTCTCGTGCAGCTGCTGCTCAACGTGAATGCGGTGCCGATCGCGATCCTCTACCTCAATCACCAGTTCGGCACCGAATTCAGCCCCGTCGCCCTCTCGCCGTTTCTCGTTGCAGGGCTCACGTTCGCGCTCAACGAGGCCGCCTATAGCTCGGAGTCGATTCGGGCGGCGCTCTCTGCGGTCGACCGGCGCGAGATCGAAGCCGCGCAGTCTCTCGGCATGACCCCTTGGCAGACGCTGCGGCGCATCACGATTCCGGTCGCCTCCGTGATCGCGTTTCCGACCCTCGTAAACCACTTCATCGGCATGCTCAAGCAGTCGTCGCTCGCGTTCGTCGTCTCGCTCGTCGAGGTCACGGCCTACGCCAAGATCATCGGTGGGCGCGACTACCGGTTCTTCGAGGCGTTTCTCGCGACCGCGATCATCTACTGGGGGCTTACCGTGCTCGTCGAGCAGATCGCGCGTATTGTTGAGCGCCGCTTGCAGCGCCCGCCTGTCGGATCGCGGCGGGGGAAGCGGGGACCGGTTTCGCCGGGCTCTGTTTCGAGCCAGCAGCCCGCTTCAGAAGCCGAAGCCCAAGATCGAGTGGCGTCACACCTCGACGATCAGCTGCGCTTCTCGAGAGGGGTGAGTGTCGCATGATCGCTATCGACAAGATTGAGAAGCGCTTCGGCGACCGGGTGATCCTCGACGGGCTCTCGCTCGAGTTCGCGGCCGGCGACGTGACCGCGATCGTCGGCAGCTCGGGTGCTGGCAAGTCGACGCTGCTGCGCTGCATCGACTTTCTTGAGCGCCCGGATCGCGGCCGTGTCGTGATCGGCGATCTCACCGTCGACGCCGAGCGCGCCAGCAAGCGCGACGTGCTCGAGCTGCGCCGCCGCACGGCGATGGTGTTTCAGCAGTTTCACCTTTTCTCGCGCAAGACGGCGCTCGAAAACGTTGCCGAGGGACTGCGCGTGGTTCGTGGTCTGTCGCGGCGCGAAGCCGAGGCAGAGGCGAGGCAGCACCTCGATCGGGTGGGGCTCGCCTCGCACGCAGGCCACTACCCGGCGCAGCTCTCGGGCGGCCAGCAGCAGCGCGTCGGCATCGCCCGGGCACTCGCCATGCGTCCGGAGGTGCTGCTGCTCGACGAGCCGACGAGCGCGCTCGACCCTGAGCTGGTCGGCGAGGTGCTCGCCACCGTGCGCGGCATTGCGGCCGGCGGCCAGACGATGGTCATCGTGTCGCACGAGATGAACTTCGTGCGGCAGATCGCAGACCGTGTGCTGTTTCTCGAGCACGGGCGCGTGCTCGACGACGCCCCGCCCGAGCAGTTTTTCGGCCCGAAAGTCGGCGAGCGCACCCGTGAGTTTCTGCGCGAGTACCACCTCGCTCGCGGCAACGTCGACTACCAAATTTGACCCCCTGACTCCCCGCGCGCACGTAAACTGCACGCACCCCAGAAAGAGAGCAATCCATGTCTACGACCCCCAGGCCCGTCAAGAGCGTCGGTTTCATCCACCTCGTGCCGTTCGACCCGAGCGACCCGCGCAAGGGGCACGAAGAGGGCCTCGAACTGTTCGAGTACGCCGAGCAGCTCGGCCTCGACAGTGGCTGGGTGCGCACCAGGCACCTGCAGCACGGGCTCTCGTCGCCCGCGGTGTTCTTCGGGGCGGTCTCGCAGCGCACCTCTCGCATCGGGCTCGGCAACGCTGTGATTCCCGTGGGCTTCGAGAACCCCTTCAGGCTCGCCGAAGACCTCGGCACCGCCGATGTGCTGAGCGGCGGGCGCCTACTGCCGGGCCTCAGCGTGCACGGCCCGTCCTACGACGACGCGCTCAACGACATCGTGCATGACACGGGGTGGCGAGAGGAAGACTACGGCTACGGGCGCATCGAGAGGCTGCGCGAGCTGCTCTCGGGCGCCGCGATTCGCGAGGTGCCCGAATACAACGGCATCGGCGGCGACTTCGACAGCGCCAGGGTCGAGCCGCACAGCGCTGGGCTCTCCGAGCGCCTCTGGTACGGCGGCGGTTCGCTGCGCTCGGCCGAGTGGGCGGGGGCTGCCGGCCTCAACTGGCTGGTGAGCAACATCACCTCGTACGAAGAAGGCGAGGCCGACTTCGCGACGGCACAGCGCAAGCAGATCGACGTGTTTCGCGCCGCGCACACCCTCGGAGAGGCAGCCCGCGCCACAGTCGCCCGCGTCATCGTGCCAACCGACGGCGCGACCGCCGCGCAGCGCGAGAAGTACGCCGCCTACGTCGAAGGGCGCACACCGCGCACCAAGGCGGTGCACGGCGGCCGCACCCTGATTGCCCCAGACGTGACCGGAACGAACAGCGAGATCATCGACTTCATCCTCGGCGACCCCGCGTTTCAGGCGGCAGACGACTACCTGTTCGAGTTGCCCTTCGAGTTCGAGCTGGCTGACTGGAAGCAGATCCTCGACCAACTCGCAAACGAAATCGCCCCGAGGCTTGGCTGGAGCCGAGCAAAGTGACCGAGACGCGGCTCGCCGACCCCAGCGAATACGAGGCGATCGACCGGCTCATCGACGACGCATACGCGCACGACTACGGCCCGAGCGACCACCGCGACGAGATGCGGTTCGCGCGCGTCCGCGCCGAGGCATTCGACGTCTGGGTCGCTCGTGACGAGACCGGCGAGCTGATCGGCAGCGTCACGACCCGCAGGCCGGGCGGCGCGAGTCTGCACGAAGACGTTGCCGTAGACGAGCTCGATCTCAGGCTGCTCGGCGTCTCACCGGCCGCCCGCAGGCGCGGAGTTGCAGCTTTGCTCATGCGTCGAGTGATTGAGCACGCCTCCGAGTCGGGGTTTCGCGCGGTGTACTTGAAGACTGCGCCGAACATGGGCGGGGCGCATCGGCTCTATGAGGCGCTCGGGTTCGTGCGCACCGAGCACCGCGACGGGCTCTGGATCGGCGGTGAACGCGTGCTCGACCTCTTCTCGTACGTGTACCCGCTCGAGGCAGTCGGCGCGGCTCGTTCACAGGCGTGAAAACCTAGAATGGCTGTGTGAGCGATAAACAGCTGCATTTGGTGCGCCATGGTGAGGTGCATAACCCCGAAGGCGTGCTCTACGGCCGCCTGCCGAACTACCGACTCTCTGAGTTGGGTGAGCAGATGGCAGAAGCCGCGGCTCAAGAGCTCGCGGCGAGCGATCGTGAGGTGTCGAGGATCATCGCCTCGCCGCTCGAGCGCGCCCGCCAGTCGGCGGCGCCGATCGCCCTTGCCTTCAACCTGCCGATCGACATCGATGAGCGCATCATCGAGCCGACGAACGCGTTCGAGGGAACCGTTGGCCGCAGCGCGTTCAAGAATCCGCGCTACTGGTACCGCTACCTGAACCCGTTTCGCCCGAGCTGGGGCGAGCCCTACCGCAGCATTGCCACTCGCGTGCGCGAGGCGATGAACGATGCGTGGGATGCGGATCGCGACGGCGACATCGTGATGGTGAGTCACCAGGCAGTCGTATGGGCCGCGCACCGCGACGTGAACGGCGAACCGCTGTTTCACAACCCCGCTAAGCGTCGCTGCGAGCTGTCGAGCATCACCTCGTTCGAGCGTCGCGGTGGTCGCTGGTTCGAGGTCGACTACCGCACGCCCGCAGCGGGGCTCATGCAGGGGTCGGTCGACGTGGGGGCGGTGTGATGAGAAAGCGCCTGCTGTCTGGGGCAGCGCTCGCGATGACGCTTGCCGGCTCGCTCGTGCTCGTCGGGTGCTCGGGTGAGGGCAGCGGCCTTTCTGAGCAGTGGAGTCAGGGCGGCGACAAGGGCTACGTCGCGGGCGATGGGTCGACCACCTCGTTTGCCCCGGCAGACCGCGGTGAGCCTGTCGCGTTCGAGGGCGTCACCGAGCACGGCGAGCAGTTCAGCTCGGAGCAGACGCTCGGTTCGGTCACCGTCGTGAATTTCTGGTACGCGGGCTGTGCCCCGTGTCGCGCCGAAGCGCCCCAGCTCGTCGAGGTGTTCGAGGAGTTTCAGGCAGAGGGCGTACAGTTCGTCGGCGTGAATACCCGCGACCAAGAGGCGCAGGCGGTGCAGTTCGCCGAGGAGTTCGGCGTGAACTACCCATCGGTTATGGATAACGCGGGGGAGCGCAAGGCGCAGCGCGCGTTTGCCGGTCAGGTTCCGCTCAACGCCGTGCCCACCACGCTGGTGCTCGATCGTGAGGGGCGGGTGGCGCACCGCGTCGTCGGCCAGCTCGCCGCCGCCTCGCAGCTGCGAACCCTCGTGCAAGAGACGCTCGACGAGGCATAGGCGCCATGGGGCTTGAAGAGACTGTCGCCGGCGGCGGGCTGCTGCTTGCGTCGCTGATTGCGCTGGCTGCGGGCCTCGTCTCGTTTCTCTCGCCGTGCGTGCTACCACTGATTCCTGGCTACCTCGCATACGTCTCGGGCATCGCTGACGCGAATGCCTCGGTGGCGGCGAATCCCGCCGCTGCGAAGCGCACCGAGCGACGTCGCATGGTGTTCGGCTCGGTGCTGTTCGTGCTCGGCTTCACTGTCGTATTCCTGGTGTTGAATATTCTCATGGGGTCGGTCGGCCTATGGCTCTGGGAGTGGCAAGACGTAATCGTTCGTGTCATGGGCGGTGTGCTGATCTTGATGGGCCTCGTGTTCATGGGGGCGTTCTCGAAGCTGCAGGGCACGACGAGGCTGAAGCTCAAGCCGCGCGTGGGGCTCATCGGCGCGCCGCTGCTCGGCGTCGTGTTCGCAATCGGTTGGGCACCGTGCATGGGGCCGACCCTTGGCGTCGTCATGTCGCTCTCGCTGCAGGCCGGCTCGCTCGGCCGCGCATCGGTGCTGGCGCTGGCGTACTGCGTCGGGCTCGGCCTGCCGTTCGTGCTCGCCGCGTTCGGCTTCGGCTGGATGACGCAGACCATGGCATTCTTTAAACGGCATATACGTGTCGTCAACCTCATCGGCGGCGGCCTGCTGATTCTCATCGGCCTGCTCATGGTGACCGGAATCTGGAGTCAGATCATGTTCTCCCTGCAGGCGGTGATGGCGAACTTTGGCACGATCCTCTGATTCTCACGAGACCGAGCGCGACGGCGCGAAGGCTGAAGGCGTGAAGGCCGAGCGCGTGAAGCGAGCCAAGTCGAGCGGCACCGCCGCGACCGGGCGGCCAGAAGACTACGACGACGGCACGCTCGGCGCATCCGACGCGGTAGACGGGCGGGGCAAGGTCACCTCACCCGAGCTCGGTCTGCGGGGCTACCTGCGCTGGTTCTGGCGGCAGTTGACCAGCATGCGGGTAGCGCTGATCCTTTTGCTGCTGCTCGCTGTCGCGACGATTCCCGGATCACTCGTGCCGCAGCGCGGCGCAGACCCGAACGGCGTGCTGCAGTACCAGCAGGATCACCCCGACCTGTTCAAGGTGCTCGACGCGTTTCCGATTCAGGCCTTCGACGTCTACTCGTCGGTCTGGTTCTCGGCGATCTACCTGCTGCTGTTCGTCTCGCTGATCGGGTGCGTGCTGCCCCGAATCGCGCATCACTGGAAGGCGCTGCGGGGCAAGCCGCCGCGCACGCCGGCCCGGCTGCAGCGCATGGCCGGGTACGCCGAACAGCGAATCTCGAACCCGAGCGCGTCGACCGAAGAGCGCGAGGCATTCGCCGAGCGCGCGATCCTCGAAGCCCACACACTGCTGCGAAGCCAGCACTACCGTGCCGAAGTGCAGCACGTGAAAGCCTCGAAGCATCGCGCCGCTGAGGTGTCGGTGTCGGCCGAGCGCGGCTACCTGCGCGAGACCGGCAACCTGCTCTTTCACATCGCGCTCGTCGGGGTGCTCTTGAGCGTCGCCATCGGCGGGCTCTTCAGCTTCAACGGGCAGCGCGTGCTGGTCGTGGGCGAGTCGTTCTTCAACCAACTCATCGACTACGACTCGGCGAACTCGGGCACCTACTTCGATCCCTCGACCCTCGAGCCCTTCGCGATGACCCTCGACAAGTTCGACGTCGACTACGTAACCGAGCAAGACGGCAACGAGGTCGCGCTCGGCCAGGTGAAGGAGTATCGGGCACACGTAACGCTCGAAACGCCCGATGGTGAGACCCGCGAAGAAATCATTCGAGTCAATCACCCGCTGCGCGTGCACGGCTCGCCCGTCTACCTGATCGCGAACGGCTATGCGCCGACCGTGACCGTGCGCAACGCCGAGGGCACGGTGGTCTACAGCGAGTCGATGCCATTCATTCCGCAAGACAACCTCAACCTGACCTCGCTCGGCGTGATCAAGGTGCCGTACGGTTTGTCGCGCGATGGCGAGCCAACGCAGCTCGGGCTGCGCGGCTTCTTCTACCCCACGCAGGCAGAGCTCGAAACAGGCGCGTTCACCTCGGTGTATCCCGACCTCAAGAACCCCGTGCTGACGCTCGACGTGTTCGCCGGCGATCTCGGCATCAATGCCGATGCGGGCGGTGTCGTTGTTCCGCAGTCGGTGTACAAACTCGACACCACGGGCATGGAGCAGCTCACCGGCCGCGCGATTGACAAGGAGTCGCTGAAGCTCACCATCGGTGACACGGTCGACCTGCCCGACGGTATGGGCACGATCAGCTTTGACGCCGCTCCGCGCTATGCGTCGTTCGACGTGATGCGCAATCCGGCGCAGCAGTGGGTGCTGATCTCGGCACTTGCTGCGGTGCTCGGCCTGCTCTCGTCGCTGTTCGTGCCACGCCGCCGCATGTGGGTGAAGGCCGTGCAGACCGACGACGGCGTGCTGCTGCAGTATGCGGCGCTCGCGCGCGGCGACGACCCCACGCTCGAGCGCGCGGTCGAGCAACTGCGCGAGCAGCACCGCGAACGCCTGTAGCGGCAGGTGTAACGAGGGGTCCGTAGGCGGGGCCCCTCGCCCGCGCAACTCAGGTCGTGCAGTCGACAAAAAGAGAGCTACCCCCAAAGCTCGCTCAGATTGATGCGAACTTTGGGGGCAGCGGGGGGTTGTCGCCAGAGGCGACTGGGCGGTGGTAGCGGGGAGCCAGAATACCGCCCAGGTACATACTACTTCGAAACCGCGGCTGCGGAAGCCTTTTGTGAGAAGTAGACCGGAATCAACGAGAGCAGAATCATAATCGTCGCGACGACGTTCACCTGGTTCACCTCATTGGGGCGTGCCATTTGGTTCATGATCCAGAGTGGCAGCGTCTCGACCCCCACTGGCGCAGTGAAGATGGTGACCACGATCTCATCGAACGAGAGGGCGAAGGCGAGCAGGCCGCCAGCGACGAACGCGGGGCGAAACTGCGGAAAGGTGATGAGCCTGAACGTCTGGCCGATGCCTGCGCCGAGGTCGGCCGAGGCCTCTTCGAGGTTCGGGTTCATGCGGCGAAGGCGGGCGATCACGTTGTTGAACACCATGACGACACAGAACGTTGCGTGCGCGATGATCATGCCCCAGTAACCGACCTGAATGCCCATGGGCTTCAGCACCTGGAAGAACGTGTTCGACAGGGCGACACCGGTGACGATGCCCGGAAGGGTGATCGGCAGCACGATCAGCAGGTTCACGACGTGCTGGCCGAAGAACTTGAAACGCTGCAGTGCGAATGCCGCGAGGGTGCCGAGCACGAGCGCGAAGGCGGTGGCGACGAGGGCGACGACCACCGAGTTCAATAGGGCCGCGTGCATGGCGGGGTTCACGATCGTCTTCTCCCACCACTCGAGCGAGAAGCCGGGAATCGGCCAGCCGGGCACCTTGCCCGAGTTGAACGAGTTCATGATGATCACGAACATGGGCACGTACATGAAGATGAGCACGACGAGGGTGACGATTGCGAGACCGATCTTGGTTCCGCGGTTCAGGCGAAGCATGAGGTGACTCCTGGGTTCCAGATCAGAGGTTGTTGAGGGCGCCGGTGCGTCGCACTGCGCTGAGGTAGATGACGATCAGCACGATCGGCACGAACGAGAACGCGGCGGCGAGTGGCGGGTTCAGGTTGATGTTCTGGGCGATGATGCTGCCGATCATCTGCGTCGAACCGCCGACGTACATGGCCGCGATGTAGTCACCGAGGCTGAGCGAGAAGGTGAATATCGAGCCGGCGATCAGCGAGGGCAGCAGCAGCGGGGTGACAACGGTGCGAATGGTGCGAAGCCCGCGAGCGCCGAGGTCTGACGAGGCGTCGTAGAGGTTCTCGGGAATCTGCGCGACCGCTGCATATACCGGAATCGCCATATACGGAAACCAGAGGTAGACGAGGGTGAGGGTCACGGTGAGCACGCCGAGGCCGGGGCCGCTGATGCCGAGCGGCTGCAAGAACCAGTTGAAGAAGCCCTCTTCGGTCCAGACGAGGCGCATGCCGATGATTTTGACGAGGTAGCCCGCCCAGAGTGGCAGCGTGATGAGCACGGCGAGCACTGCGCGCAGCTTCGGCCCCGCGACCTGCGTCATGAACACCGCGAGCGGTACCGAGAAGAGAGCGCAGATCAGGGTGACGGCGATCGCGATGAGCAGGGTGCGCAGCGCGGTCATCGAATAGGCCGAGACGGTCGCGAGCTGCGTGAAGTTTTCGAGTGTGAAGCCCGGCTTCACTCGCGAGGTGAAGGGATCGGTCGTCCAGAATGCGGTGACCAGCATCATGACGAGCGAGAAGATGTAGACGCCGACGAGCCACACCATCGGCAGCGACAGCAGCGCGGCCAGGCGACCCTTCGGGTGCCGGTAGAGGGCGGTAGAGATCGGTCGGGGCTTGCGCGACCGAACGGTGCTGGTGCTCACGGGGTGTCCTCGCTGACGAAGTCGGTGAACCGGTTGGTTTCAGCCTGGCTGAAACCTCCGGCAGATCAGAGAAAGAGTGTTGAGAGAAGAGGATCAGGTGGGTGCCCGCTGGCGGGCACCCACCTCGGCTCATCGGCTAAACGCCGATCAACCCTTTACGGTTGCCCAGGCATTGGTCCAGTCCTGGTAGTTGGTGCACTGCACATCGGTGCGGCCGTCGAGGCACTGATCGATGGGGGTGGTCCAGAACCACACCTTCTTGAAGTACTCCTCATCGGTGGCGTTGTAGTAGTCGCAGTGAGCCTTCGCCTCTGCGCTGGTGTCGCAGAATGCTCCGTTGGCGGGAGCCATGCCGAAGTTCATCGCGATGGCGCCGTTCACCTCGGGCGACGAGGTGTAGTCCATCCAGGCGTAGCCGCAGTTGGGGTTCTTTGCGTCGGCCGCGAGCATCCAGGCGTCTGACCAGCCGGTGCTGCCTTCCTGCGGCAGCACACTCTTGAACTTCTCGTCTGCGGTTGCCTTGCGCAGCACCTCCCACGAGGTGCCGACGACCGAGTTGCCGCCCGTGAACGAGCTGATGTTGGTCGCTGGCGACCAGTACTCCGACACCATCGCGTTCTGCTGCTTGAGCAGATCGGTGGCCGCCTTCAGCTGCTTCTCGTCGAGTGCGTAGGGATTCTTGATGCCGAGGTCTGGCTGGCTCGACATCAGGTAGACGGCTGCCTCTGCGATGTAGATGGGGCTGTCGTATGCGGCGATCTTGCCTGCGTAGGGGCTGTCCTTCTCCCATACGACGCTCCAACTGTCGGGGGTCTCAGTCACGACTTCGCTGTTGTACTCGAGAATGTTTGCGCCGCGGCCGATCGGAATGCCGTAGACGTTGCCGTTGAGCGTGTCATACAGCTGACCCTTCATGCCTGGCACGATGTCGTCGGAGAAGTTCGGAATCAGCTCGGTGTTGAGCGGCTGCACGTTGCCGTCGACGATGAGGCGCAGGCTCGCATCGCCCGATGCCGACACGAGGTCGTACTCACCGGTGCGCATGAGCTGCACTGCCTCGTCGCTCGTTGCGAAGACCTTGCGGTTGACGGTGCAACCGGTCTCTTCGGTGAATGCGTCGCTCCATGCAGGCTCGACGAAGCCCGACCACGCGAGAATGTTGACCTCTTTCTCGTTGGCGCCGAGCCCCTCCATCATCGCGATGTCGGGAACATCGATCTGCAGGCCGCCTGCGGCCTCGGTGCCTGCCTCGCTTGCGCAACCGGTGAGCGCCAGCGCCAGCGCTGCCGCTGCAGCTGCGGGAACTGCCAGTATCTTCTTCATCGCTACTCCTTAGTAGGTGATGTGCCCTGGTGGGCGGGTTGGTTTTCGGTGGGTAAAAGGATCGAGGCCGTCTAAGCGGCGTCGCGATTGTGTGCGGGCTCTGATCCCGGAATCGCCATCGCGTGATCGCGCTGAAAACGCAGGCGCACGTTGTCGCCGCGGGTAGCGCTCGGCTCGGTGCGCGGGGTATGCGAGTTCTGCTTCTCGACGATGAACCGCACGCCGGCCTCGGTGTCGATGAGGTAGCGGGTGTGCGCGCCGGCGTAGACGATCTCGGCGATGGTGCCCGCGACGTCGACTGCGCCGAGCTCTGCGGGAGCGGTAGCGTCTGCCAGGTGTACGCGCTCGGGGCGCAGGCTGTGAATGCGGGCCTCGCCGAGCAGCTGCTGCGACACCTCGGCGTTCAGCAGGTTGGTGACGCCGAGGAAGCTCGCGACGAACTCGGTCTCAGGGAACTCGTAAACCTCGCGCGGTGCGCCGACCTGCTCGATCTTGCCGTTGTTGAACACAGCGACGCGGTCGCTCAGCGTGAGCGCCTCTTCTTGGTCGTGGGTGACGAAGATGAAGGTGATGCCGACCTCGCGCTGAATCTGCTTGAGCTCGATCTGCATCTGCTCGCGCAGCTGCTTGTCGAGTGCGCCGAGCGGCTCGTCGAGCAGCAGCACCTTCGGGCGCAGAATGAGCGCGCGGGCCAGGGCGATGCGCTGACGCTGGCCGCCCGAGAGCTGCGAGGGGCGGCGGTCGGCAACGTGGCTCAGGCGCACCTGCTCGAGCGCCTCGCCCACGAGCTTCTTGCGGGTCGCCTTGTCGATCTTGCGCACGGCGAGACCGTAGGCGACGTTCTCGGCGATCGACATGTGCGGAAACAGCGCGTAGTCCTGAAACACGGTGTTGACCTCGCGGTCGAACGGCGCCGAGCGGGTGACGTCGTTGCCGTGCAGCAGAATCTTGCCTGCGCTCGGCTCTTCGAAGCCGGCGATCATGCGCAGCACCGTGGTCTTGCCCGAGCCCGAGGGGCCGAGCATCGAGAAGAACTCGCCCGCGCGAATGTCCATATCGAGGTCTTTCACCGCGGTCATGTCGCCGAAGTGCTTGGCCAGGCCCTGCAGCGAGACGGCGACGTCGGCGGTCTTCAGCAGGCTGGTGTGCTCTTCGTGCATGCGGCCGCGGGTTTCACCGAGATCGAAACCGGTGTTCTGGGCCTGGGTGCCATCTTGCGTCATTGCGTGCTCCTCGAACGACAGTGTTGGAATGTCAGAAACATTAACATAGGAAATTAGATGTTTTGCAACTAGGTTTGGTTTCGAGGATCACGATTCGGTCACGGCTGGCCCAAGCGGCTGCGGCGAGCACACAGTGTGCGCTCATGCTTCTCTTGGCAGACTGGGCAGTGATCTCGCGGGTTCTGCGTGTGCTCGCTGCCAGGCAGAAGCCACCGCATGCGAGAGAATTGCTGAAGCGAGGGTGATCCTCGCCCCCAAAAAACGCCGAACTCGTGAGAGGAGCAACGATGGAGTCAGCGCAGGTGTCGCCCGCGTCGAGTCGTTTGCGCAACGCGGCGTTCGCGCCGATCGGCGATGAGGGGCGGGCTGAACTCGTCGAGACCAGGCTGCTGCAGGCCATTTCAAGCGGCGCATTCATCGAGGGCGAGCGGCTGCCGAGCGAGAACGAGCTGTCGCAGCTCTTTGGTGTCGCGCTCGTCACCGTGCGCGAAGCGCTCGGCACACTGCGGCACCGCGGGCTCATCGACACCAAGCGTGGCCGCGGAGGCGGCAGTTTCGTTCGCTCGAGCCCCGGTGTCGTCGAAGAGGTCAACACGAGGGCGCTCATGGCGATGCCGCGCGTCGCGCTCGCCGACCTCGGCGTGCACTACGAGGTGATCGTGGCTGCCTGCGCCGAATACGCGTGCCTGCGCGCCACCGAAGACGAGCTCGACGTCGTGCAGCGCGTGCTCGTCGACGCGCGCGACCTGCCGCCCGGCCCCTGGCGCCGCCGCATCACCGACGTGCAGCTCGAACTGGCCGCGCTCAGCCAGTCGGTGCGGCTGACCTCTGAACACGTGCGCGTGCAGACCGAATTCACCCCGCTGCTCGCGCTGCAAGATGCGCAGGTCGAACAGCGACACCTCACTCACGACTCGCTGCTCGCGCAGATCGAGGCGACTCGCGAGGGCGACGTCGCAAAGGCGCGCGAGGTCGTGCGCGCGAGCGTCAGAAGTTCGGTGCGGTGGCTCGGCGGGCTGCGCACCGAACTGCAGGGCGACTCGGCTTCTGAGCAGCTTCGTGCCACACTTGAGAGGTATCGCGGCCAGAGTGGCACCGCGAGCTTCACGGGGGAGGCGGCGTGAGCGCAGAGCGAAACGCGCAGTGCGATCGGCTGATCGCGCAGTTCGATGACTTCGTCGACGGCATCTTCGCGCCCCTCGAGGCATGGTTGCCCCGCTTGCAGCAGCAGCTCTCAGAGCGCCTCGCGCAGGGGCCGATCACGGGGGCGCAGCTCACCGCGCTCGTCGAAGCAGAGGCTCACGCCGTGCTCGAATCGACCGACCGGCCGCTCTATGGTGCGGGCTTCTGCGCCGCAGAGAACGTGGTCGCCGAAGGCAACCCGCTCGCCTGGTGGCAGGGGCCAGAGCGGGCGCTGCTCGCGTCATCGACCTTCGGCCCGGGCCAGGCCGCGATCGACCTGCACCGCCTTGAATGGTATCGAGTGCCCGCCTCGACGCTCGAGCGGCACATTGCCGGTCCGTTCGTCGACTACCTCTGCTCGAACGAGATCACTCTCACCGCTTCGATTCCCCTGATGCTTGACGGACAGTTCTCAGGAGTGCTGTGCGCCGACGTGCTCGTCGCCTCGCTCGAAGACCTGCTGCTCCCACTGCTGCACACTCTCGATGGTTCAGCTCTCGTGAACTCGAGCGGTCGGGTCGTGGTCTCGGCGCACCACGGCTACGAGACTGGCGATCGATTCGCGAGTGACGTCGAGTCGGTGCGCTCGGAGCGCTACCCCTTCAGCTTGGCGCTGCCGTCGCCGGTCGCGGCCTGATCCTCTCTCCATGGTCTGAGCCCACCCTGCTTGAGACCGAACTGCCAGTTCACAGCAAGCCGTGATCGCACGAGACTAGGCTTGAGAGCCGTGCTGCAGTCGCTCGAACACCTCGAACAATACTCAACGATCGCGCTGTATTCGGCCATGGCCGTCTACGCGATCGCTTTCGTCTTCTTTGTGGTCGATCTGGCCAACAGAAGCGGCGACGGCGGGAGTGCGTTGCCCGAGACCGACGCGAAGGGACGAGTCGTCGTG
Source organism: Leucobacter sp. UBA1945 (assembly GCA_002336855.1). GTDB lineage: Bacteria > Actinomycetota > Actinomycetes > Actinomycetales > Microbacteriaceae > Leucobacter. The sequence goes on along the minus strand of DDEV01000132.1, from coordinate 9,869 downwards.
CGCAGCCGGTCGCTTCGCATCGGTTTCGCCCTGACGGTGCTCGGCTTCGCGTTGCACCTCGCAGCCACGCTGCTACGTGGGATCGCCGCCGGCCGCGTGCCGTTCTCGAACATGTATGAGTTCTCGCTCACCGCGACCACCGCCATCATCGCGATCTTCATACTGACGCAGTTCTTCGTAGACGTGCGTTTTCTGGGCGCGCTCGTCACGGGCATGACGGTGCTGTTTCTCGGCGTCACCAAGGTCAACTTCTATCGCGAGATCGTGCCGCTGCCGCCGGCTCTCGACACCTACTGGCTTGTGATTCACATTCTTGTCGCGGTGCTTGCCGTCGGCTTCTTGACTCTCTCGTTCGGACTCTCGGTGCTGCAGCTGATGCAGACTCGCCGCGAGAACGCGATCAAAGCAGGCGAGACCGGGGTGCTGCGCTTCCTCAGCGGGTTTCCGAATGCGATTCGCCTCGAAGACCTCGCCTACCGCATGGCCATCATCGGCTTCGTGTTCTGGACCTTCACGCTGATCGCCGGCTCGATCTGGGCCGAGCGCGCCTGGAGCCGCTACTGGGGCTGGGACACGAAGGAAGTCTGGACCCTCGTGATCTGGGTGCTCTACGCGGGCTTCATTCACGCTCGCGCGACGCGCGGCTGGCGCGGCACCCGCTCGGCGTGGTTGTCGATCGTCGCCTACGGCGCAGTGATCTTCAACTTCACGATCGTGAACGTGTTCTTCAAGGGGTTGCACGCCTACTCCGGGCTCTGAGCTCGGGCGGATCGAGTCGGCCGACTTCGAGGGCGGAGCCGCTAGACTCGGCGCTCTCTGCCTGATCGGCCGGCCCGCGCAGGGGCTAGCGCTGATCCTCGCCCTGCATAAACGCACAAAACAGCGCTAAAGGCATACGAAATTTCGATTGTCGTATGCCTTTTGCGCTGTTTAATGTTTGAGGCGCTGCTGCCTAGACGTTGCGGCTTTCGCCCGAAGTCCCGGCCTCCTCGGCCGCTCGCGCGCACCGCGTCGCCGGGCTCTCGCCGCGGGGGTCTTCTGCGGTTGCGTTGAAGCGATGCATCAGCATCTGCAACTGCGCGAGCTCATCTTCGCTCCACTCGGCGAACCGCACCAGGTAGTCGGCCGAGATGCGCGCCTGGATGCCCTCGATCGCTGAGTGCGCCGTCTCGCTTGCGGTCAGCAGAATGACTCGGCGATCCGACTCTGCCTCTTTCGCGTCGACGAGACCGAGCGAGCGCAGCTTCGTGACCTGCCGACTCACCATGGCTTTGTCCATGTCGAGGATGCTGCCGAGCCCGGTCGCGGTGACCGGCCCCCGGCGCAGAATCGTCTGCAGAATCATCATGCCCGGGCCGCGCAGCTCGGGGTGCACCTCTTCGGCAAAACGAGTCCAGCGGGTTCTCGCGGCCGCAAACGACTGCGAGAACTCGCTGATGATCTCAGAGATCACCTCTTCGCGGGTGTGCTCATGCATGGTTCAAGCCTAGGCGTCGCTGCGCTTCGACGAATCCACGAGGCCAGGCGCCGACGCGTCAGTGATGACGGGTACCGAGGCGGTGTCGACGCTCAGAGCGACCGACTGGCCGATCTGCTCGACGGTGCCGGTGCGAGGGGAGGCCTTGCCTGCCATGCGCTGCGCATTGTTCTTGGTGCCGAGAGGAATGTTCGGCAAGAAGATCACGGCGATGATCGCGATGGCCGCAACGGGCGCAACCGAGAGAAAGACGTCGCCAATGGCATGGCCGTACGAGTCTTCGACGACCAGGCGCAGCGCGGGGTCGAGCTCAGACATCTTGGGAATCGTGCCATTCTTGAGCGCCTCAGCACCCGCGAGGGCCGCAGGGTTGGTCTGCGCGAGCTTCGTCAGGCCTTCGGTCATGAGCTCGGTGACGCGGTGGCCGAGCACGGTGCCCATGACCGACATGCCGGCGCTACCGCCGAGGGTTCTGAAGAACGTCACGGCGCTCGAAGCGGCACCCATCTGGGTGGGGGCGACGGTGTTCTGCACGACGAGCACGAGGTTCTGCATGGTCATGCCGACGCCGCAGCCCATGATGAACATCGAGACGCCGACGTACCAGAATGACGTGTCGTAGCGAATCTGGCCCATGAGCACGATGCCGACGAGCAGGGCGATGGCGCCACTGACGACGAACGCCTTCCACTTGTTGTAGCGGCTGATCAGCTGGCCGACGACCGTCGAAGAGCCGAGCACGCCCGCCATCATGGGCAGGGTGAGCAGGCTCGACTCGATCACGCTGCGGCCGCGGGCGATCTGCATGTACTGACCGAGATAGACGACGGTGGCGAACATCGCGATGCCCACCGCGACGCTGGCGACGACCGACATCGTGAAGGTCGCGTTCTTGAAGAGGGTGAGCGGGATCAGCGGTTCCTCGGCACGCAGCTCTACGAAGACTGCGATCACCAGCAGCACGACACCCGCGCCGACCATGAGTGCGGTCTGCCACGAGACCCAGTCGAAGTCGCCGCCCACGAGGGTGATCCAGATGAGCAGGCTCGAGAAGCCGGCCGAGATCAGCACTGCGCCGGCGTAGTCGAGTTTGACCTTGCGCTTGGAGGTGGTGAGGTGCAGGGTGAGCTGCAGCATGATCAGCGCGACGACCGCGAAGGGCACCGCGACGTAGAAGTTCCAGCGCCAGCCGATCGTGTCGGTGAAGAGGCCGCCGATGAGCGGGCCGCCGACGGTTGCGACCGCCATGATCGCGCCCATGATGCCCATGTACTTGCCGCGCTCGAGCGGGCTCAAGATCTCTGCGAGCACGATCTGGCCGAGCACGCCGAGGCCGCCGACGCCGAGGCCCTGAACCGTGCGGAACGAGATCAGCCACGTCGCGTCGTGCGCCATTCCAGCGAAGATCGAACCGAGGGTGAAGATGATGAGCGCGAGCTGCAGCAGCACCTTCTTGTTCGTGAGATCGGCGAGCTTGCCCCAGATCGGGGTCGAGATGGCCGAGGCGAGCGAGGTTGCCATGACGACCCAGGTGAAGGTCGCCTGGGTTCCGCCGATGTCGGCGATGATGCGCGGCATCGAGGTGCCGACGACGTTCATCGCGAGCATCGACACGAAGGTGCTCATGAAGATGCCGGCGAGTGCCCAGTTCTTGGCGCGCCCGTGCAGCACGAGCGGCACTGCGCCGGTTTTCGGGCTCGGTGAGGTGGGGGTTTGAGACATTGAGGTGTGGTTGCCTTCGTTTGAGGGACGAGGATCGCGGCGCGCAGCGGGCTTCGCCTGGCACGCCGAATAAGTTGACGAGAATCAACTATATGTGATTGGTTGACTTTCGTCAACTAATGGTGTGCTGCTGGGTTTTGCTTGTCGAGGAGGCCTCTTTGCGTGCCCCCGAGCCGCCCTCGGCCGCACTCGCGTGCGGCCGAGATCCTTTTCGAGCCGCACGTATTGCGCTCTGATCGCCCCCGAACCGCGCTTCGCTCACTATCAATCGGCAGGGCGCCTCGGCGAGAGATGCGAGAATAGAGGAATGGCTCTCGCAGACGGCTCAGGCATCATTCGCATCGGTGTTATCGGGGGCGGTCAGCTCGCTCGCATGATGGTGCCGCCAGCCGTGCACCTCGGGCTGCGCATCAGCGTGCTCGCCGAGACCGAGGGGTCGAGCGCCGAGCGCGCCGCAGACCGCGTGGGCGACTACCGCGACCCAGAGACCGTGTTCTCGTTTGCCGAGACCGTCGACGTGGTGACCTTTGACCACGAGCACGTGCCGCCGAGCATTCTGCGCGAGCTCGAGTCGCGAGGAGTCAGCGTGCATCCGCGCCCGGACGCCCTGCAGTTCGCACAAGACAAGATTCTTATGCGCGAGAAGCTCACCGAGCTCGGCGTGCCCGTGCCGGCCTGGGCTGCCGTCACCAATGAGGCAGAGCTGCAGGAGTTCATCGACACGCACGGTGGCCGCGCCGTGGCGAAGACCGCACGCGGTGGCTACGACGGCAAAGGTGTGCGCGTGATCTCGAGCGCAAGCGAGGTGCGCGACTGGTTCACCGCGCTCGCCGAAGACGGCCGCGGTGGCGCGCTGCTCGTTGAAGAGCTCGTCGACTTCGTGCGCGAGCTGTCGCAGCTGGTCGCTCGTCGCCCGAGCGGTGAGGTGCGAGCATGGCCCGTGGTCGAGACCATTCAGCGCGATGGCGTGTGCGCCGAGGTGCTCGCTCCGGCGCCCGTGCAGCACGCGCAGACGCTCGAAGATGCGGCGCGCATCGGCCTCACCGTGGCCGAGGGCGTTGGCGTCACGGGCGTGCTCGCGGTCGAGATGTTCGAGACCGCCGACGGGCGGGTGCTCGTGAACGAGCTCGCCATGCGCCCCCACAACTCGGGTCACTTCTCGATCGAGGGCTCGGTCACGAGCCAGTTCGAGCAGCACCTGCGCGCCGTGCTCGACCTGCCGCTCGGTGACCCGCGGCCGGTGGCCTCGTGGACGGTCATGGCGAACGTCCTCGGCGGNNAGCCAGTTCGAGCAGCACCTGCGCGCGGTCGCAGATCTGCCGCTCGGCGAGACAGCGATGACTGCGCCCGCTGCGGTGATGGTGAACGTGCTCGGCGGCCCCGCCGAGGGGCCGATGCCGGTGCGCTATGCCGAGGTGCTGGCTGCACACCCGCGTGCCAAGGTGCACAGCTACGACAAGCTGCCGCGGCCGGGCCGCAAGGTCGGCCACGTCACGGTGACGGGCGACGACCTCGCGTCGGTGCTCGCCGAGGCCCGCGCGGCTGCCGCCAAGTTCGACTGAGTCGCGGTGGATCACCCCGTTAAGTGGGTGATCCACTGCGAACTACGGGACGCACCGCTCCGCTACGATGCGGCGCGCACGGTGTCGAATACCGGAACCGAGTCCCCGCCCGTAACTCCGTATACCGGCGGTACAGGCAGCGAGTTGTAGTGAAACGGGTTGCTCGCGTAGTACGCGCCGGTGTCGAGCAAAGCCACAAGGTCACCTGGCTCGAGCAGCGGCAGTTCGCGCTCGCGCGCGACCAAGTCGCCTGCGAAACAACATGGCCCAGCAACGTCTTGCACGGCAATCTCGTTCACAGGCTTCGCCGTGCCGTCGGAAGCGAAGCACTCCACTCGAAGCGGCCAAGCCTGGGGCATGAACACGGTGCGAGTGGCGACCTGCGCGCCGGCGTGCGTGATCGCGATCTGACGACCGCCCACTTGCTTGGTGTACTCGACATGTGCGGCGATGAACCCGTGCTTCGCGAGAATGCTGCGGCCGAACTCCGTGACGATCGCGTAGTCACCCGAGAACAGTCGGGGCGCACCCTGCTGCAGCGCCGCTACATAGTCGTCGAATGCCGATATCGGCGTGTCGGTGGTGAAGTCGACCGGCAGCCCTCCTCCGATATCGAGCGTGCGAATCTGTGCGAATCCAGCTCGAGCGTTCACTTCGTCGGCGAAAGCGACGAGCTCATTCACGCCCTCAGCGATAAGGGGCAGCGGGCAGCCCTGCGATCCGACGTGCGTGTGCGCGCGAGTCAGCCACGGGTGGGCTAAGTATGCCTGAACGAGACGTTCACGCATGCCTGCGTCTCGCAACGGCACGCCGAACTTCGAATGCTCGCTTGCGGTGCTCATTGCGGCGATTGATCCCGCGCCGATTTGCGGGTTGATTCGAATGCCGACCTCGGACTCGGAGCCCGACTCGTCGATGATCTTCCGAACCCTCTCGAGCTCCTGAAAGTTGTCGATATTCAGTGCAACCCCGAGGTGCAGAGCCCGTCGAAGCTCGGCCCACGACTTCGCGGGGGAGTCGAAGACGAGTCGAGCTGGAGCGATGCCGGCCGAGAGCGCAGCGTCCAACTCGCCTGCGCTCGCCACCTCCGCCCCCATGTCGAGATCTGCGAGTCGCGAAAGAACCGGTACCAGCGGGTTCGCCTTCACCGCGAAGGCGTGCAGCATGTTGAGCTGAGAGGGGAAGGCCGTGTGTAAGCGCGCCACGTTCTGTTCAAGGCGATCCCAGTCGAGAAACGCGGCGAGTGGTGCGTTCTCAGGGTGAAGCAGGCCCTCGCTGAGCGCTCTCTGCAGAATGCGTGCCCGTCGTGCAGAATCGCTCTTCATGTTCTCGGCTTCTCAACTCTCTCAGTCGGCTATGGGGAAGGCCCTGCGTGCGTGTCACCGGGCTCAGCAAGTAGCCTAGAAACGACCGGTTGCGACCGGATCCATCGTGAGGAATGAGATTCTCGACAGATCTCATACTTAGGGGCTGAGGCGGCTCGGCAGGCCACGCTCTAGGGTGAATTGTGCCCTGCGGAGTCGCAAGGGCCGGGAGTTCGGCACGAAGCTCGCATGCGAATAGCAAGCGTGTGTTGCTTCGCGGGCTGGCTTCCTCAAGATCAATGCAGGATCATAAGGACACGACGTATGACTACTACCTCCCCGGGCACAGAGGCCCAGCAATTGGCGCCTACGAAGAAGACACACGGCACCGCAATCACCTTCTGGCAGGGCGTCGCCATCATCTTCGGTGCGAACATCGGCGCGGGCATTCTTGCGCTCCCCTACGGAGCCCGCAGCGGTGGCTTTGTCGCACTGCTCGTGGCCCTGATCGTTGCGGGCTTCCTCACGACGGCTTCAATGCTCTACGTTGCTGAGGTCGCGTTGCGCACTAAGGAACCGCTGCAGCTCGCAGGACTGGCGCGAAAGTACCTCGGCAATCTCGGATCATGGCTGGTGTTCGCCGGCGTCGTCATTAATGGTCTGGGCGCGCTCATTGCCTACACCTCAGGCAGCGGAAGAATTCTTTCAGAGCTGCTGGGGCTGCCCGAGGTGGTGGGCAGCTTGCTGTTCTTCATTCCCGGTGTGCTGGTGGTGTGGTTCGGGCTGCAGGCAACCGGGCGCTCGGAGCAGGCCATCACCATCACTATGCTCGCGCTGATTCTGGTACTGTGCGGCTGGACGTTCTTCGGCCCCGGCATCAAGATCGAGAACCTCAGCTACGTGCAGCCCTTCTTCATCGTGCCGATCATGAACCTCGCCGTCTTCGCCTTCATTGCGCAGTACACGGTGCCCGAGCTGGCTCGTGGCTTGGCTGAGAGCAATGCAAAGGCGTTGCCCAAGTCGATCGTGGTCGGCATGTGCGCGACGGGCTTCTTGCTTGCGCTGGTGCCGCTTGCAGCCCTCGGCATGATGGGACGCGAAGGCATCACCGAGGTCGTGACCGTCGCCTGGGGTCAGCAGCTCGGCAGCGTGGCCTACTACATGGCAAACATCTTCGCGGTGCTCGCGATGATGACCTCGTTCTGGGCGATCGCGCTCACTCTCATGACAAACATTTTCGACCGATTCAAGTGGCCCGCCGAGGGCGCTCCGTGGTATCGCGTGGCTGCGCTGCTGCTCGTGGCCGTGCCGCCGTTTCTCATCGGTGTCTTCAAGCTTGCGGGTTTCGTTTCAGCTCTTGGATACGCCGGTGGGTTTGCGGGCGCAATCATGTCGGTCGTTCCCGTGCTCATGCTGCATCGTGCGCGAAAGCACGGTGATCAGGAGCCGGCATGGAAGGCCGGGTGGATCTCGCATCCCGTGATTCAAGCGGTACTCATCATCGTGTTTGGTCTCGCCTTCGTGTACTCCCTCGTGTCGGCCTTCGGCCTCGTGCCCGACGGGTGGGCGTAGTGCTTCGGCTCACTCCTGACGCCTCGGTCACCTCGTTCTCGGCGCTGAATGCGCCGGTGGCCGAGGTGACCATTGGCGAAGCATTTGAGTGCGACACCTTCGATTGCTATGCAGGCCAGATCAGTTCTGAAGCGGTGCTGCGACCGCAGATCGATATGCAGCATTTCAATCGCGCCACGGGTCCGGTCAGGGTGACTGGTGTTGATGCGGGCGATGCCATTTGCGTAGTGATCGAAGCGATCGAACTCACTGGCTCCGGGGTGATGGCGCTGTCGCCGGGGCTCGGCGTGCTCGGCGCTCGCATTCAGCAGCCCGAGACGAGAGTCGTGCCTATTCGCGACGGCTTTGCTTGGGTCACAGACGAGGTCGCGGTCGCGGTCAACCCGATGATTGGCGTGCTCGGCGTCGCGCCCGAGGGCGATGCCGTACCCACCTCTTGGCCCGGTGCGCACGGTGGCAACCTCGACACTCGAGTGCTGCAGGCGGGAGCCGCACTGTTGCTGCGAGCCCAGCAACCCGGCGCCCTGTTGGCAGTGGGAGATCTGCACGCGGTGCAGGGTGACGGTGAACTCGGCGGCACCGGCGTAGAGATTGCCGGGCGGGTGAGGCTGCGCGTCGAGCGGTCGGGTTACTCGGGCACCCTTCCTGCAGTGCGACGCGACGAGGGGCTCAGCGTGCTCGCAAGCGCCGATACGTTGGATCAGGCCGTTCGCGAGGGGTTTGCAGAGGTCGTGGCGTTGATCGGCGAATGGCGAGGGCTGCGATGGGAAGACGCCTACCGAGTCGCTAGCTTGATCGTGTGCACCGAAGTGAGCCAGATGGTGAATCCGCTGAAGACGGCTCGGCTCACCATTCCGAGAGAGTGGTGCCCAGATTCACTCTATGCAGCTGAGCCGCATGAGTGAGACGAAACGTGTGTTGTTGGTCGAGGATCACCCCATTGTGCGACTCGGCCTATCGACTGTGCTCAACGCACAGGACGACCTTGAGGTCGTCGCCGAGGCTGCTTCATCTGCCGAGGCGATGACGGCAGTGCACGAGCTCACGCCTGATCTCGTAATTCTGCCTCTTCGCCTCGGAGGAGTGAACGACGGCCTCGAGCTCTGCCGTGAGATCAAGTCGGTTGATGTCGGCCCGCGAGTGATGATGTATACCTCGTTCACGAGCCCCACCGACGCAACCCTGGCATTTCTTTCAGGCGCAGACAGTTATCTTACGAAGGACCACCCAGAGGGCCGTCTACTTGAAACAGTGCGCGCCACGGCAGCCGGAGGTCGAGTGTGGAACGCGAACTCCGACACGGGCGCGAGTGCCCAGAAACTTGAAGAACGCGTGCGTGATTCGTCGCTCACGATGCGTGAGCAAGAGGTGCTCGGCTTCATGCTTCAACGCTACTCGAACGCAGAAATTGCACGCGAGCTTTTCATCGGCATTCCCACGGTGAAGACGCACGTTTCAAATGTGCTGCAGAAACTCGGCGTCGGAAGCCGCAAGGACCTCTTCGACTGACATGTGGCAACGCAAGCACCCACTAACATTGACCCTATGAGCGAGCGCACTGCAGACACCCCACTCGTCGGCGTCATCATGGGCAGCGACAGCGATTTCTCGGTAATGAGCGACGCCGTGCAGGTGCTGCGCGAGTTCGGCATCGCCCACGAGGTCGAGGTCGTGAGCGCCCACCGCACCCCCGACAAGATGGTCGCATACGCACGCGGTGCCGCGGCGCGTGGCATGAAGGTCATCATCGCGGGCGCCGGCGGCGCGGCCCACCTGCCCGGCATGGTCGCCTCAATGACCACGCTGCCCGTCATCGGCGTGCCGGTTCCGCTCGCGAAGCTCGACGGCCTCGATTCGCTGCTGTCGATCGTGCAGATGCCNNTCAGCATCGGCGGTGCGAAGAACGCTGGTTTGCTCGCAGCGAGGATCCTCGGGTCGTTCGACACCGAACTTGCGACAGCACTCGACGCCTACGCAAAAGACCTCGAGACGCAGGTCGAGGCGAAGAACGCGGCGCTCAAAGCCAAGCTCGACTGAGTCGACAGCCGTCAGGAGGCAGCGGTCGACGAGGCAGTGCGCCGCGCCAGCTACATGTTCGCGTGAATCTCCCACAGCTGCCACGCGGTGCTGCGCCAGCCGTAGGTGCGGTTGCGGTCTTCAGCGAAGATGCGCAGCCTGGCAAGCTCTGCGGCCCCGGCCTCTGAGGTGAGCCGCGCGAGAGCGGCCGCGAAC
>DDEV01000052.1 GCA_002336855.1 Leucobacter sp. UBA1945 | reverse complement strand
CGCGCTGCAGCCCGTCTCGCCGCACGCTGCGAACGCCGAACCCGTCGTGCTGCGGGCGGGCTCAGACAGCGAGGGGCTCGAGCGCATTGCCGCGAAGCTCGTCGAAACCGCCTACACTCGCGTCGACATGGTGACTCGCCGCGGCGAGTTCGCGGTGCGCGGCGGCATTCTCGACGTGTTTCCGCCGACCGCCGAGCAGGCGGTGCGCGTCGATTTCTTCGGCGACGAGGTCGATCAGATTCGCCGATTTGCGGTCAGCGATCAGCGCAGTGCGGGCGATCCTCTGCCCATGATCGAACTCTGGCCGGCCCGCGAACTGTTGCTGACTGACGAGGTGCGCGAGCGGGCCGCCGCGCTGCTGCCGAGGTTTCCGGCGCTCTCGACGCTGCTCGAGAAGATTGCGCAGGGCATCGCGGTCGAGGGAATGGAGAGCCTGCTGCCGCAGCTGCTGCCGGGTATGCGGCCGCTCACGGCGCTGCTGCCCGCTGACGCCTCGGTGATGGTGGTCGCACCCGAGCGCGTGGCCGGGCGCGCGGTGAGTCTCGCCGAAACGAACCGCGAGTTTCTCGAGGCGGCTTGGGCTGCCGCGACTGCCGGGGCCGACGCGCCCGTGCCCACCGATGACCACGGCATGCTGACCATGCTCGAGCTGCGAGAGGCAGCGGGGTCGCGCCCCTGGCAAACGCTTACGGGGTTTGTTGCAGGGGCAGAGGATCAGTTCTCGCACGACGATCAAATCGTCGTGCAGGGCACCGCGTTACCGCGCCCGACCCCGGGAATCGACGCCGGGGCCGCGACGATCGAAGCGCTGAAGGCCCGGCTGCAGAACGACTGGAACATCGTCGTGACCGCTCAGGGCGTCGGTCTCGTCGAGCGCGCCCGCGACGTGCTCGCCGACGCGGGCCTGGCTGCGCGCATGGTCGACCTGCTGCCGGAACAGCTCGAGACCGGGGTCGTGTACCTGACCCCGGGAACCGCATGGTCGGGCTTCGAGAACGACGAGGCGAAGCTGCTGCTCGTCAGCGAGGCCGAGTTCTTCGGGCGTGCGGTGAGTCAGCATCAGGCGCCCACGAAGCTCGCGAAGCGCCGGGGCAAGAACGTGGTCGACCCGCTGCAGCTGCAACCGGGCGACTACGTGGTGCACGAGACCCACGGTATCGGTCGCTTCGTCGAGCTGACCCAGCGCATGGTGCCGACCGGGGGTCGAGACCCGCGTGGCGGCCCCGCGAAGGCGCTGCGCGAGTATCTCGTGCTCGAATACGCCTCGACCAAGCGCAACATGCCAAAAGACAAGCTGTACGTGCCGACCGATCAGCTCGATCAGCTCTCGCGCTACGTCGGTGGTGAGGCGCCCGCGCTGTCGAAGATGGGCGGTAGCGACTGGGCTACGGCGAAGAAGAAGGCGCGCAAGGCCGTGCGCGACATCGCCGTCGAGCTGGTGAAGCTCTATTCGGCTCGTGTCGCGTCGAAGGGGCACGCCTTCAGCGTCGACACCCCGTGGCAGCACGAGCTCGAAGAGGCGTTTCCCTACGCTGAGACCCGCGACCAGCTCACCACGATCGACGAGGTCAAGCGCGACATGGAGCGCTCGGTTCCCATGGACCGACTCGTCTCGGGCGACGTCGGCTTCGGTAAGACCGAGGTCGCGGTGCGCGCGGCGTTCAAGGCCGTGCAAGATGGCAAGCAGGTGGCGGTGCTCGTGCCGACCACGCTGCTCGTGAAGCAGCACCTCGAGACGTTTCAGGATCGCATGGCCGGGTTTCCGGTGCGCCTCAGGGCGCTCAGCCGATTCCAGAGCGAGAAAGAGTCGAAAGACACGATCGAGGGCCTCGCTGCGGGCACGGTCGACATCGTCATCGGCACGCACCGCCTGCTCACCGACCAGGTGCGTTACAAAGACATCGGCCTCGTCATCATCGATGAGGAGCAGCGATTCGGCGTCGAGCACAAAGACGCGCTGAAGAAGCTGAAGACCGGCGTCGACATCCTCGCGATGAGTGCGACCCCGATTCCGCGCACGCTCGAAATGGCTGTGACCGGCATCCGCGAGATGTCGACGCTCGCGACGGCGCCCGAGGATCGCCACCCGATTCTCACTTTCGTTGGCCCCCGAAGCGACAAGCAAATCGGTGCTGCGATTCGCCGCGAGTTGCTGCGCGAGGGGCAGGTCTTCTTCGTGCATAACCGCGTGCAGTCGATCAACCGGATCGCGTCGCAGATCGCCGAGCTCGTGCCCGAGGCGCGCGTCGCCGTCGCGCACGGCAAGCTGAACGAGCACCAGCTCGAGCAGATCGTGGTCGACTTCTGGGAGCGCAAGTACGACGTGCTCGTCTCGACGACCATCATTGAGACCGGCCTCGACATCGCGAACGCCAACACCATCATCATCGATGCCGCAGACAAGTACGGCCTGAGCCAGCTGCACCAGCTGCGCGGTCGCGTGGGGCGCAGCCGCGAGCGCGCCTACGCGTACTTTCTCTACGACCCAGATAAGCCGCTCACCGAGCACGCGCATGAGCGCCTCGACACGATCGCGGCCAACAACGAGCTTGGGTCTGGCATGCAGGTCGCCCTCAAAGACCTCGAGCTGCGCGGTGCAGGAAATCTGCTCGGTGGCGAGCAGTCGGGGCACATCGCGGGTGTCGGTTTCGACCTCTACCTGCGCATGATCGGCGAGGCCGTCGCGACGTTCAAGGGCGAAGATGTGGCGGGCGCGAACGAGCTCTCGCTCGAGCTACCGCTCGACGCACACATTCCCGAGGACTACGTCGAAAGCGAGCGGTTGCGCCTCGAGGCGTACCAGAAGTTCTCGGCCGCGTCGCACCCGCAGGCGCCTGCAGACCACGTCGCGCTCGTGCTTGAGGAGCTCACCGACCGCTACGGCGAGCCCCCCGTCGAGGTGCAGCGCCTCGCCGCGATCTCGTCGCTGCGTCGCCGTGCCGCGCTGCTGGGTCTCACGAAGGTCGTCGCGGCAGGGCCCGCGTTGCGCATCGAGCCGGTGACGCTTCCGGGATCGCGGCAGATGCGCATGAACCGCCTGTATCGGGGCGCGCGCTACACCGAGGCGACGAAGTCGCTGCAGATTCCGCTGCCCGAGAGCGGACCGACCTCGCGCAGCCCGCTGGCGGGCGTCGGTCGTGGCGGTGCCGCTCCGTTCGATGGCGACATCATCGCGTGGGTCGGCGGGGTGTTCACCGCGCTGCTCGAGCCAGATGAGGCTCCAAAGGCTGAAGGTTAGGACTCCTCCCACTGAACGTCACACAAACGTGCGAGCGTCACACGAACGAACGGTGATTTTGGGTGACGCCCGCACGTCTGTGTGACGGTCACGAAACGGACGGCGAACGGCTAACGGCGAGGGGTTCGCAGAGGGGCTGCAAGAACGTCAGCGGGCCTCAGCCCGCGTTGCAGAGCGTCTGCAGCTGCTTGCTCGCCTCGGTGAGGGCGTTCACCTGAGCGCCGAGCTCGGCAAGATACCCGGGCATGCCGAGAGCGGACTCCGGTGCGGCGATGTCTTGAAAGCCCTGCATTGCGTCTCGCACCGAGCCAACCGCTGCGAGCACTTCGGAGTTGGTGACCTGAGACTCTATCTCTGAAAGCGCCTGTTCGAGCGGGCCGGTGAGCACCTCGATCGACGGCATCTCGCCGCCCGCAAGCTTCGCCGCAGCGTCTTCGATGCCCTGTCGCACCTGCTGCTCGGTCTCTGCGGTCAACTGCTCGACTTGCGCGCCCGACACCGAGCACGCCTCGATGAGGCTCTGCTCGGGCGCCATCGTAGGGGCGGTGAAAGTAAGCGGCGGCTCGGCTGCGCAGGCCGTCAGCATGCCCGCAAGTAACGCTGTGGCGAGCAGGCCGCCCGTGCGCATGGCGAAGTTCGAAGAGGGCATGAATCGATGCTAGCTCGCGCACTGTAGGGTTCCCTGTATGAATACCGGTGGCGCAGAGGGCAGCAAGCTGAGCGGGATCGAGTCGGCACGCGAGACCGTGCGACGCATGGCCGCGCCCGGGGGCTGCGCTTGGCACGAGGTGCAGACGCATGAGTCGCTGATCCCTTTCTTGATCGAAGAGACCGCCGAGTTCGTCGATGCCGTCGAGCGGGGCCTACCCGCCGAAGAAGTCGCGGGCGAGCTCGGCGACGTGCTCTACCAGGTGCTGTTTCACGCCGCGATCGCCGAGCGCGACGGCGAGGGCTACGACCTGAACTCGGTCGGCGCCCGGCTGAGCGAGAAGCTGCAGGCCCGCCACCCGCACGTGTTCGGCGACCGCGGCTACATGACGGTCGACGAGCTGAACGCCGAGTGGGAGCGTCTGAAAGAAGACGCGGCGGGGGAGCGGCGAGGATCGCGCGGCGCCCTCGACGGGATCCCTGCGGGCATGCCGACCCTTGCGCGCTCGGCCAAGGTCGTCGAGCGGCTCAAGCGGGCGAAGCTGCTCGACGTCGATGCGCCGCTCGCGCTCGAGCAGGGAGCCGACAGTTCGCAGGCATCAGGGTCGTCGACGAGCGAAGAAGCGCTCGGAGGGGAGATCCTCGCCCTGGTCATCAAAGCGAACGCAGCCGGCGTCGACCCGGATCGTGCCCTGCGCCTGGCCACCGAGCGCCTCGCACGGGCGCTGATCGACTCGGAGCGATCCGACGAGTAAACGGCCCGCGCTCGTCATGGAAGAATGGAACCCATGGCCTCACCCGTGAACCCGCCGCGCGGCATGCGCGATTTTCTGCCCGCCGACAAAGCACGCCGCGAGCACGCGCTCGGCGTGATCAAGAGCGTCTATCGTGCGCACGGTTTCGACGAGATCGAGACGCCCGTTGTCGAAGACTACGGGCGCCTGCACGCGGGGCTGGGCGGCGATAACGAGAAGCTGTCGTTTTCGATTTTGAAGCGCGGGATCACCCCCGATGCGCTCGCGGCCGCCGTCGAAGCGGGCAACCCCGAACAGCTCGCCGACTTGGGCCTGCGCTTCGATCTCACAGTGCCGCTGACGCGCTTCTACGCCTCGCACCGGGCCGAGCTGCCTCCGGTGTTTCGCTCGCTGCAGATTGCGCCGGTGTGGCGCGCTGAGCGTCCGCAGAAAGGGCGCTACCGCCAGTTCGTGCAGGCCGACATCGACATCATCGGCGAGGCGGGCCTGCTTGCCGAGATCGAGCTGATCACCGCGACCTCTGCTGCGCTTGCGGCGCTCGGCCTCGAGGGCTGCGTGATTCGCGTGAACGATCGGCGCGTGCTCTTCGGCCTGCTCGGGCACTGCGGCTTCGACGCGTCGCAGCACGATCGGGCGCTCATCACGGTCGATAAGCTCGACAAGATCGGCGCCTCGGGTGTCGTCGAAGAGCTTCGCGAGCTCGATGCGGCAGCAGCCGAGAAGATCGGTGCGGTGCTTGCCGCGGTCGAGCCGGCCCTGCAGGGCGATGGTATCGCGCTCACTCGCGAGGCGCTTGATGCCCTGGAGGCTTCCGTTCTTGGAATTTCGGGTAACGAGAACGCGGCGGCGGGCCTGGCGAGCCTGGCAGAGCTCGGTGAGGCCCTCGCGGGTTCTCTGCCCGAGGGCGTGGCGGTTCGCTTCGACCCGACCCTCGTGCGCGGCATGGGCTACTACACGGGCACGATCTTCGAGATCGCGCACCCCGGCTCGGGCAGCTCGGTCGGCGGCGGCGGCCGGTACGACGGCATGGTGGGGCGCTTTCTCGGGCAAGACGTGCCGGCGGTCGGGTTCTCGATCGGGTTCGAGCGTGTCGTCGACCTGATCTCGCTGCCAGAGCACGAGGGGCCTGACGCGGTCGCGCTCGTGTTCGATCGAGACGTCGCGCCCGCAGACCTCGCCGCGATCAAGCGAGAGCTTGTCGCTCGGGGTCACCGCGTGCGCCTCGAACGTCGCCAGAAGAACATGAAGACGCTGCTCGAGCGCATCGCGAACGAGGGATTCACGAGCTTCGCCAACGTGCGGGCCGGCGTGCGCGACCTCGACGCGCTCGAGATTCGCTCGCTGAGCTAAGAAGTCTCGCATCTTCAGCGAACTCTCCTTGACCTCAGAAATGAGCGGTGCAAGGCTGTGAACGTACGCTCGCAGCTTCGCGAGGGTGCATCAACCGCCAGGAGACGCCCGGAAAGGCACCGCCATGAGCACCATGATTTTCGTGAACCTGCCAACTGATGACCTCGAGCGATCGAAAGCTTTTTACACCGCGCTCGGCTGCGAGATCAACCCGCTGTTCACCGACGAAAACGCCGCTTCGATCGTGTGGAGCGAAGACATCTTTTTCATGGTGTTGACCCGCGATTTCTTCGCGACGTTCACCGACAAGAAGATCGCCGACACCCGCACCACCGCGCAGGCGCTGGTTGCGTTCACCCGTGAGTCGCGTGAAGACGTCGATAGCGTGCTCGAGAAAGGGATCGCGGCTGGCGGCTCCGAGCCGCGGCCGGCACAAGACCACGGTTTCATGTACTCGCGCACCCTCGAAGACCCTGACGGCAACATCCTTGAGTTCTTGTACATGGAGCCGCAGGCGGCTGAGGTCGGCCCCGACGCCTACATGGAGTCGCAGGCTTAGGGCGGCCCGCCCCGCCCACCCCGCACGAACCGGCCGAATCAGNNCGAGATCTGCACAGCGTAAGCTAAATCCGCTGAAATTCTCGCACGCTGTGCAGATCTCGTACGTATTGTCGGCCGGTTCTCGGCGTCTGCCCCGATTTTGGGGTGTCGCGCCCGGCTAAACTGTTTCTGTTCCCACTCCCTGAACCCTAGGAGCGCACGTTGGCATTTGTAGACGCAGTGATCGCACGCGAGATTCTCGACTCGCGAGGCAACCCCACGGTCGAGGTCGAGGTCGGGCTGACCGACGGTTCGGTGGGCCGCGCTGCGGTTCCGTCGGGTGCATCGACCGGCGCGTTCGAGGCGTACGAGCTTCGTGATGGCGAGGATCGCTACCTCGGCAAGGGTGTGCTGAAGGCGGTCGACGCAGTGTTCGACGAGCTCGGCCCCGCAATCGACGACATCTCTGCAGACGACCAGCGCCTCATCGACGCCGCGCTCATCGCGACCGACGGCACCGACAACAAGTCGCGCGTCGGCGCGAATGCGATCCTCGGAGTGAGCCTCGCTGTCGCCCACGCTGCCGCAGCAAGCGCGGGCCTGCCGCTCTACCGCTACCTCGGCGGCCCGACCGCAAGCACGCTGCCCGTGCCGATGATGAACATCATCAACGG
>DDEV01000128.1 GCA_002336855.1 Leucobacter sp. UBA1945 | reverse complement strand
GCCGCGCAGCGCATGGCCGACCTGCTGGTCGAACTGGGCGGCGGCACCATCGACGCGCTCGGCACTGACATCGTGGCACCGTTCGAGCCCGCCACCGTCACGCTGCCGCTCGCTCGAGTGAACGGTCTGGTGGGCGCCGACTACAGCGACGACGAGGCGCGGCGTGCGATCGAGCTGATCGGCTGCGCGGTGGTTGAAAGTGCCGATGGCGTGCTGACAGTGCCCCCGCCGAGTTGGCGCAGCGACCTCTCGCGCCCGGCCGACCTGATCGAAGAGGTCGCCCGCATCGTCGGCTACGACCGCATTCCCTCAGTGCTGCCGGTGGCGCCCGCGGGCCGTGGTCGCACGCGCGAGCAGCGCCTGCGCCGCCGCGCCGCCGACATCGTCACCGCCTACGGTCTCGACGAGGTGCAGAACTACCCGTTCGTCTCGCGCGCGCAGCTCGATGCGTTCGGTGCGTCGTTCACCGAAGCCGCGGCCGACCCTGAGACCGCAGCCGCCGAGATCTCGGCGATTCGCCTCGCGAACCCGCTCGACGGCGAGACCCCTTTCCTGCGCCGTTCGCTGCTGCCTGGCCTCATCGGCACGGCGCAGCGCAATACGTCGCGCGGCCTCACCGACCTCGCGCTCGTCGAGTTTGGTTCGGTGTTCGAGCCGGCGTCAGAGGGGCATGAGCTCGGCACTGCCTCGGTGCCGCCGCTCGCAGAGAAGCCAGGCAAAGAGACCCTCGCCGAGCTGAACGCTTCGATCCCGAGGCAGCCGCGCTACGTCGCTGGCCTGCTGCTCGGCGACGCAACGCTGAAGCAGCCCGGCCAGGCAGCTCGCGAGTACGACTGGGCCGATGCGCTCGACGCGGCGAAGACCGTTGCGGCGGCAGTCTCGATCGATCTTGTCGTTCGTCAGGGCGCTCACCGAGCCTTCCACCCCGGCCGCACCGCAGAGCTCTGCGTGAGTGTCGACGGTGTGCTCGAGACGGTGGGTGTTGCCGGCGAGTTGCTGCCCGAGCTTGTCTCGGCTTCGCACCTGCCGGGCCGTGTATCTGCCTTCGAGATCGACCTCGGTCGCCTCATCGAGGTAGCGCCGCTTGCGCCTGAACCCTCGAACCTGTCGGGTTATCCGGCCGCGACGCAAGATCTCACGCTGCTTGTAGCAAGTGAGGTGCCCGCCGAGGCCGTGCGCGCAGCCGTCATTGCCGGTGCGGGCGACCTGCTCGAGCACGCGGCGATCGTTGATGACTACCGGGGTGCCGGGGTGCCCGAGGGGCAGCGCGCGCTGACCTTCGCGCTGCGGTTCCGTGCCGATGATCGCACGCTCAAGGCAGAAGAAGCGAGCGAGGCAAAGATGGCCGGCGTGCAGGCCGCGCAGACCGCGTTCGGGGCGAAGCTGCGCGACTAATCGCGACTAAGATTTGAGGGCTCTCGGGGCTGGCTACTCGGCCTGCCCCGAGAGCATCACCATCCAGTCGACGCCGAAGCGATCGGTAAGCATGCCAAAGACGTCGCCCCAGGGCGCTGGTTCGAACGGTTGTTGCACGGTGGCGCCTTCTGCGAGGGCGCTCCAGATCGCGGTGAGGCGATCGGTCGCATCGCCAGACACGCTGATCGCGTGCCCGCTGAGCAAGGATCGTGCAGCATTCGCCATCGACGCGGGGTAATCTGCGACCATGATGGTCATGCCGTCCTCGGTCTCGAGCTGGCCATGCATGATCTTTGAGGCTTCGCTCGGATCGCTCATGAGCGCCGGAAACGAGTCGTATTGTGTCAGCGAGAGCGACCCGCCGAGCACCGAGTGGTAGAACTCGAGAGCTGCCCGTGCGTTGCCATCGAAGTTCAGGTATGGGTTCAGCCGAATTGTCATGTGTGCAGCATAGAACCCGAAGTCGAGCGAGGCTAGGGGATAAGTATTATGCCGCTGCTGGGAGCACCGTGATGCCGAGTGCTCGCGCTTCTCTGGCGAGTCGATGATCAAACGTCGCGATCTTTGATCCGCTTTGCTGCGCGGTGAGGATCACTGCGCAGTCTGGCAGCTTGAGACCTGTGCGTGCGCGCAACTGTGCGAGCCAGACCCCGGTGTCGGTGGGTGCGGCCAAGGTCGCGACGCCAATGCTGACGATCTTTTCGTAGTAGATCTTTTCGCTACCCTGCTGCGCGGCCTTTACGAGCACTTCTGCCTGGCTGAGCGGGTTCATATAGAGCAGATCATCGCGGCGGGTTGCTGCGTCGAGCAACTTCATAGCAGCTTCGTGGTGCGCATCTTTCGCATTGAACAGGGCAATGAGTACCCCTGCGTCGAGGGTGATCATTCGGGCCAGTCTTTACGAAGATCTTCGAGGTATCCCTCGGGGTACTCAAAGCTGCCCGCGGCATCGCGAATCGCCTGCAGGCGCCTCGCGCGATCCTGCTCAAGCTGATCGTCGATGCGACTCGCAGAGTCGTGGATGAGGCGCAGAATCAGCTTGGCGGGCCGATCGCTATCTTCGGGCCACTTGCGCCTCGCGGCTTCGAGCGCGCGAGAGATCTCGGGGGTCTCGGTGATCGCGTAACGTGGCCTTGTCGTTGGCATATGGAGAGTGTAACACCGTTCACAAAGTGTGACACTGTGTAAGTTTGCGGCATCTGCGAACCTATCGGGCCGTGTCGCTAAGGTGGAGAGATGAGAATCGCGATCGCGGGCGCAACGGGAACAGTGGGGGCGCACACGGTGCGCTTCGCCGCGGCCGCCGGTCACGATGTGCTGCAGCTTGCGCGCTCGAACGGAGTCGACCTACTGACGGGCAGGGGGCTCGACCTTGAAGGCGTAGACGTAGTTATCGACGTTTCGGGACCGCGGGGTGGCACGTCGTCAAAGCAGTTCTTTGCTTCGGCCACTGAACAGCTGCTCAGCGCGGAGGCCCGCTGCGGGGTCGCGCATCACATCGCGCTCTCGATCGTTGGCGCAGCGAAGGCACCCTTCGGCTACTACGGGGGTAAGGCCCTGCAAGAGCAGCTGGTGACCGAGGCAGCGGTGCCCTGGACGATCTTGCGTGCCACGCAATTCTTCGAGTTCGCCGAGCAGAACGTAAAGAAGATCGGCCGGTTTGCGATCGCTCCCAAGATGCTTTCGCAACCGCTTGCGGCGACCGCTGTAGCAGATGCGCTCGTTAGCCTTGCAGAGGGCCATGCGGCAGGCATCGTTGATGACCTCGCTGGCCCGGAGGTGATGCGCATCGCCGATGTGGCGAGGGCGATCTCGCAGGCCAGAGGGGAGCACCCCCGAATCCTAGAGGTGCCGCTGCCGGGCGGGTTTGGTCGAGCGCTTCGCGACGGATCGATTCTGCCGTCTGGGCAGCCGAAGATCATGGGGCCAAGCCTCGAACAATGGCTTGCCGAGTCGCGGCGCTGATCCTACGCTGAAGTAATAGAGACGCACGAGCTCAACACAGGGAGGTGCTGTGATGTCTACCACACAGAACCAGCAGAGGATCGTTCCAAATATCTGGTGCAATGCAAACGCCGAAGAGGCAGGCAAGTTCTACGCCGACGTCTTCGAGAACGCGACCGCCGAGGTCGAGTCGAGATACCCTCAAGAGGGCCTGCTCGAATTTCAGAAACCGTTTGCTGGCGAGCCGCTGACCGTTGCGCTCACCATCTCGGGCTACCTGTTTCGGCTGATCAACGCGGGCGACCAGTTCAAACCTGGTCCCTCGATTTCATTCATGCTGAACTTCGACCCGCTGCTGTTCGACGGCGACGAAGAGCTCGCCCGGGCCAGCCTCGACAGGCTGTGGCATCGCCTGATCGACGGCGGTGCCGCGCTCATGCCTCTTGCGGAATATCCGTTCAGCGCGCACTACGGTTGGGTGCAAGATCGCTACGGGGTGAACTGGCAACTGATGCTCACCGACCCCGCGGGCGACCCGCGACCGTTCGTGATTCCCGCGCTGATGTTCGATGGCCGCGCGCAAGACAAGGCCGCCGAGGCTGCCGACCTCTACACCTCGCTCTTCGAGCCGATCATGCGTGACAACGGCGGCACCGGCATCGGCACGCGGTTTCCCTATGGCACGCCGTCTGGCAAGGCGGGCCCATCGGCGCTGGCGTTCGGGGAGTTTCGGCTTGGCGAGCAGTGGTTTGTCGGCAACGACAACGGCTCGGGCGTCGACCACGGCTTCAGTTGCGGTGTCTCGCTCGAGGTGCAGTGCCACGGGCAAGAAGAGATCGATCTGCTTTGGAATGGCCTTTCTGCGGTGCCCGAGGCCGAGCAGTGCGGCTGGCTGGTCGATCGCTTCGGCGTGAGCTGGCAGATCGTGCCGGACAACATGGACGAGCTGATGCAGCGGCCGGGGGCCTTCGAGCGCATGCTCGAGATGAAGAAGCTGGTCATCTCGGCGTTCTAAGCGCTCCGCCGGTGACCCTCGGTGTCCGCGCTCGCAGCTTCGACCTGTAGCGTAGAAGCATGCAGTTCATCGGCGCACAGCCCACCGTAGACCTCACCTATTCAGACGTATTTCTGGTTCCGAGCCACTCAGAGGTGGGCAGTCGACTCGGCGTCGATCTTGCACCCGCCGATGGCACACCCGCCACGTTGCCGCTCGTCGCGGCGAACATGAACGCAGTGACCGGCCCCCGCCTCGCCGCGGTGCTCGCGCGTCGGGGCGGCCTCGGGGTGCTGCCGCAAGACATGAACACCGAGCAGCTCGTCGACGCCATTCGCTGGGTCAAACAGCAGCCCGTCACCTGCGATACTCCGTTGCTGTTGCCTCCCCACGCAACGGTCGCCGACGCACTTCGGCTCGTGCCACCGGCCCAGGGCTACTGGGTGGTCGTTGCAGATATCGAGGATCCGGCCGCGCTCTCGGGTTCGATCGTCGGTACCGCCGGCCTGCGCCGTGATCAGGTCCATGGGGTCTTGGCCGCGGCTCGCCTCGCGACGGCACCGAGTGACGCGCTGCTGGGAGACCTGATTCACGCTGAGCTTCGCACGGTCGACATTCACGAGCTCGGCGGGCAGCGCTCTGCCTTCGACGGCGTACTCGCCGCGGAGCAGGAGCACAACGTAGAGATGGTCGGTGTCGTCGACGGCGATCGCTTCGTCGGTACGAGCACTTCGCGCAGCGCGTTGCGCGGCACGCTGTATCGCCCGGCGCTTGACGCGCAGGGCCGCCTCGCCATCGCGGTGGCGGTCGGCATCAACGGCGATCCCGCCGCAAAGGCGCGCGCATTCGCCGAGGCG
>DDEV01000068.1 GCA_002336855.1 Leucobacter sp. UBA1945 | reverse complement strand
CCGACGGCTTCGACGGCACCTGGGTGGCTCACCCCGATCTGATCTCGATCGCGCAGGCAGAATTCGACGCGGTGCTCGGCGATCGCCCGAATCAGGTGGATCGCCAGCGCGACGACGTCGAGGTGACCGCGGCGCAACTGCTTGACGTGCACATCGGCCGCGAGATCACCGATGCAGGCGTTCGTGACAACGTTTCGGTGGCGATTCGATACATCGAGGCGTGGCTGCGTGGCCACGGCGCGGTCGCGATCGACAACCTGATGGAAGACGCTGCAACCGCAGAGATCAGCCGCTCGCAGATCTGGCNNGCCATGACGGCACCTGGGTCGCCCATCCCGATCTCGTGCCCGTCGCCATGGAGGCATTCGACCGGCTGATGCCGCAGCCGAATCAGGTGGGCAAGCAGCGCGACGACGTGACCGCCAGCCAGACGGCGCTGCTCGAAATCCACGAGGGCAACAAGACGGAGGCCGGCTACCGCGAGAACATCCGCGTCGGCGTCCAGTACATCGAGGCCTGGCTGCGCGGCCGCGGCGCGGTGCCGCTCTACAACCTCATGGAGGATGCCGCGACCGCCGAGATCAGCCGCTCGCAGATCTGGCAGTGGATTCACCAGGATCAGTCGACCGCAGAGGGCACGAGGATCACCCGCGACTGGGTGCGCGAACTCGTGCAGGCGGCGGTGGCGGGCTTCGACCGCTTCGAGGGGGACCTCTTCTCAGACGCCGCAGAGCTGTTCGAAGATGTTGCGCTCGGCGACGACTTCCCCACCTTCCTCACCGTGCCGGCATACAGCCGTTACCTGGTCGACAACTAAGTCGGCGGTCGATCCAAGGTTCAACTGAACGAGCGCCCCGCTCCTGGGCTTTTCCCGGGAGGCGGGGCGCTCGCATTTTCTCTGCCCCTAGTATGAAAGTGCACACCGTAGTCACCCGCAGAAGAAAGCGTCACACACCATGGGATTCTTCACCAAAGACAGCACTCCCTCCCCCGATGGCACCGACGGACTCGCCCCGCTCAGCAAAGACCGCATCAAGCACGGTCTCGAAGCGCAGGGCTGGTCGTACAGCGTAGATTCAGACGGAGACATCGGCGGGGGCTGGGAGTACGCCTCGTTCTACTTCATGCTGAACGGCAAAGAAGACGAGCTGCTCTGCATCCGCGGCAACTGGCGCGGCCAGCTCGTCGCAGACGAGTTCGCGAACATCGCGATGATCTGCAACAACTGGAACGCCGAACGGCTCTGGCCGAAGACCTACGCCCGCGTTGACGACGAGGGTGCGGTTCGCGTGCACACCGAGCACAACGTCGACTTCGAGCAGGGCATTACCGATGGGCAGCTCGGCCAGCAGTTGCAGTGCGCGATCAGCACGAGCATGGCGTTCTTCGAGCAGGTGAACGAGGCCTACCCAGAGGTCTGGGCCAAGTACAAGCCCGAAGACGACTGAGCGAGACGCCCCAGTTGCCCGAACGCTTTCAGGTCGACCTCTCAGGCATTGTCGACCTGCTCTCGCGGCACCTCTACTCAGGCCCGCAGGTGTATCTGCGTGAGCTGCTGCAGAATGCCGTCGACGCGGTCACCGCTCGGCGCGAGATCGATGCCGGTGCTGATGCGACGATCCGCATCAGCACCGATGTCGACGCCCAGGGCCGCACCGTGCTCGAGATAGTGGATTCCGGGGTGGGCCTCACCGCCGCAGAGGCGGCCGAGCTTCTCGCGACCATCGGCCGTTCGTCGAAGCGCGACGAAACCTTCGGTCTCGGGCGCACCCAGTTCATCGGGCAGTTCGGCATCGGCCTGCTCGCGGCGTTCATGGTGGCAGACAGCATCGAAGTCGTGTCGCGCAGCGCGCGTGGCGAGGCGCCGGCGATTCGTTGGATCGGGCATGCAGACGGCACCTTCGAGGTCATCGAGATCCCTGAACGCGAGATCGAGGTCGGCACCACGGTGCGTTTGCTTGCGCGCACAGATACCGAGCACTGGTTGTCGCACGAGAGCGTGCTCGCCCTCGCGATCGAATACGGATCCCTGCTGCCCTTCGATGTAGCGGTGCGGGTGCCGATTCCCGGCGCTGCCCCGGTCTGGCGGCGCATCACCCAAGCCGAGCTGCCGTGGCAGGTCGAGCACGCGCGTGCGCTCGACCGCGAACGAGCCCTTGCCGCCCACTGCGAACGCAGCTTCGGCTTCACCCCGCTCGCCGCAATCGACCTCACGCTTCCGCTGCTCGGCATCTCGGGTATCGCTTTCGTGCTGCCCCAGGCGATCGCCCCGGCTTCGGGCCGCCACCGTGTCTACACGAAGCGCATGCTGCTCGGAGCACGCGTCGACCGGGTGCTGCCCGAGTGGGCGTTCTTCGTGCGCGCCGTGCTGAACACTGAATCGCTCTCGCCCACCGCGTCAAGAGAGCAACTGCACGACGACGAGACCCTGCTCGCCGCTCGCGAGGCGCTCGGAGAGCAGATCAAGCAGTGGGCGCTCGAGCACCTGCGCGACAGCTCGGCGCTCGCCCGCACCGTGCTCGAGACCCATCATCTTGCGTTCCGATCCCTTGCGCTCGGCGACGATGACATGCTCGACCTCGTGGCAGAGGTGCTTCCGTTCGAGACAACCGACGGTCCGCTCACGCTCACCGCTGCGGCAGCCGCCTCGGGCGGCGAGATCGTCTATACGACCACGACAGAGGCCTACCGCAGGGTTGCCTCGGTCGCCCGCGCGCAGGGTCTCGTAGTGGTCAACGCCGGGTATGTGTACGACTCGGACCTCATGCAGCGCCTGGCCGCTCGCAAAACCTGGCACGTTCGCGAGCTCGCGAGCGAAGACCTGGTGCAGGTGCTCGGGGTCGTCGACATCGAACGCGAGATGCAACTCGCATCGGCGCTCGCCGCGGCCCGGGATCTGCTGCTCGACGACGATTGCGATGTTATCGTGAGGCGGTTCTCACCCGATTCTGTGCCTGCGATGCTGTTGCGCGACGCCGAGGGCGAGCACCGACGCGAACGCGACCGTGAGCGCTCCGCCTCGCCTGATCTCTGGGGAGGACTGCTCGACGCGTTCGCCGAACCGGGTGTGGCGCGCTCGCGCACACTCGTCATCAACGACGAAAGCGCGGTTGCGCGGCAACTGCTCGGCGCGACCGGCTCAGCAGTTTTTGAAGCCGGGCTGCGCTCGCTCTACCTCAATGCAGTCATGCTTGCCGGCGAGGGGCTGCGGCAGAGTGAATCCGCCGCGCTCTCGGGCGCGCTCGGCTCGCTGCTCGAACTCGCCCTTCGAAAGGAACACTCTTGACTCAGCGAGTTACCGCAGAACTCCGGGGCCTCCGAGATCTGCCTTACGGCACCGCCCGCACCGCGGCGACCGAGACGATCGCGCGCAGGGTCGAAGCAGAGGGCCCGCCCGAGGCCCTCGCTGAGGCACTGCTCGATCTCGTCGAGGCCTATACGTTCTCAGGAGAAGGGGCGAAGTCGTTCGTCACGTTCGCCCGCTTGCTCAGGCTGTGGGATCAGAGCCCCGAGTTGTTCGACGCCGCCGACAGGCGCAACTTGTTCTGGGAGTTCAAGTGGATCGCGGCGGATCTCGCCGACTTTCCGCAGATCTCTCCAGAACAGGCAGAGGCGTTTCTCGCCGACATGCAGCGGCGCTTCGAGCTCGCCGGGAACGGGCTCTCGTCGGTGCGCGTGAGTCGTTTTCTCTGGGCATGGTGGACGGGCCGTAGCGATGTCGAGCAGTCCCGGCTCGCATGGATCGGTGGCGAGCGCGACGAGTTTGAGGACTGCGAAGCGTGCACTATCGGCAACCAGACTCATTATTTTGTCGAGATCGGCGATTATGAGAGCGCCGTCGCCATTGGTGTGACCCAGCAGTCACGTTGCAACAAAGAACCGGCATGCACGCATCACGCCACCGCCCTTGCCGCGCTGCTGAGTGGAGACCCGGAGCTCGCCCTCGCACAGCATCGGCTCGCCCTCGCGACGACGACAGACGAGAACAACCAGAACGCCTCGGCAAGAACCAAGTGTTTCGAGATGCTTGCGCGTGGCGGGCGCTTGGAGACCGCCCTCGCGATCCTGCGCAACGACGACGCCGCGCAGCTTCGTGGAGCCGCCTCGCCACTGCAGCAGCTGCGGTTTCTGCTCGGCATCATTGCCGGGCTCTCTGCGAACCTGCCCGAGCATTCAGATCTTGAAACCGGGCTTCCCGACCCCGAGATGGGCGACGTAGCTTCTCTGCACGCGTGGGCGACACGCGAGGCCGGCCTGCTCGCCGAGAAGTTCGATGCGCGCAACGGCAACTACTACTACGAGTTGCGCCTCGACCGGGCGCTCGCGGCCCCTCTTGCCGAGCGCCCGCTGCCCGAGGAATCCCCCGCGATTCCTGCTATCGATGCGTCCGAGCTTGCACCCGAGCCAGTGGGCCTCGGGCACGTGGGCACTGCGTCGGCCGGCGCCTCGCTCGACCACGAGGCAACTGCAGAACAAGCCACAGGCGACACCCATTTCGCGAATGCCGAGCGCGCACTCACGAGAAAACAGTATCTCGAGGCCGCGCGTCACTATGCCGCATCAGCCGAGGCGTTCGTTCACGAGGGGTGGATTGAACGCGCCGGTCTCGCGTACGCCGAGGCTGCTCAGAGCGCGGCCGAGGGTAGCGACGACGAGACTGCACACCGCGGCTTCGCCACGGCGATCCCGCTGCTGCACACCGGCGGGGCCGAGGCGAACGTGATCGTCTCGGTGTTGACCGCATGGGCTCCGGTGGCCGCCCGGCTTCGACGCGAGGGCGAGCCGATGCTCCTCATGGCGGAATGCTTAACACGTCTCGAGTCTGTGCCAGACCGGCCGTCCGGAGAACTCAGCGATGAGCTCGCGGCACGCCTGCGTCGCGAGCAGATCAGCACCAGAGCCACCGCCCGCGACACGCTCGCCAGGTTGATCGCCTCGGCTGACCCCAGGCTGCTTCCCGATCAACTCGACCGCGACCGGGCTGCACGCGAGGCCACGACTGCCGGCGAAGAGTATGCGCAACTCGGCCGCCTCGCCGATGCCGCACACGCTTTCTGGCTCGCCGGTAAGGTGCAGCGCGAGCTCGGGCGAACCAGTGACGCGCTGTGGTCGCTCGAGTCGGCGTTCGAGGGGTTCACCGCCGCCCGCGCGAAACAGCAACGCGCCGACGCCGCGAGCGAGTTGATCGAGCTGCTCAGGCAGGCAGGCAGGCTCGAGCGCGCCGACGAGATCGCCGCAGCACTCATCGACTGAACCGACAGGTGTGACTGCACCCGCGGCACACCGATTCTCGTTCCCGACGAGTAGGCACTCGCAAACAGCCGACTACCCCAGCCGATCCGAACGCTCGACCGCCGGGGCCAGTTCGTCGATGACGAGCGACTCGTCGTCGAGCTGGCCGGTACGGTAGGCGGCGCGGCCGACCATGTGCGCCGCGACCGGAGACGTGAGCGCCTGAAACACGAACACCGGCAGAAGCGTGGCGAGCGTCAGCCATGAGCGCTCGTGCAGTGAGATAGCCGCGATCACGAGCAGCAGGCCAAAGATCTGCGGCTTCGTCGCGGCATGCAGGCGGCTCAGCACATCGGGAAACCGCAGCAGGCCGATGCCAGCTGCGACCGAGAAGCCGGCCGCGGCGATGAGGCACACGAGCGAGAGCGCATCGAGCACGGTCTCAAGCATTCTCGGCCCCCGATCCTCGCCCCGTATTGCCGGTGTGCTTCGTTTCGTTTGACGGGCTCGCGACGCTCGAAGCCGTCACCGCCCGACGGCGCACGTACCTCGCGACCACGATCGTCGCGAGCACCGCGGTCGCCGCGATCGAGACCATCACCGGAATGTTCTCGGTGCGGCCGGTAAGCGCCATGTGGCTGCCGACCGCGAGCATCAGGGTAGTGAGCAGCACATCAGACGCGACCATGCGGTCGAGAATGGTCGGCCCCCGCACGATGCGAATCAGCGCGGCGACAGCGGTCAGCGCGAGACCGACGATGACGATCCCTGCAGCAATGGTATGGAACATGCTCATCTCATCGCCTCCACTTCTGCTCGCGAGCCGAGGGTGCGTACGAGCAGTCGCTCGATGCGGGCAATCTGCGCGCGCATCAGCCGAATCTCACGCTGCGTCGGCGTGTTCAGCACGTGCAGGTAGAGCGTCGAACCGAACCTGTCGACTTCGACCACGAGCGAACCAGGGATCAGCGAAATCGTCAACGCCACCAGCGTCAACACGAAGTCGGATCGGGTGCGCAGCTTGGCGGCGATAATCGCTGTCCGTGGGGGCGGGCCCGGCTTGATCGCCAGCCACGCTACCTGCACCGAGGCCAGCGCAAGGTGCCACAGGAAGTATCCGAGGTAGCGCAGCGCCCACCATGCGTTGAATCGGCCGGCGAGAATGACCGGCGGCAGGTAGAACAGGCGCATCGCGATGATCGACACCACGACGCCGCTCACGAGCGATAGCCACGAAAACTCGCGCCAGAGCAGCATCCACGTCAGCAGCAGGCCGAGCAACAGCGGAAGCTCGTGCAGGCGCAGCAGAGAGCCCGCGCGTCGCTCGCGACGAACCTCTCGTTTACTCACGGGCGTGGTTTCAGTCACGAGGCATCACCGGCTTCCTTCGTGCCGGCAACAGATTCGCTCTGGCGAGGATCGTAGCCTTCGATTTCGTTCTTGCCGCTGCCGCTCGAGACGTTATTGGGGTTGTCGAGCACCGCTGCGACGAATTGCTCGGGTGCGGCAAGCCGCTCCCCCGCTCGCGTGGCGTAGGCGTAGAGCGGGCCAGCCGCGACCGTGAGCAGCACGCTCACCGCGACCATGCCGGCGGTCGCCGCGATCATGAGCGCCGGTGTCTCTCGCTGCTCCTGCAGCGGCATGGCATCGGGCGCATCGTGCAGATGCTCGATCAGCGCCACCTCGCGCCCCTGCAGCATGAGCCCCTCGGGAGTGTTCGGCACCGGCGCGTTCGCGCCGCCGAGCGCGGCGGCCCGAG
>DDEV01000004.1 GCA_002336855.1 Leucobacter sp. UBA1945 | reverse complement strand
GAGGCACTCGCCACGGCAGGCGCCTGCGCTGGGCTCGGAGTGAGTCGCAGAGAGGCGCTCTGGGATGCGGCACCGGCCGCAGACAATCGCGAGCGCTTTCTGCCCGGCGTCGCCGTGCACGTGCAGCCGCCCCTGCTGCCTGTATTGAGCGACGCGGAGCAGACCGCCCTCGACCTCTGGAGCACCGGCATCGTCTCAGGCAAGCATCCTCTCGCCATCATGCGCGCAGGGCTCGACCGGCGCAGCGTGACTCGCTCAGACGCACTGCGCCACGTGCGCCACGGCTCGTTCGTGCGCGTGGCCGGGCTCGTCACCCACCGGCAGCGACCCCGTACCGCGGGCGGCGTCACATTTCTGACCCTCGAAGACGAATCGGGCACCGCAAACGTCGTGGTCTGGAGCGCGGTATGGCAGCGCTTCGAGAGAACGGCAAGAGGCTCGCCCGCGCTCGTCGTCGCCGGCACGCTCGAGCGCAGCCCCGACGGCCTGCCGAACGTGATCGCGGGCGCATTCGAACCGCTTGCCGCACCGAGTTCGGTATCGTCGCGAGATTTTCGGTGATCCTTGCCGCGTCATCGCGCTGTTCGCGAGAATCATCGCGAGATTTCGGTGACAGGTACGCAGCAGACCAGCCCTGCCCAGTAGGCTTACGGCGTGCACACTTCGACTGCGTTTCTCACTGACCGCTACGAGCTGACCATGGTCGACGCCGCGCTTGCGGCGGGTACCGCGAACCGTCGCAGCGTATTCGAACTGTTCGCCCGCAGGCTCTCGGGAGCCAGGCGATACGGGGTGGTTGCCGGCACCGGTCGACTGCTCGAAGCGATCGAACACTTTCGATTCGGCGAGGCAGAGCTCGAATGGCTCAGTTCGCAGAACTTTCTGCGCCAGGAGACCCTCGACTGGCTCGCAGACTTTCGCTTCTCAGGCAACATCTGGGGCTACCCCGAGGGCGAAGTCTTCTTTCCCGGTTCGCCACTGCTCACGGTCGAGTCGACGTTTGCCGAAGGCGTGCTGCTCGAGACGCTCGCACTCAGCGTGCTGAACGCCGACTCTGCGGTGGCAACCGCGGCGAGCCGCATGGTGCACGCCGCGAATGGCCGCCCGCTCGCCGAGATGGGCTCACGCCGCACCGGTGAACGCAGCGCCGTCGCCGCAGCGCGAGCCGCATACATCGCAGGCTTTGCGGCAACCAGCAACCTCGAGGCCGGGCGCAGCTACGGCGTGCCC
Source organism: Leucobacter sp. UBA1945 (assembly GCA_002336855.1). Taxonomy (GTDB): domain Bacteria; phylum Actinomycetota; class Actinomycetes; order Actinomycetales; family Microbacteriaceae; genus Leucobacter. Next base: position 9,648 of record DDEV01000004.1, on the reverse strand, counting down.
ACCATGGGCACGGCCGCACACTCGTTCACGCTGCTGCACGATAGCGAGCGCGGGGCGTTCGAGGCGCAGATCGCCGCACTCGGCGTCGGCACCACCCTGCTCGTCGATACTTACGACATCGAGCAGGGCGTGCGCACGGCAGTCGAGGTGGCCGGCACCGGGCTCGGCGCGGTTCGCATCGACTCTGGCGACCTGCCCGTCGTCGTCGCCCGAGTGCGGGAGTTGCTCGATGAGCTCGGAGCCACGAATACCCGCATCACCGTGACGAACGACCTCGACGAATACACCGTTGCCGGGCTCTCGGCATCGCCTGTTGACAGCTTTGGCGTCGGCACCTCGGTCGTCGTGGGCAGTGGCTCCCCCACCATGGGTATGGTCTACAAGCTCGTCGCCCGCACCGGCGATGACGGCGAATGGGTGTCGGTCGCGAAGAAGTCGGCAGACAAGGCCTCGGTCGGCGGGCGCAAGAGCGTGCGACGCCTGCTCGACGCGCGGGGCGTCGCTCGTGCTGAGCTTCTGTTTCTCGGCGACGGCCCGGGGGGCAGTGCCGAGGGCGCAGAACTCGGCGAGCACGGCCGCGAAGTGCTCGTGCCTCTCGTGCAAGACGGCGAGCTGCTGCCTGGTCACACCGGCGCAGACGGAATCGCGGCCGCGCGCGAGCGTCACCGCCGAGTCGTGGCAGAGTTGCCACCGGTTGCGATGAGCCTCACGCGCGGAGATCCCGCGATCCCTACCGAGTACCGCTAGCCCTGATCGGGCCGCGGTCACGCCGAGCTACTTCTTCATGCGTTCGTAGACCCGCTTGCAGTCTGGGCAAACCGGAAACTTCTCGGGATCCCGCGAGGGGGTCCACTTCTTGCCGCAGAGCGCACGAACAGGCTTGCCCGTTACCGCCGACTCGAGAATCTTGTCTTTCGGTACGTAGTGCGAAAAACGCTCGTGATCGCCGTCTTCGAGCTGATCCTGGTTCAGCAGCTGCTCGAGCTCGCGGTCGAGCACGTCAACGCCGCCACCGGTGTCTGACTTATCGCGCGTAAAAATACCCATGCACTGATTCTACGCGTGGGCTCAGTCGAAGGTCTGAGTGACCGCGATCAGCTCGGGGGCGCCGCGATCGAAGATCTTGCCGCCGATCAGAATGCCAGCACCGAGTATCAGCAGCCCCCAAGCAACGCCCAGGCCGAGCGCAACCAGGTTGAGGCCCAGCGTCGGGTCGACGATTGCGTACACCGAAAGCACGACCGGGGGCAACGAGAACAGCAGCGCGAAAAGCATCGAGAGGGTCTGCGCAAGCCCTGCCCCAGAGCCCTGCACCGCGGGTTGCGCGAAGGGGCTGTCGCCTGGCCTGGTCGCGGGGTACGGCATCATCGCCGAGAACACGCTCGACACTCCAGCGGCGACGAGCAGCACCGCGAGGTTCATGCCGAGCACGGCCGGCAGCAGTCGCCAGTCGCCGCTGATAGTGACGGTGATGCTCGAACCGACCACCGCGAGCGGAAGGCCGATCAGCAGCACCGGAGCGAGGCGGCCGGCACGGTCGTGTGTGCCCTTCGTGCCGCTCGCCACATGCATCCAGATCGCGGTCGAATCGAGCGCGACATCGTTGTGCACCGACCAGCCGAACAGCAGCAGAATCACCGGCAGCGGCAGCAGCGCCAGCACGTGCATCTCCATACCCGCGATCCACAGCGCCGCCATCATGATGACCGGAGCTACCGGAATAGCGAACAGGGCGATGCGGTAGCGAGGATCGCGTCGCCAGTACGTGAGCGCTCGGGCGGCGATGACGTCGCGCGGTTTCGCCGGAAAACGTTCGAAGATCTCGAGTCCGTCGCGGGTGACACCCGCAGACACCGGGCGCTCCACGCTGGTGAGCGAACGCGCGACGAGCAGGTACCAGCACAGCAGCAGCACGAGAAACGCTGCTGCAGCGATGCCGAAGTGCGCCGCTGCAGTGGCCCACTCACCGTGCACGGCTCCAGAGAGGCCGCTTGCAGTCGCCCCGAACGGTGTCCACCCGAACACTCCGGCGGCGTCGCGAATCGCCTGACTGCGTGGCGAACGCAGCGCGTCGGCGAGCAGGAAGATCATTACGGGCAGTGCGGCGAGCAACAGCAGCAGCCCCGTCCAGCGCAGCGCGGAGGTGGCCTTGGCAGGCAGCACCAATCGAACGAGTGCCGAGCTCACCCGGGCAAACGCGATCGCGAGCACGAGCGTGAGCACGCCGGCGATGATCACGGCGAGCGGGGCTCCGGCCCACTCTGGTCGAAGCACCACGAGCGCTGCCATCCAGACGAGCAGCCAGATCGTGGGCCAGCTCAGCAGGCTCGACAGAAACAGGCCGGTGGCGATGCTTGCGGGGGTCGCCGGATACGACCCAAACTGACGCGGTTCGAGGCTCCCCAGATTTGCAAAGAACGGCACAAGCGCCACAAGAACGAGCAGCACCGAAGAGAGTATGACGTCGATCGCCACGCGATCCTCAGCGCCGCGAGAAAGCCACAGGGGAAGCCACGCCAGGCCCACCGCCGCGAGAACCGAGATCAAGCCGATGAACACAGAGCGCGCTACCGCGCGAAAGCCGCCCCGAAAGACAGAGAGCAGCAGCGCTACTCGGAGTCGGAAGAGCCGCGCAACCACTCGAGCCCCTTCCCTTCTTCGTCGGGCTTGGTGAGGTGTTTGAAGCGCTCTTCGAGGCTCACGCCATCGCGCACCGAATCGACGGTACCCTTCGCGACAACGGAGCCGTCGACGATCACGACCACGTGGTCGCAGATGCGCTGGATCAGGTCGAGGCTGTGGCTCGACATGATGACGCTGCCGCCACCCGCGACATATTTTTCAAGGATCTCGGTCACGTTCGAAGCCGACACTGGGTCGATGGTTTCGTAGGGCTCGTCGAGCACCAACACCTCGGGTGCGTGAATCATCGAGCACGCGAGCCCGATCTTCTTCTGCATGCCTGCCGAGTAGTCAGAGACCGGGCGGTCGAGCGCAGACTCGAGGCCGAACGCGGTAGCGAGCTCTGCAGCTCGCTTCGCAACCGTCTTCTGGTCGAGGCCCTGCAGCACGCCTGCGTAATAGAGCAGCTGGCCGCCGGTGAGGCGATCGAAGAGACGCAGCCGGTCCGGCAGGCTGCCGATCACGCGTTTTGCCGCGGGACCCTTGCCCCAGACGTCGATTTCGTGCACCGAAACGCGCCCCGAACTCGGGCGGTTGAGCCCGGTGATCATTGAGAGCACCGTCGTTTTGCCCGCACCGTTGGGGCCGACCACACCGGTGAGCGAGCCGGCATGCACCTCGAACGAGACGTCGGCGGCGGCGAGCACCTGACCGTAAGACTTCGTGAGCGAATCCGCGCGCAGCACGACCGGGTTTCGTGCGGCGAGCTCTGCACGCTCACGGGCGCGCACGACCGAGGGCACTGGCACCTCGATGCGACTCGCGCGCTGCGTAGGCGCTGCCGGAGCGGCTTGCGCTACAGGCGCGGCTTGCTGGGCAGGCTGGATCGGCTCAGCTGCAGAGGCCGACACGGTTGGCTCAGGCTGCACGGGTGCCGGCTGTGCGGGCGCGGCTGCGGGCACAGACTGCGCAACCTCTGGCTGCGCCGGCCCGACAGGCGCTGCGGGCACCCGCTGAATGCCCTTGCGCTGTGGCCCGATGGGCTCGCGAGGCGCGCGATTCTTCACTGTTCGCGGCGGCTCTGGCATCTGGGGCGCGGCAGAAGAACCGACAACGTCGATGTCGTCGGAAAACTCTTCATTCTGAGGGGTCGCAGGCACAACTACAAACCTATCAAATACACCGACATGCGAGGCGCGCGCGCTCGGCTGTGCGCACGTTCAGCCCGAACCGGGCAGAATGGCTGTGTGACGAGCAATAGTGATCGGCAGCGTTCGAGTCGAATGGCCGCGTGGCGATCGCTGCGCCTGCTCACGATACGCAATCTGAAGGTGCGCTACTCCACGTCGTTGCTCGGCTATCTCTGGTCGGTGCTCGACCCTCTGCTGATGAGCCTCATCTACTGGTTCATCTTCACAAAGCTCATGCACCGCTCGCTCGGCGAAGATCCGTACATCGTGTTTCTGCTCTGCGCGATGCTGCCGTGGATGTGGTTCAACGGCGCCGTGAGCGACTCCACCGTAGCGTTTCGTCGGGACGCGAAGCTCGTACGTTCGGTGGCGCTACCCAGATGGATCTGGGTAGCGCGTTTCGTGTGCGCAAAGGGCATCGAGTACCTCCTGAGTCTGCCCGTGCTCGCGCTGTTCGCGATCCTTTCGCCAGGCACGCAGGTGAACTGGATGCTGCTGCTCTACCCGCTCGGCATCTTGCTCATGGGCGTGCTCATTCTGGGGGTCGGCCTGATCATCGCCCCGCTCGCCGTGTTCTTCCGAGACTTCGAGCGTGCCACCCGAATTGTGCTGCGCGTGCTGTTCTACGCCTCCCCCATCATTTATGGCGCGAGCGATCTGCCCGCTGCGGCAGCCCCACTTGCTTGGATCAACCCACTCTCGGGCATCTTCGCGCTCTTCCGCGCTGGATTCTTCCCTGACCAGATGAACTGGACGCTTGTGCTCACCTCAGCGGCAATCTCGTTCGCGGTGCTCGGCCTCGGCATCCTGGTCTTCAGCCGTTCCGTCGGCCGCGTACTGAAGGAGCTGTAAATGCCTGACGAAAAGACCCCCGACGCGAGCGCCTTCGGTGTAGCCGCCAGCACTGCCACCATGATCGACGTAGCTGGTCTCGGCGTGCACTTTCGCCGCAACCGCGGCTCGCACCGCAATTTCACCGAACTCTTCGCTGGCAAGAAACGCCGCGCGAAGTCGAACGAGTTCTGGGCGCTGCGCGGCGTTTCGTTTACCGTGCGTAGCGGCGAAGCCATCGGCGTGGTGGGTCGCAACGGGCAGGGCAAGTCGACGCTGCTGAAGCTCGTGGCTGGCGTGCTGTTGCCCGACGAGGGATCAGTGCGGGTGCACGGGGGCGTTGCCCCGCTCATCGAGCTCACCGGTGGGTTCTCGGGCGATCTCACGGTGCGCGACAACATTCATCTCGCCGCGGGCTTGCACGGGCTCAGCCGCAGCGAGATCGCCGATCGATTCGACTCGATTGTGGGTTTCGCCGAGGCCGCCGACGTGCTCGACACCCCGTTCAAGCACCTCTCAAGCGGCATGAAGGTGCGCGTCGCCTTCGCCGTGGTCTCGCAGCTCGATGAACCGGTGCTGCTCGTCGACGAGGTGCTCGCCGTCGGCGACAAGGCCTTTCGAGACAAGTGCTACCGTCGCATCGACGAACTGCTCGCGGCCGGCAAGACGCTGTTTCTCGTGTCGCACAGTGAGCGCGACCTGCGGCGCTTCTGCACCCGCGGGCTCTACCTCGACGGTGGCCGCCTCAAACTCGACGGCCCCATCGACGAGGCACTCGACCTCTACAACGCCGACCACAACAGCTGAGCCCGCGGCCAGACAAAACCGAGCCGGGGCGGCGGCCGCCCCGGTAAGACGAGATTTAGCTGCGCAGGCGCTCGTCGGCCTTTGCGATGAGCACCTCGATGGCGTCGTGAAAACGCTGGGTGGGGGCACCCTGGGCGGTGTCACCGAAGTAGTGTTTCGACCACGTCACCAGGCGCTCGCGCGCTGCGGCGTCGCCGATCACGCCATCGAGCACCTCATCGATCGAGGCGGTCTGATCGGCACTCAACCACTCGCACACGCTCAGATAGCCGCCCTCGTCGACCTCGGCGTCGGCCGCGACGGGCCTCGTGATCATGAGCGGCTTGCCCGTGGCGAGCCGGTCGTACACCATCGCCGAGATGTCGCAGATGGCGACGTCAGGCAGGCTGAGCTGCCAACCGAGCGAAGGCGAAGTGTCGTAGACGTGCTGGGCTAAGGGATCTTTGTGGTTCGCCTCGTCGAGCGCCGCGATGATCCTTTCATTCGCCGCACCGAACTCGGCATCGACCACCCCGCTTCTCGGGTGCGGGCGGTACACCACGCGATGGCGACCGGTCTCGAGCAACTTGCGCACCAGATCCTCGCCATGGCTTGCAACCGAACCGTAGCTCGCCGCGGGTCGATCGCCCTCCCACGTCGGCGCGTAGAACACAACGGTGCGCTCGTCGGGAGTGAACGGAGGCTCGCCGCTCAAATGATCGGTCTGCGGGCGGCCGATCGAGAACGTGCGGCTGTCGAGGTCGTAGTCCCAGAGCACGCGGTCGAGCCGCTCCCTGGCCGCGTTGCCAGCAATGAACGCGTAGTCGTACGTCTTGTACTGGTTGCTCACCATGTACATCTTGTCGCTCTCGCCGTGGTTGATGAACACGTGCCACCGGCGACCGTAGCGCATCATCTGAAAGTTTCGCGTGTTCTGGTTCACATAGAGCACGACTTCGAGGGGCTGCTGCTCGAGCAGTTTCTCGATATCGGTGACCTTCTGCGTGAACGCAACGTCGAGGCCGCTCTCTTCCATAAGCAGCTTCGCACCGGCCGGATGGCGGGCGATGAGCAGCACGGGGTGCGTCTTCGAAAGCTCGCGCAGCGGGGCGTACCACTGGCGCATCTGGTAGATATTCACGTCGCTGTCGGCGAAGTACACGCCCACGCGATAGCGGTTCTCGGGCAGCGGCCCGCGCTCAGCAATGAGCTCGCGCACCCCGAACAGGGCGCGGCGCCCAGCGAGCACCTTCTTGGCAAGTTTCTTGGCACGCTTCACGTCGCTTGCTATCTGCATGCGTCAAGCCTATTCGAGTGCGCCCGTGCCAGAATAATGAGGTGCTGCTGACTCCCCTGCCCGAGCTCCCCGGCGTGAGCTATGTGATGCCCGTGCTCAACGAAGAGGGTTACCTCGAGAGCGCCGTGCGAACGATTCTCGCGCAAGACTACGCGGGCGAGAAGCAGATCGTACTCGCGCTCGGTCCGTCGAACGATCGTACCGACGAGATTGCGTTAAAATTGGCAGCCGAGGATCCCCGGGTCTCACTCGTGCCCAACCCCGAGCGAGATATTCCCATCGGGCTGAATCTCGCGATCGCGGCGAGCGTGCACCCGGTTGTCGTGCGCGTCGATGCGCACAGCGAGCTCACGCCCGACTACACGAGTCGCGGAATCGAGGCGCTGCGGCGCGAGGGCGCGGCCAACGTGGGCGGCGTGATGCGCGCGGGCGGGCGCAGCCCGGTGCAGCGCGCGATCGCAGCGGGCTACAACAGCCCGTACGGGCTCGGTGGTGGCGCCTACCACGGCGATGGCACACCAGGCCCGGCAGAGAGCGCCTATCTCGGCATCTTTCGCCGCGAGGCGATCGACGCCGCGGGCGGCTACGACCCGATCATTCGCCGCGGCGAGGATTGGGAGCTCAACCTGCGCATCAGGCGCGAGGGCGGCCTCGTCTGGTTCGAGCCGGCGCTCGGCGTGACGTACTGGCCCCGGGCGAGTTTCAGAGACCTGGCAAAGCAGTTCTTCGCAACCGGCGCCTGGCGCGCAGTGCTGACGAAGCGGCACCCGCGCGAGACCCCGTGGCGCTTCTATGCGCCAGGCACCCTGGTGCTCGGGCTCGCGCTGAGCCTCATCGTGCTCGTGCTGCAGCTGTGCGGGGTGCTGCCGCTGCAGGGCGCCGCGGCCTGGTGGTCGATCGTGCACGCGACTCCCCTGCTGTACATCGCGGCCGTGCTGTTCGCCTGCACAAGATTGCCTGACCTGCAAGGCGTGCGCGAGCGCCTGCTCGGACTCTGGGCGATCATCACGATGCACCTGAGCTGGGGCACCGGGTTTCTCTATGGCGTGGTCGGCGGCGCGGGTCGCACGGTCGACAAGTCGCGCATGTAGCAATAGGCAGCTCAGACCGCCAGAAGCTTCAGCCCGCCAACACCCCTCGCGCAACAAGCTCATCGATCACGCGCGCCGCCGCGTGCCCGTCGTCGTGCGGTACGTATCGCTCGCACCACGCCGAATACGCCTCGCCCATCGGCACCCCGGCCTGCGCCGCCTCGACGACCTCGGCCCGCGTCGTGAGCAGCGGGCCCGGCGCCGCCTGCTCGAAGTCGAAGGTAAAGCCGCGCTCGCGGTCGCGGTACGAGGCGAGATCGGGCACGAAGAAGAGCATCGGCACCCGAGCCACGGCCGCGTCGAACATCACCGAAGAATAATCGGTGACGAGCACGTCTGCGGCGAGAATGACGTCGTTCACATCGGGGTGCGACGATGCGTCGACGACGGCCTGTCGAGCAGTCGCTCCCAGCCCGAGCAGGGGCGCGGCATACGAGCCGGCGCTGCGCGTGTGCCCACGAGCAACGACCACCCACTCTTCGCCAAGCTCCGTGGCAAGCGCGTGCACGTCGAGCGTGTTCACGGTCTGGCCGCCGTCGCGCCAGGTCGGCACGTAAGCGAGCACTCGCTTCTCGGCGGGCACTCCAAGCGCACGCTTGGCCGCATCGACGGCGATGGCGATCCTTTTGCCCCCCGCGACCGCGGCTGCAAGCCGGTCGTCGCGCGGATAGCCCGTCTCGAGAATCTCGCCGCGAAACGCATAGCTCGAGCGAAACTGCTCGGTGGAGTGCGCGTTCTGCGACAGCATCAGGCTCCAGCGCCGACTCTCGCGACGAATCGCCAATCGGGTGCGCAGCCCCACGCGCGGGCGGCCAAGCGCGAGGTGCTTCAGCATTGTGCCGTGCCAGGTCTGCAGCACGGTCTGGTGCTTCGCTCGCCTGAACCGGTAGCGCAGCCAGTCGTTCACCACGAGCAGCTGGGCCCGGCGGCGCGCGGCGAACCAGTCTGGCGAACCCACGAGCACGGGGACCGCGCCGCTCGGCACCTCGACGCGCTCGCTCGTGACGCTCCAGTAACGCGGCAGCTCAGGAAATCTCGAGGCGATCTCGCGGTCGAGCGCAAGCGGGTTGCAGCTCACCTGCTTGCCGTAGAAGCTCTCGAAGAACACTGCTTCCGCGGGCACGCGATCCTTGTCTTTGAGCGCCAGCCTGCGAATCTCTGCGATCACGCGCCGCGCAGCACCCCCCTGCGCAAAAGAGTGAAAACGGGAGGCGAGGGCGCGAGCGTCGGCCTCAGCGACCCTGCGTGAAAGCGAGTCGGGCAGCACTGCGGCCAGGCGATCCACCGCTTCGCCCCAGCTTCGCTGCACGCGGCCGGCCGCTGTCACCTCGAGCGGCTCGTACAGGCCGCGGCTCACGGTGTAAGCGTCGAGATCGGGCGCGAACCACACGATGGGGAGGCCGAGCAACGCGAAGTCGAGGGCGATCGACGAGTAGTCGGTGACCACCGCGTCGAACGCACCGAGAAGCGGGGTGATGTCGCGCACCAGATCTGCGCCGAGGCGCTGCACGCGATTCCCGATCAGGGAGTCGTACGCGCCCTCGCCGAGCGGGTGCGAACGAACAAGCAGCCTCGCACCGAGCGTGTCGAGGGCCGCGGCGATGTGTTCGGCCTCTGCTGCGGTCGGCTGCGCGGGGTCGGCCTCGCCATCGCGCCAAGTAGGCGCGTACAGCACCAGCGGCTCGCGCGCGCCGACTTCTTCCTCAGGCAACCCGAGCAGCGCTCGCACTTTGGCGCGCGCCTCGTCGGCAAGACGAGTGTCCGCGGCCTGCGCGCAGACGCTGTCGTCACGCGGGTCTCCCAACACGCGCACCTTGCCCGGGTCGACGCG